>JAERTK010000221.1 GCA_016844935.1 Desulfobacteraceae bacterium | reverse complement strand
GTACATGAGAGGGGCTTTCTCATGATCAGCACAAATCAATTGAAAAATCGTTAGGGAGGATAGAGTTGCGTGAGCGTAATGAATAAGGCAGGTCTGGGTTGCCTGATGGCAATCCTTGGGGTTTTTCTGATGGCAACCAATGGATTCGGTTACGAGATCAACGATAAATTCAGCATCGGGGGCATTATGGCGGGGATATATCAATACCAGAGCATCGGCGATGCTCCCGAAGAGTATGAGAATGAGGGAAGGGGTCTTCTCCTTTTTGAGCCCGAGATCAGTTTCACGCCCACCGAAAATGATGAGCTCTTTGCGAAGTTCGGGTTCGGGGCGGGAAACGGTCTGGATGGAGAAGGACGATCCCCCTTTGTGATCCCCCCATGGGGTGGAAATGTGCAGGATGACTACAAAGAAATCAACGGCCGGAATCGTGACTATCTGCTCACAGCCTGGTACAAGCACACTTTCAATTTCAGCGATGATCACACCCTGGGCCTTACCGGCGGTATTATCGACGCAACGGACTACATGGATGACAATGCTTTTGCCAATGATGAGTACACTCAGTTCATGAATGCAGCGCTCGTGAACGGACCTAGCTCGTTTTTGCCATCCTTTGATATTGGCGGCGCCATAGAGTGGGATATGGGTGCCTTTTCCGTAAGAGGCGTGACCATGGCCTTGGGTAGCAATGGTGAAGAAGATCAGTTTGATGAGCCATACAATTTCTATGGGATGCAGTTCGGATACACATTGGATTTTGGCTTGGGAGAAGGGAATTACAGACTGCTTTTGGACACCACGAGCAGTTCTTTCAGCAACGTGGCCGGCACGGAAAAAGAACAGATGCGCTCGGCCTTGATCTCTTTTGACCAGCAGTTGGGGGAGATCTTTGGAGCCTGGATCCGGTTTGGCTGGCAGGATGACGAGGCGGCCATCGACTATGGGTCGATCTATTCGGGCGGCTTGAACATCAACGGTAACCTGTGGGGTCGTGACGCTGACAACATCGGGATAGGCTATGCCCATCTGAGAGGCGGTAACCTGGACGTAAATCACACGGACGTATTGGAGGTTTACGGACGCTTTGCCCTCAACGATATTCTTGCTGTGACCGGGGACGTGCAGTACATGAAGGATTCTATGGATATGGGCGACAGCCCTGACGGCTGGATTTTCGGGCTGCGCATGACGGCGGAATTTTAGCGTGTTTCAAGCGGTGGTGTTCGGTCTTGCCTCCTCCACCTTGCTGACACTTTTTCTCATTCCCGCTGTGGTGGACTGGATTGAGGGGGGACGTGCGCGGAACATTACCGCTTGCAACACTCGGAACTTTTAAGGCCTTCGGCAATGAGTGCCTTGTAGTCCCCCAGGGCGTCATGGGTCCAGCAGTCGTCCCCGCCCGCCGCTTCCCTGAACGTCAAGCCCATAATATAGGCAAGCTCTTTTACGGTGGCGCCCGCTTCCAGGGCTCCCATGAAATGTTTTAAAAGGCAGGGCCTGGACCGTGCTTTGATGGCCAGGGCGAAGCAGATGAATTGATAGGTTTTCTCATCGATGGTTCGCATTTCCCTGTAGGTTTCATCCATTTTGTCCAGATGTTCAGCGAACTCCGGAAACCATTCCGCCAAGAGACGTGCGTCTGACATGGTGTTGACCTCCCAAAAAAGAGTTTAGATTGAGAAAAAAGGGTTTACCATAAAATACAGCCCCAAACACCCGATGAGGACACCGGCCCCTTTTCTAAACCAGTTTCCGGCGCCCTGCCAGTGGCTGTTTTCCAGTACGCGCCTGACCACCGCGGTGGAGCTCCCCGCCACCACAATGGGAAGGCAGTGGCCCATGGCAAAGAGCAGGATGAACATCACGCCCGTGGCCACCTTCTCCTGGACCGTGACAATGGCCAGGATGGGGGCGATAAACCCGAAGGTGCAGGAGCCGGACAGGACTCCATAGGCCAGACCCAGCACCAGGGCACCCGTTATGCCACGGACTTTCAACTTATGGAGGAGGTTGCCGGACATGGAAAACTTCCCCACGCCGAGCATGCCCAGGGCCACCCAGACCAGGACCAACCCCACCAGGATCTGCCAGTAGTTGCCCACGTCCCCCAGCATCCGTCCCAGCAGGGCGCAGATGATGCCGATGAACGCGATGGTGATGAACAACCCCAGCGTAAAGGCCACCGAATAAAAGGCGGCGCGTTTTGGTTTTAGGACCTCTTCCTGGGCTCCCACATAGGCCACGATCAGGGGAATGGACGCCAAGTGGCAGGGGCTGAACACCACACTGATCATACCCCAGAGAAAGCAACCCACGGCGGCGATGGCGGTGCCCCCGGCGATCCACTGGTTGACGGTGAGAAAAAATGTTACCAGCATCCATTTACTCCCGGGTCGTGCCCTTCGCTCCTAAAGCCCATTTTCCCACATGATTCACCAGAATGCTGTACAGGTTATGGATGTATATTATTGGGCTATCCACTCCTTGATTTGATCTTTTGACGGAATTTTGCCGACGCACTTGACGTCCCCGTCCACCACCACGGCGGGCGTCATAAAAACCCCATGTTTGGCAATTTCCATGATATCTTTGACTTTGCTCACTGAGATTTCCTTTCCTGACTCTTCAACCGCCTCCCTTACCAGCTTTTCCGCCTCCTCGCATTTGGGACACCCCGGTCCCAGCACTTTAATCTCCATGATGCCATCCCTTTCTTTTAATTGGTTGAGGGTATCTTATTTATACATAGTGATGTGGTAATATAATGGGCCTAAGAAATGGCTACCGTTTGCAGATATCCACCCGGTTAATAAAGGGCAGCCGATCCACCATTGGGGAAACTTCATGATCATTTTCCAACCAGTGACGAAGGTTTCCCAGAAGAGACCCCGCATACGGACTTTCATTGCCATTGGCAAGAAAGTAATCCACCCACAAGCCATCTTTCTTGGAACCCACCAATCCGGCTCTTTCCAGGACTTTGAGATGCTTGCTGACGGTGGGTTGAGAAACCTGAAGGAGTTCCCGAAGCTCACACACACACATGGCACGGTGTTGAAGCAACTTTACAATCTTGACCCGGTTTGGATCGGACAGGGCTTTCATAACCTCTGTAAATTTTCTCATTTCAGCTCCTAAATTCAGTTGTGGTAATATATCTTTTCCGGCTCAGCGTGTCAAGTGGTTATATGTGGCGGCTGGATTCGGCGACTGGACGAGTGTCAAACCTTGCAGATGTGTGGCCCCTTGTGATAACTTAATCCAAGTCAGAATCTATTACTTTTATTATCAGGAATGAAGGAGCCTGTAATGGACAGACAAAAGGGGGTCTCTTTTTCCAAGTCAGCCGCTTATGAACGGCAGTATCCGGGCGTGCCCTTTGGATTTACGTTGATTGAAGGATGCAGGAACTTTGAAAACCCGGAAGGGTTTGATGCACACAAACGAAAGCTCCTCCGCAAGATGCGAAAGCGGGAGACCCTTAAAGCGATCACGGACCGGATCAACGATTACGAGGCTTTTTTTACGGACTTTGGATTTCCCTGCCCGTTGCCCGGGCATCTCAAACGGACCATCAACAGCGGTTTTCCAAGATACAACCTCATGGTGGATGCCCATTTTATGGCCGAGATGTGTGCGGGCATCCTGGTGGCGGTGACGGATTACGATCGATTTGAAGGGGCGTTAAACCTGGATGTGGCTGGAGAAGGGGAGGGCTTCGTGGGAATGGGCCAACGGGACATGCGCACGAAGGATCGGGAGATTGTGCTGCGGGATGAGAAGGGGATCGTCTGTATTTTGTGCCAGGGTGCCGATGAAAAAACAAGGGTTTCGGAGGATACCCGCAATGTTCTTTTCTACGGTTACGGCATTCCGGGCGTAGGCGAGGAATTTCTAAAGGACGGATTGACCATCGCCGCAGAAACCATGGCCGAGTTCGGCGGCGGGACCGTTAGCGAGATTGCGGTTTATTGAATTTTCATAAAACGCCTTTCAGGGCAGAAAAATGTTTTTGCGGTAGTAAACCAGTTCGTCGATGGATTCCCTGATGTCGCTTAATGCCAGGTGGGTTTTTTCCTTTTCAAACCTGGAAAGGGCAGGGTACCATCGTTTGACCAGCTCCTTGATGGTACTGACATCGATATTGCGGTAATGGAAAAAGTCTTCGAGGACCGGCATGTGCTTCACCAGAAAACGGCGGTCCTGACCGATGGAATTGCCGCACAGGGGGGAGGCGCCCTTTTCACAATATTCTGAAAGGAACGAAAGGGTTTCCGCTTCGGCCTGGGCGCAGGTGTAGGGGGAAGCCTTGATGCGGTCCGTCAGCCCCGAGGCCTGGTGATGCTCCAGACTCCAGGGTTCCATTGATGAAAGGACGGCATCGGGTTGGTTGATGGCAATATCCGGTCCCTCGGCCACAATGTTAAGCTGGTCGTCGGTGACAATGGATGCGATTTCTACGATCACGTAGGTTTCGGGATCCAGTCCCGTCATTTCCAGGTCGATCCAGATGAGATGCTTTTCCAATTTTGCCTCCTGTTTTGACGGCTTCTTTAACATTACAGGTTCTTCGTGCCGAGGGCCAGAAATATTTATTAAGGGGAAAGGAAGAAAATTTTTATGAGCGAATCGAACCGGAAAATTGAAGGGCTTAGGAAAGTGACCCTGCTCCTTGAGGCGGGGAGCCGTGAAAAATTGATGGATTTGACGCCTGAGCCGGTCTCCTTTGAGCTTGTGGTGGGTGTTGGACCTGAAGGGTATACGACCTTTGAATATGAGCTGTTGGACAAGAAGGTGGGTGATATCCTTTATCTTGAAATTGCCGGCTGGCGTTTTGATGACATGTTCGGACGTCTGGCGGTTCCCCTGCCTGAAAAGGTTAGGGGCATGGAAGTCTTTTTCATGAAGGTCACGGTCTACAAAATTGAAGATGCGGACCAAAGTGAGATTGTTCGGGCCATGGCGTGCCGCGTGGGGGATTGCGGTGGTGGCGGCGGTTGCTGCGGCAACCATTAACAATGATTGGAAACGGTTTTTTCAAGACCACACACCCGTGAAACCCGGGAAGCGGCAAAGGAAGCCCTGGAAACCATTGTTCGAAAGGTCTGATTAGACGTGGGGGGATGGTGAAAAACCTGCAATCTTTTGTGTTTTGCGTGCTTTTGGCCGGCCTTTTCTGCACGGGGCCGGCCTGTGCTCCGACGGTCATCGATTATAAAGGCCACATGGTGTTTAACCCTGATTATCTGTGGTATCTGGAATCACCCTCGCGGGATACCTGGCAGAAACCTGATCAAGTCATCAAAACGTTACATCTTTCTCCAAGGGATGTTGTTGCTGATATTGGGGCCGGGGGAGGTTATTTCACGGAACGGTTTTCAAAAACGGTAGGTCCCTTCGGGTTGGTCTATGCCACCGATGTTCAGGATGTGATGCTTGAAGATCTCAAAAAAAGGGCTAACGCCAGAGGCCTTCATAACGTGGAAGTGGTTCGGGGTGCATTTGATAATCCCATGTTGCCGGAAAATTCCTGTGATCTCGTATTTTTCTCAAGTGTGTATAAAGAGATCGAGAATCGCGTGGATTACATGAGAAAAGTGAGAAGGGTTCTAAAGCCCGGTGGTCGGGTGGCTATTATTGAATACCGGCCCGGGGCCACGGTGGTGGGCCCTCCCCCTGAAATGCGCCTTTCATCGGAACGGGTCAAGGGTGAACTTGCCGCTTCAGGATTTACCCTGGGAAAAGAGCACGATTTTCTGCCACGGGAGTATTTTCTGATTTTTTTTAAGACATGGGAATGAATTTGAACATGGTGCCTCAGTGAGTGGCCGATATCGTTGTATCGTTGGCATGGAAGCCCACGGTCCCCTGAACTCTCGGATCTTTACTTCTTACCGGCTAACATTTGTCACCTCATTCCTGCAAGTGTCAGTTATCCATTTGTTAATACTTTTGTTTTGCTGTTTCGCTTCAAGTGAAATAGCGCAATGAAGATCGGAGGGAACACGCAAAACAAAACGACCGGAGAAGGGTTTTTCCGGCTTCTTGCCAATTTCTTGGCAGGTTTCGAGATAATCGTCAATGGCTTCGTGGAAATCTTTTTCGATTTCGGAAACCGATTCGCCTTCAAAACCAATAACGTCTGTTACGCCGAGAACTCGGCCATGAAAAACCTTGTCTTCAGCGTCGAAATTTACATTTCCGGTATATCCTTTGTATTTAAGAGAATTTTTCATGGTGGCTTACTCCTGTGATTTTCAAAAAATCTCTAACAAGCTCAACAGCGTATTTTTTCAATTCTTTTTGGGGATGCGGTTTGTGAAGATTAAGTATCTGGTTTTTCAGTACGATGCGGGTTCTTGACCCCTTGCCCTCACGGATATCGGCATTACAGGCGTTAAGCAGTGATTTGACATCACTCCATGAAATATCGGCCCGTGTTGGCTTCTCGAAAATCTTCTTAAGAGTTGTTTGTTGCTTTTTATTCACGATTTTATGATACTATTTTTGATATCGTTTGTCAAATATCAAAAGCGATCTCGTTCGTCCGTGTCTGCCTTGTTTCCGTCCTGAAATGAAAATAGGGTTGCTTGAAACCAGGAATTTCTATCATCACACAAATAACTTGATATCATAAGGTTGTTAAGTTTTTCATTGACACCTCCGGAAAACCCGTATAACTTATATATACAACGCGACGTCATTAAACAGCGTAAATATTTTTTCTTTTTTAAAACAGTGGATTATGAGACAAAAAGAAAAATATAACTTTTATATTGCATGAGGGTTAATCATGACAACTCAAATGATTATTCGAGTGGAACCGAGCTTGAAAAATAAAGTCAGCCAATTAGCAAAATCCGAAGGTAAAAATCTAAGTGAGCTCGTGAGAGAATTATTGGAAAAATACACAAAAGAAAGGGACATGGGAGCTTACATCGATAATCTCTGGAATAGAATCGGTCAAAATCTTTCTCAAAAAGATATTTCAGAGACGGATATTGATGAGGCCATAAAACAAGTACGGTCTACAAATGCTTAAAGTCATTATTGACACAAATGTTTTCATTTCTTCATTTTTTGGAGGTATACCCAGAGAAATTATTAACCTTTGGAAGGATGGGAAAATAGTTATATGCCTTTCGCAAAATATAATTGAGGAATATCTTGGGGTTCTCAATAGGCTTGGTTTAAAAAATCAAAAGGAAATACAGAACTTAACAAAGTTATTCGCTGAAGGTTACAATTCTATTTTCACAGCCAAAACGCCAAAAATCGAAATTGTAGAAAATGGCCCGGATGACAACAAGTTTATAGAGTGTGCGGTGGCCCTCGACAGTAAAATTATCGTTTCAGGAGGCAAGCATCTCAAAGAAATAAAAAAATACATCGATATCGATATTATATCTCCAAAGAAATTTATTGATTTATACAGTCAGAGAGAAAACTAGCAAAAAACATGGGCATGGGGATGTCCCCCCTCTCACGGGGATATTTGCTTTGTGTGGAAAACCTTTTGAATTATCGGTGAATAGCGAGGAGGAGTGATGGCCTACTACCGTGAATTGATGGACTGGATCGGGATGGCAATTGACACCATAGGCGTTTTACTAATTGTCTTCGGCGCGCTCATCGCAACCTGGCGGTTCCTGTTTCGTCGGCAGGAGGGCCAAGCCAAATCATATGAGGTGTACCGACAAGATCTGGCGCGGGCCATCCTGCTGGGCCTTGAATTCCTGGTGGCCGGCGATATTATTCGGACGGTCGTTGTTTCACCTACTTTAGATAACGTCGTGGTCCTTGGACTGATCGTCCTTATCCGTACTTTCCTCAGCATGGCCTTACAGTTGGAAGTGGAGGGGCGATGGCCCTGGCAGCGTCCCGTGAAGGTTCGGCCCGCTACTCTCTCGGGGGAACAAATCGATAAAAAGTGAGTTTAGTGTCCCACCCCTTTATGACAAAAAGGACATAAATGCGATTTCGCAAAACCGACTAGGGCCCGGCAAGAATTAAGTACACCATCTGGTACGTTCCCGAGACTCTAAAGGAAAGGATATCAAAAATGTTATACACAATTGCGGTTGTTCTGCTTGTGCTCTGGCTGCTGGGAATCGTTTCGTCATATACGATCGGCGGATTTATCCACATTCTGCTCGTCATTGCCATTGTGGTTATTCTGCTGCGTATTATCAGCGGAAGAAAGCCATTCTAATCGTATGAAAACACCTTCAAAAAATCCATGCCACAACTGTGGAATCTGTTGTCTTACTTTTCCACTTCCCCCGTTCGATGCCAACGAGCTGGTAAAGGCCTCAGATGATCTCCTTCGACAAGTTGACGTTTACGCGCGCAGTGCCCGTTATCGGAGTTCCAATCCGTGTCTCTGGCTGGACCTCGATTCCGGAAAGTGCAGGCACCACAAGGCAAGGCCTGTTCTTTGCCGGTGGTTCGAACCGGGGTGCCTGGCATGCAACGAACTGCGCCTCAAAGCGGGCCTTCCGGGCCTGCGGGAAAAGAAGTCGAAATCATGAAAAAAATTGCTTTTTCAGCCCTGCTGGTCCTGCTGATGCTACCACAGTCCGTCATGTGTGAAACCCTGACGGTATCATATCTTGAACGGCCGCCTTATTACCACACCCGGCAGGGACGTGCCGACGGTTTTCTGATAGAATTGTCCAAGCGAATTTTTCAGGATGCGGGCGTGGAGGTTGTGTTTGAAATGATGCCGCCAAAGCGGATCATGATGGAATTAAAAAACGCCGACAATGTTCATTGTTCTGTGGGCTGGTTTAAAAAACCGGAGAGGGAAGAATTTGCCAAGTTCAGCCTGCCGATCTATCGGGACAGGCCTGTTGTTATTCTCACAACGAAAAAACAGAAACAGATGTTTGCGCGTCATGAAACCCTGAGGGACGTGTTCCTAGACAAATCACTCATAATGGCAACCATGAGCGCGTTTTCCTACGGGTCTTACATTGATGGCCTCAGGAAGGATGTTTTTCCGAAAACCCATGAAATATCCAGCAGACAGAACCTGTTACCGAAACTGATAATGAAGGGGAGGGCCGCCTATATGCTGACCGCCCCCGAAGAAGTGGAAACGCTTGTCCGTTCGGCAGGATTGGATCCCGATGATTTTGTTGCCATCACCATGCCCGACATCCCTGCCGGAAACAGGCGGTACCTGATTTTCACCAGGGGCGTAAGTGATGATATGATTAAAAAAATAAATATATCTGTGAGAAAATTTGTCGATCAGGATACGCGCAAATAGGATGCAGTGGATATGGCACGGAGGGCCGATAAGACGACCGGCAACCTCCCTTACAATCCCTCACTCGCCGTAAACGGTCTTGAAGCTTTCCTTCATGCTGATGACCACCCACTTCTTTTCCTGTGCCGTTTTCAGAAGCGCCGGGTGGTGGTATACGAATTCCCGGGGATCATCATGGTCCAGGACAAAGGCCATGTGGCGGTAGGGAGAGGAGGCGGTGAATTCAAGCATCCAGGTGTCCCCTCTGGAGTTGCCGAAGGCGAGCACCGGGGCTCGGCCCGTCCGCATCATGATGCGGATCGCTTTTCCGCTCTTCACGTTGGGGGGCGGCTGGAGTTCTCCGCGGGTAAATGCAATCCGCTTTCCGTCCCTTTTTGCTTTTGCCTGCACCATGGACCCGATGCATCGGCTTTCATCCACATGCAGGTATTTCTCCGAGATGGCCATAATGGCGAACTGCAGGGAGCCTGATACCACGTAGACCTGAAATCCGTGCTCATGGAGGAGATCGATGAGCTCAATCATGGGTTTGTAGATCAGTGCCTTCTGCGGGCGATTTTTGAGGGGGTTTACTTCCGTTTCAAAGAGTTTCAGGCACCAGCTTCTGTAGAATTCATAGGTTTTCCCTTCAAAGGGGAGCACGAAAATCTGGTTGAAATGCTTGCGCAGATAGCCCATATCAAGCTTTTCCGCTGCTTCACAAAGGGATTTATATTGGGGGCCTTTTGAAGACAATTCCCCTTTGTGCTGGACCAGGTAACGGATGGCTGCCTCGAAGACAAAGGGGAAGGGCTTTTCGCTCATGAGGGTGCCGTCCATGTCAAAGACGGCCAGGCGGTCCTTTGGCGGAATGAAATCATCTGATCCGGGGGTGGAGACGCTGGCAATATAGTCCAGTAAAATGTTTCGGACCTCCCCCTGCCAGCAGTTCAAGGCCTCACCAGGCGCCTGGGCGAAGGTGTCGGGGATCCGGTGCCACTGGAAAAACATCGCTGACAAGGCGATTGCGGCGACAAAAACAATTATCCTGTGAGTTCGAATCGTTACCGGCAAAACAAGTTCCTCCTCTATTTGCCCCTGAGAGTATCATTTACGGGATCGGATTTCAAGATTGTCCGGATGCTCCTTTTTTTATAGACATCGTCGTACATAATTGGGAAAAGACATAATGGCTTCCACACCGCTGACAAACCACGAACTGAACCTGGCCGGGGACTTTGTTCAATACACGGGACGGCATATTTTCTTAACGGGAAAAGCGGGTACCGGCAAAACCACCTTTCTGCATCATCTGAAAGAGAATACTGAAAAACGGATGATTATCACGGCTCCCACCGGAGTTGCGGCCATTAACGCCGGTGGTGTGACCCTCCATTCTTTTTTTCAGCTCCCCTTTGGCCCCTTCATTCCCGGCAGTGAGGCCTATGAAAAAAACCGGCAGCGCATGTTCAGGTTCAGTAAGGAAAAAAAGCGGATTATCAAGAGCCTTGATCTGCTGATCATTGATGAAATCAGCATGGTCCGGGCGGATTTGCTGGATGCCGTGGATGCGGTGCTGCGACAGCACCGCCGCAACGAACAGCCCTTCGGTGGTGTGCAGCTCCTCATGATCGGTGACCTGCACCAGTTGTCCCCCGTGGCAAAGCAGAATGAATGGCAGCTTTTGCGGCAGCATTATGCGTCGGTATATTTTTTCAGCAGCAATGCCCTTGCAAAGACAGACGTGTTGACCATTGAATTGAAACAAATTTTTCGTCAGTCCGATACCCGTTTTATCAAACTGCTGAACCGCGTGAGGGACAACCGGCTGGATGCCGCATCCATCGGGGAATTGAACCGGCGGTATACGAAAGATTTCACCCCTGAGGAAGGGGAGGGATACATCACCCTGACCACCCACAACCGCAATGCTGACGTCATCAACGAGACCCGGCTTTCGGCATTGGGGGAAAAAGAGTACCGTTTTGACGCTGAAATTTCGGGAGATTTCCCCGAACACGCCCACCCGGCCCCGGGTGCGCTGGTGCTCAAAAAGGGAGCACAGGTGATGTTTCTTCGTAATGACACCTCGGGTGAGAAACGTTATTTCAACGGGAAAATCGGTAAAATAGTGCGTATTTCCAGAGAGGACATCCGTATCAAGTGTCCTGCTGAACCGGATCTGATTGTGGTTGAACCGGTGGAGTGGGAAAATATCAAATACACGGTGAATGAAGAAACCAGGGAAATCGAGGAAGATGTCACCGGAAAATTCAGGCAGTTTCCCCTGAAACCGGCCTGGGCCATCACTATTCACAAGAGCCAGGGACTGACCTTTGACAAGGCCGTCATTGATGCGCAATCCGCTTTTGCCCACGGCCAGGTTTATGTGGCTTTAAGCCGTTGCAGAACCTTCGAGGGCATGGTGCTCAGATCCCCAATTCCATCCCGGGGTGTTGCAACCGATGCAGCGGTCCTCTCCTTTGTTGAAACGGCCAGACAAAACCCGCCCTCTGAAAATGGGCTTCGCGCGGCCAAAATCGAGTACCAGCAGAAATTGTTGCTCGATTGTTTTGATTTTCGATCGCTTGGAAATCGTCTCAACTACTTTGTTCGGCTTCTGTTGGGGAATGCCGGTCTGGTACAGGTATCCGGTGTGTCGGATATGGGTCGGTTGCGGGAGATGGCAGAGAAAGATATTTTTGGGGTCGGTGAAAAATTCAAACGGCAACTGCAAACCCTCTTTAAAGATGACGCCCTGCCGGAATCCGATGCCCATATCCTGGAGCGAATCGGCAAAGCATCCAAATGGTTCCAGGAAAAGTTTTCCCTGATTTTTGATGGGTTTGTTCAGAATTTTCAGGCGGAGACGGACAATAAGGAGATCGGCAAACAGATCGATAACACCTTGAACTATCTCAAACAGGAAATTGTGGTGAAGCGTGCCGGCGTAAAATCGTGTGAAAAGGGCTTTTCGCCATATGAATATCAACGTGCCGTATCAAAAGCGGAAATCGACTTTTTGCCTGGAAAAGCAAGAAAGCCCCAGGCCCCGGATTACGGGGAGTCGGACATTGAGCACCCGGAATTGTTCCAGCAGCTTAAAGAATGGCGTTCCCGTAAGGCCAAAGAACTGGGCATTGCGCTTTTTCAGATCCTCCATCAACGGGTATTGATTCAAATCGTCATCCACTTGCCCCATAACAGAAGGGACCTGAAAAAAATAAAAGGGGTGGGTAAAAAGACCCTTCAAAAATATGGTGAAGACCTGTTGGCATTGGTGACGGCGTATCGGAAAAAACACGGCATAGTTACGGTGATACTGCCGGAAGTTAAAGACGCGCCAGGGAAAAAATCATTCCCGAAAAAAGTGGCACCCGGCTCGAACACCCGACAAATCAGCTTTGATATGATCAACCAGGGATTCACCGTAGCCGGTATTGCGGAAGAAAGAGGCCTGGCGGAATCCACCATTCAGGGGCACCTCTGTTCATTTATTGAAACAGGCGAGTTGAATATCAACCGGCTGCTCTCACCCGAGAAACAAGCCGCCGTTGATGCTGCGCTTGACCAGGTTCCCGACAATTCCCTGAACGCGGCAAGAAATGCGCTGGGGAATCATTACGCTTATGGGGAAATCAAATTGATGGTGGCCCACCGGAAGTACCTGGCGGGAAAATAAAAATCGAGGATTCTCTTCGGCCGGGTTTGCACGACTATCTCGCGGGGATGTGCCGAGCGCAAGGAAAGCTTTGCCCTTGAAACCACGTTGAGCGGCCGCCTTTACACTCGATATATCCGGCAGTGGCAGGAGGTCGGATATCGGATTAAGCTAATCTTTCTCAGTCTGCCGGACGTGGAAATTGCGCTGGAGAGGGTAAGGGTTCGCGTTGCCCAGGGCGGCCACAATGTGGATAATCGGGTTATCCGCCGCCGGTTCGACAAAGGATGGAATAACTTTCATAATATCTATAAAAACTTGGTTGATGCCTGGGTGCTGTATGACAATTCAGGCGAAAATCCACATCTGATTGATGAGGGATAGAATCGATGGCCACAACAGAAAAGATAATTCAAGACCCCGACCTCGCCAGAGTTGAAGTGGCCTTGCGGCGGGCCGCTCAAAAAGCCCGCAAAACGGCAAAGGACACCCGTACCCCGCTTATAATTTACAAAGATGGAAAAATAAGGAGGTATAGGGTATACAATGAAGATATATCTTGATAATTGCTGCTTCAACCGGCCTTTTGACGACCAGAAGCAACTGCGGATTAAACTTGAGACAGAGGCCAAGCTGGATATTCAGGAGAAAATCGTTCAAGGCAAACTTGAACTGGCATGGTCATTTATCCTGGATTTTGAAAATGAAGCAAACCCTTTTGAACAAAGAAGGCTCGCCATCAAGGATTGGAAGGTTCACGCTTTTGTTTATACGGGTTCGACAAAAAAAATCCTTGGAACGGCGGAAAGATTTGAGCGTATGGGGATTAGGGGCAAAGACGCGTTGCATCTGGCATGTGCTGTCGCCATGAAATGCGACTACCTTTTAACTACGGATGATCATTTAGTGAAAAAGGCGTCAGGCGCCACTGAAATTAAGGTGACCGACCCCGTTTCGTTTATTAGGGAGGCAATAGAATGATTACAGATACTGAAATAAAAATCAAAGGATTTGAGGTGCTTGTCAATACCTTTGGCAAGGTTGATGCCGAAAGATTCATCTCTCTTATAATGAGAGAGCCATTTGATTATACAAAATGGCAGCGAAATCTTTGGGAGGAGAAAACGGTTGCTCAGATCAACCGGGCCGCTTCTGAATTCTGCGAGAAAGACGAGTAATGTTGGAAGGCCCTGAAAAGAAATTCCAACGACATATTGCGGACTATTTCATCCGCGAACACGAGTATGCACTCCTTGAGCAAGACGAGATCACCGATATCCAAAACCCCGCTCCAGCGAGAGTGTCGCCAACCAGCATTACCGGGAGTTGGACATTGAGCACCCGGAATTATTCCAGCAGCTTAAAGAATGGCGTTCTCGTAAGGCCAAAGAACTGAGCATTGCGCATTTTCAGATCCTCCATCAACGGGTATTGATTCAAATCGTCGTCAATTTGCCCGATAACAGAAAAGATTTGAAAATGATCAAAGGGGTGGGCAAAAAAACAATTGAAAAGTATGGTGAAGACCTGTTGGCATTGGTGATGGCGTATCGGAAAAAACATGGCATAGACAGCTCGGGCATATAAGGCGTACAATGGCAGGGTGGGGATTGTTGCTGAAAGATTTTAAGATTTCGGGCGTAACATGGAAAGGAAAGACCGAACTGAGGGAAACGAAAGCATAGATGCCTCTCAGGCGGCTTTGACCGGTCTGTACATCATCAGTGTCAAGGCCATGGCCGTGGGCGTGGCTTTCGTGTTTTTGCTCAATGTGACCACGCCCACGGATTTTATTCTCGAACGATTCGCCGACTTTAAGGCTGCCGCCGGCCCTTCCTATTTCCCTGCGGTGGCCAGGCGGCTCGGGGTGTTATTTTTGATTATCCTTTCCATCGGAACCCCTTCCCTGTTCATCATGCACGGCCTTCTCCGTCCGGTGTCCCGCTGCCTCAACAGGATGAAAAACGGGCTTTCGGTGGAAGAGTTCGCACTGGAAAAGGGGCGCCGTCGCATTCTCAACCTGCCGTTCATTTTTGTGGGAATCCATGTGCTCATATGGGTGCTGCTCCCCGCCGTAATTTTTCTTGTCTCTTATTTGATCCGATGGATGGATATGCGAACGGCGGTGGTATTTTCCATTCGCGCCAGCATGGTGGGGTTCATCACATCGTCTGTGGCCTTTTACAACATTGAGGACTACTGCCGAAAGGGTTTGATCCCGCTGTTTTTCCCCGAAGGCCGGCTGGCAGGTTTGGAAGGGGCGGAACACCTGGCCATCGGACGCCGCATCCGGTTGTTTTATGGCATAGGCACCGTCCTTCCCCTGGTAATTCTTCTGGTGACCCTGATCACCGTACAATGGGAGTTGGTGCCGGGGTCCATGCCCGCCAGGGAATACGGCATGAGGATTATCGTTTTTACGGTGGTCCTGTGTGGTATTTTCCTGGTAAGCGCCGGCGTCCTGAACAGGCTCGTCATCCGGTCCATCGTGGCGCCCCTTCAGAACATTCTGGCGGCGAACGCCCGGATTCGAGAGGGGGATTACGAAACCCGCATCAAGGTGGTGAGTAATGACGAAATCGGCATCCTGGGGGACTCCGGCAATGCCATGATCCGGGGGCTGGCGGAGCGGGAAACCCTTCGCACCGCCTTTGGCCGGTATGTGACGCCTGAGATTCGGGACGAGATTCTTTCGGGTCGTATTCCCCTGGAAGGGGCGCGGCGGGAAGGGACGGTGATGTTTTCGGACCTTCAAAATTTCACCCCCTTTGTGGAAAACAATCCGCCGGAAGAGGTGATGCGATCCATGAGAACCTATTTTACCCGCATGCAGCAGGCTATCCGGCTACACCGGGGCCTGGTGATCCAGTTCGCCGGCGATGAAATCGAAGCGGTTTTCGGCGTGCCCGTCTATTTTGAGAACCACGCGGATTCGGCGGTGGGGGCGGCCCTTGAGATGCGTAAATCCCTCGAAATTCTAAACCGTGAGCGAACAGCGCAAGGAATGGTGGCATTCGCTCACGGCATCGGGGTTCATTCGGGCAGCGTTCTGGCGGGAAACTCCGGCAGCGATGAGCAATCCGCTTACTGCCTGATCGGGAACACCGTTAATGTGGCCGCCCGGATCCAGGGATTGACCCGAAATGTGGGATGTGACATCCTCATCAGTCAGGAGACCGTGAAACGGCTGAGTGTTTTACCTGAAATGGAACAACAGCCCCCCGGACGGGTGAAGGGGTACAGTAAACCGATTACCGTCTATCGCCTTCTCCAGGCGGGGCATTAAATCGCGAGTCAAAGGAAAGGAAATGCACGAGATGGAAAAGAGGCTTTTGGAGATATTTTCTGATTATGTGTGACCCTGGTGCTATTTCATCACGGGTCGTGTTGAACGATTGATAAAGGAGCAGGATCTTGTGGTTCAATGGCGTGCTTTTCCCCTCCACCCCGAGACGCCGGTGGAAGGGATGACGCTGGAGGCGCTTTTCAAGGGGCGCATGGTGGACCTTTCCGGCATGATGGCGCGGCTTCGGAAAGCGGCAGAAGCGGAAGGGCTGCCCTTCGGTGAGCGGAACATGACCTACAACAGCCGCCTGGCCCAGGAACTGGGTAAATGGGCCGAAGCCCAGGGAAAAATCAGGGATTACAACCATGCGGTGTTTCGAGCATATTTCGCTGATGGCTGCAATATCGGCCATATCAGTGAATTGGTGGGCGTGGCGGGATCAGCGGGTCTGGACCCGGAAAAGGCTGGAAAAGTGTTGGCGGATCGGTCCTTTAAGCGCGCTGTGGATGCAGACTGGGACCGATCAAGACAACTGGGAATAAGGGCGGTGCCCACCTTTGTCATGAACGGTCGAACACTGGCGGGGGCCCAACCCTATGGGGCACTGGTGGAATTTGTGACAGGGGGCACAGGGAACTGATGATTACGGAGAATCGAATTGCTGGAAACCGTTCGTTTATTGCGGGGGTTCTGTGTCTGGGGATCCTGCTTTTTTCATCTGTGGCATCGCCCGTGTCTGGGGCTCCCTTGAGCGAAGACAGCGAGGCTTGTCTGGATTGTCATGTGGCGGTCACGCCGGGCATTGCAGCAGGATGGAAAAAGGGAAGAATGGCGCGGGTAACCCCGGATGCGGCAATGAAAAAGCCCCCTTCGGAACGGCGTATTTCCGTCAAGAAACCGTCTGAGAAAACGGCAAAGGTGGTGGTCGGTTGTGCCGAATGCCACACCATGAACCCGGAAAAACACAAAGATACCTTTGATCACAACGGCTATTCGGTTCATGTGGTGGTGACCCCCGGCGACTGCGCCCAGTGCCACCCCGTGGAAGTGGAACAATACGGCGGGAACCTCATGAGCCATGCCTACGGAAATCTGCAGGGCAATTCGCTGTATCGATCTCTGGCCGATGCCACCAACGGCCTGCAGACATTTGAAGACATGAAAATCACCCATGCAAAATCCGATCCACAGATGGACGCGGATGCCTGTCTGTACTGCCATGGTACAAAGGTCCAGGTTAAAGGATTGAAGACCCGGGATACCCCTGATGGTGAGATGGATTTCCCCGTCCTGACCGGCTGGCCCAATCGGGGCGTTGGGCGGATCAATCCCGATGGGACAAAAGGGTCCTGCACGGCCTGTCACACGCGGCACGGTTTTTCAATGGCCATGGCCCGTAAGCCATACACCTGTTCCGAGTGCCATAAGGGGCCGGATGTCCCGGCTTACAAGGTTTACAGCGTGAGCAAGCACGGCAACGTTTTTGCCGCCTTGGGGAGCCGGTGGAATTATGATGCTGTGCCCTGGATTCTGGGAAAGGATTTTACAGCGCCCACCTGCGCCGTCTGTCACATCAGTAAGGTGGTGACAGATGAGGGGGATGTGCTGGCGGAACGGACCCACCGCATGAGCGGCCGCCTTCCCTTGCGTCTTTTCGGGCTGATTTATGCGCACCCATCGCCCATATCACCGGATACCACGGTGATCCGGAACGCCCAGGGGCTTCCATTGCCTACGGAACTGACCGGTGCGCCGGCGTCAAAATATTTGATCGACCCAAAAGAGCAGGCTAAGCGCCAGAAAACCATGGAAAAAATATGTCTGGCCTGCCATGGCCGAGAATGGGTGGACGGTCATTTTACCCGTTTGAATAAGACGGTCCAATACGCCAATGACATGACGCTCACCGCTACAAAGATCATGCTGTCCGCCTGGGAAAAGGGTTTCGCAAAGGGTCTGGCGCAGAAAGACAGCCTCTTTAACGAGGCCATTGAAAAGATGTGGGTTGAGCAGTGGCTTTTTTATGCCAACACCACCCGGCTGGCTTCCGCCATGACCGGTGCGGATTACGGAGTATTTGCCAATGGCAGATGGTTTATGTCCAAAAATATTCAGGATATGCTTGACTGGCTCAAATTGCGTATTAAGTATGAAGAGATGTCAAAAAAGCCATAACCATGGTTGCTAATCACACGAAAAAGGAGAACTCAACAAATGGAAACAAGCAGATTTACGGTCCCCAACGTCAGTTGCGGCCATTGTGTCAAGGCCATTCAAAAAGAACTCGGTGAACTGGCGGGGGTGGCTTCCGTTGAGGGAGATCCCGGCATGAAAGTGATAAAAGTTGAATGGGAGGCGCCGGCCACGGAAGACAATCTAAGGGCAACCCTCAAAGAAATCAATTACCCGGCGGCGGATTAGAACCCAATGGCCGAGGAGACCCATCTCACCCTTCCCATTACCGGCATGACCTGCGTCAACTGCGCGGCCAATCTGGAGCGGGCCGTCAAGAAGATGCCGGGAGTTCAGGACGTTCACGTCAATTTTGCCTCTGAGCAGGCGACCGTGACCTATGTGCCCTCCGTGACCGGTGTGGAAGAAATGATTGGGGCCATCGAAGATGCCGGGTTCGGCGCGGTGCGGCCGGACGAGGACTCAGGCGACGATGCGGAACAGCTGGCCCGGGACGCGGAGATCAGGGATCAGACGCGGAAGTTTCTGGTGGGTGTGGTGTTTTCCGCGCCGCTTTTTCTCCTCAGTATGGGTCGGGACTTTGGTCTTCTGGGCCCCTGGAGTCACGGGGCTTGGGTCAACTGGATGTTTCTGGCCCTGGCCACCCCGGTGCAGTTCTACACGGGATGGGACTATTATGTGGGGGGCTATAAAAGTCTGAAGAACGGTTCCGCCAACATGGATGTTCTGGTGGCCATGGGGTCCTCCGTGGCCTACTTCTATTCCCTGGCCCTGTTGCTTTATCCATTGCTGGGAAAGCACGTCTATTTCGAAACCTCCGCCGTGATTATCACCCTCATCAAACTGGGGAAAATGCTGGAATCCCGGACCAAGGGTCGTACCGGCGGTGCCATCCGCAAGCTCATGGGTCTCAGGCCCAAAACAGCCGCCATTGTGGTGGATGGTGAAGAACAGGTGATTCCCCTGGCGGCCGTCAAGGTGGGAGACCTGGTTTTGGTCAGACCCGGAGAGCGTATCCCCGTTGATGGCGTGGTGACGGAAGGGGAGTCCAGCGTGGATGAGTCCATGCTCACCGGTGAACCCATTCCGGTGGACAAGGGACCTGAAGACAACGTGATCGCCGGTGCGGTCAACGGGGAAGGCCTCCTCAAGTTCCAGGCGGCGAAGGTGGGTAAGGATACGGCCCTGGCCCAGATTATCCGGTTGGTGCAGGAGGCCCAGGGGAGTAAGGCACCCATTCAGGCCACGGCGGATCGCGTGGCCTCTTTTTTTGTACCGGGCGTTTTGATCATCGCCTTTGGCACATTTATCCTCTGGTGGATCATGGGCGGAGAATTCGTGCCTGCCATGATCCGCATGGTGGCGGTTCTGGTGATTGCCTGCCCCTGCGCCCTGGGGTTGGCCACCCCCACCGCCATCATGGCGGGAACCGGAAAAGGGGCTGAAAAGGGGGTATTATTTAAAAACAGCGAAGCCCTGGAGATGGCGGCGCGCCTCAAAATCATCGTGCTGGACAAGACCGGCACCCTGACAGTGGGAAAGCCCTCGGTGGTGGATGTTCGAACGGCCGAAGGATTCATGGGAGATGAAAACGACCTCCTGAAAATGGCCGCATCCGTTGAAAAAGGTTCCGAACACCCTCTGGGCCGGGCCATTGTAAAGGAAGCCGTTGACCGAAAGATTGAGCTGGTGGATCCGGACAATTTCAAGGCCCTGCGCGGCCATGGGGTGACGGCGCGGATTGAGGGGCAGGGCCTGGTTCGGGTGGGAAAACCCGCCTGGCTCCGGGAAACGGGCGTGGCCATTTCCCCTGATGGGGAAAATCAGATAGAGTCCCTGGAGGACCAGGGGAAAACCCTCATGGTCGTTTCCGCAAACGACCGGTTCTCGGGAATCATCGGTTTGTCCGACACCCTGAAGCCGGAGTCGGCAGCGGTGGTTGAAGAACTCCACGGGGAAGGTCTCAAAGTGGTCATGCTCACGGGAGACAACGCCCGGGCCGCCGGGGTGATCGCCCGGAAAGCCGGGATCGATGAAGTGGTGGCCGATGTTCTGCCCGACGAAAAAGAAGGAAAAATACAGGAACTGCAGGCAAAAGGGGAAAAGGTGGGCATGGTGGGGGACGGCATCAACGATGCTCCGGCCCTGGCCCGGGCCGACGTGGGACTGGCCATCGGCACGGGAACGGATGTGGCCATTGAAACGGGGGATGTGATCCTCCAGAGCGGCAGCCTGAAAGGGGTTCCCCGGGCCATCCGCATCAGCCGGGCCACCATGGCCACCATTCGCCAGAACCTGTTCTGGGCATTTATTTACAATATCATCCTGATTCCCGTGGCGGCAGGCGCTCTGTATTCCTTTTCTTTTTTGCCAGGATTTTTGAGAGAATTGCACCCGATCCTGGCCGCCCTGGCCATGGCCATGAGCAGTATTACGGTGGTGAGTAACAGTCTACGACTGTATCGAAAAAAGATTGACTGACGCGCAATAGAAAAGGAGATTTTCCATGGACGGCTTATCTTCAGGCTTGAACAATTATGTAGACCAGATCAGCAAAGTGGGCGGCGAATTGGGTCCCATGGTGGTCAAGGGTATGATTCTGCTGATTATCGTATTGATTCTGGTGAAATATCTGGGGAATTTTCTCTCCTCCATTCTGATCAAAGCGGGTATGCCCGAGCGGAGAGCCTCCTATTCGGTGACCGGCATGCACATTTTGGTACTGTTGATAGGTGCTCTGGTGGTTCTGAATTTTATCGGATTTCCGGCCCCCCTTCTGTTTCGGGTGATCATGGTCATTGTGATGGTGGGCATAGCAGCTTTTGTCATCGCGAAACCGTATATTCCCAAGCTACCTCTTAAAAAGGGAGACGTGGTCATGATCGGTGGTGCCATGGGGAAGGTGGATCTCATTTCAGTCATGTACACACGGTTGCGGACCTTTGACGGTAAAATGGTCTACATCCCCAACCACAAGGTATTGAATGATCAGGTGGTCAATACCAGTCTCCGACCCAAGCGCCGCCTGGATATTGATTTCTATATCCCTTATGAAGCGGACGTGAAAAAGGTAAAGGAAATCGTGTTAGAAATCCTGAAAGAATCCGAAATCGTTCAGGAAAAACCCGTACCCCGGGTGGTCATTGACAAGTTCGCCCCAGGCTATATGGAGATGAAGGCCCGATTCTGGGTGGAAAAGAAATATGCCCTGGTGGGCCGCTGGGGACTCAACGAGAAAATCATGGCCCGGTTTGATGAGGAAGGGATCACCATGGCGTCACCCCGGTTGGATATCAATGAGGTCCCCAGAGAGCAAGCCTAGCGTTTTCTTCATGCTTGCGCACCTATTCGATTTCGGCGATTATCTTGCCCCAGGCTCTTTCCGTGATTTTAAATGTGAGCCGCCTTTTTCAGTATTTCCGACGCCCATTGGTTGATGCTCTTACCATTCACCTGGGCGGCGGTTGCCACGGCGGCATGAACGTTCGGTGGAACCCGCAACATCAGTTTACCGGAATAGGGCTTTTGTGCTACTCTCCCGGTTTCTTCACTTATGGCGATATAGTTATCAACGGATTCATGAAATGCGCGATCGAGTTCATCCACGGTCGAGCCGTGAAAACCGACAATGTCTTTGATACCGGCCAGATGGCCCACAAAAATACGGTCTTCTTCATCATATTCGATGCGGGCTGTATAGCCTCTATACTTCATCTTGTTCATGGTGTTATTCCTGCCTGTTTTAAAAAATTGCGTACATCCTTGACGCGATAGCGTAAGGCCGCTTTGTCAGGGTGCGGACGATGGAAATCCGCCCGTATGTCGTTCAAAATAAAACTGACGGCAGATCCGGCCCTTTCCGTCCGAACTGCTCCCAATGACAGAAATAAAGCTTCGATTTTGCGCCATTCTATATTTCCATTAACCGGATCGGTGAAGATTGCCCCGAGTGTTTTTCGGTGTTTGTGGTTCATGACGTTGATGATAGCAAATTTTGACATCATTGCAAGCATAAAACAATATCAAAACAATATGGCCAGGCGCCGTGCTTCCGATTGTCATAAAAGTGTCAGTCTCGGTGAGGGCGATGACGTTTCCCAGTCGGGAAGGTTGGGGTCTCAACGAGAAGATTATGGTCCGGTTTGACAAGGAGGGTATCAAAATGACGTCGCCCCGCCTGGAGATCGATGAAAGACCGGACCGCGGGGTCCATGAAATTTCCGAAGGACCGTCGGGACAGTGATCACGCAGCCGCTTTTACGTCGCCACGCGGGGGCGGGGTCCTTTCGGCGGCTTTGATCATTTCGTCCATTACCGAGGCGGCCCGTCCCGCGAACAACGGGTCGTTAATATGCAGGTTGGCCGTTTCAACGTCTATCCCCGAGGCGAGGCCGCCCCTGAACGCGTTTATGAACGCCTGCCCGGCGGCGGGGTTATGGAGGGGTGCGTTTTCCTCATCGGCCTCGGACATCCCTCTAAGCGGTATGAGGACCCGAACGTTTCCGGGGTCCATGTTGAGTTTTTCCGACAGCTGAGCGGCCAGCAGCCGGGATTCTGCGGCATTGACGCGGATGGCGGAACGGAAATCGTAGAAGAATATCTGACGGTCGCGGAATGGCCGCGGGATACTGTCCCGCGTAAATTCCAGCACGATACAGTCCATGCCCCCGGGCACCGTGAGGCGCGGCACGGGTGGCCCCGGAACCGGTTCGAACCTGTTTTCCCCGATGGCGCCGCAATACCCGTCCATGAGCGCGTCGGCCAGTTCGTGGGTGGCCAGATCCAGGATACCGTCAAAATACCCTTCGCCGGCCAGTTCCATCATGGCCATGCCGCCGGTTCCGTTGGCGTGGAAGGGGATTACCTCGTATCCCAGGTTTTCCAGCCGTTCCCTGACGTTTTCGGCAGCGCGGGTGATGAACCCGAAAAAGCTGAGGGCCACGCGTTTCTTCGCGGAACCGGCCTGCCACCGGTCGCTCACCATGCCGCAGACGGCGCCGGCCGCGTTGTCCAGGATTCGGCCGGTGACGCTGTTGATGCCCAGGATATCCGATACGCTGTGCATCATGGTGATGTCTTTTGTGCCCACCACTTCCGACATATCCCGTGAGGCCACGGTGGAGACCATGACTTTGGGGATCCCCAGGGGAAGTACGCGCATGATACTGGTGCAGATGTGGGTCCCGGTCCCGCCTCCCGCGGAAATAATGGCTGAAATTTCGCCATTTGCATGGAGCCGCCGGACCCGGGTCTTGGCCCGGGATATGACTTCGGCGATGGCCTGGTCCCTGGAAAGATTATTTTCCTCATCCTTTAGTTCCCCGTAAAAATCCACATCCACGGGGCGGGACGGAGGTCGTCCGGTCCCCACGTTGATGGTCATGGCCTGGCAACCCCTTTCCTGAATCCGGGTCTCTAGAAACTGATGCTCTTCCCCTTTGGAATCAAAGGTTCCCAAAACCGCGATGGAGGCTTTTTTCTTCATCATGGTAATCCCCTTTCCCGGGTTACACTTTTCTAAAATTTCTCTGCCGGCATATCTCGGACAGGATGGTGCCCCCGGCAACGGATAGGTTGAGGGATTCCACACGCCCGGGGGACGGGATGCCCACCAGCTGGTGGCATCGCTTTCGGATGGAGGGGCTGATCCCTTTTTGTTCACCCCCGAGGACCAGGACCACCGGGCGGTCCCAGTCAAAATCATAAATGGATGAATCCGCTTCGCCGGCGGCTCCGATGATCCAGAAGCCCTTTTTGGACAGTTCGTCCAGCGTCCGGCCCAGGTTGGTGACCCGGGCGATGGGAAGTTGATGGTGTGTTCCCGACGCGCGTTTCATGGTGGCGGCGGTGACGCCGGCGGACCGGTCCCTGGGCAGGATGAGACCGTGGGCACCGAAAAAGGCCGCGGTTCGGATGAGCGCCCCCAGGTTCCCCGGGTCGGTGATGTGGTCCGCCGCCAGGAGAAGGGCTGAAGCGCCATTTTGAAGGGAACGGCGCAGTACCTGCTGCAGGTCGGAATAGGCGAAGGGTTGCGTGATCCCCACCACGCCCTGGTGTGAGATATTTTTAAAAATGTCGTATAGTTCCGATTTTTTTTTAAAGTAAACGGGGATGTTTTTTGATTGGGCAACCCTGAGAATTTCTTCCGTTCGAACAGATTGTTTTCCCTCGGCGATCCAGATTTCCCGCAGGGTGTTTTTGGGCTGATTAAGGGTTTCCCTGACCGCGTGAAATCCTGGAATCAGGCGGTCGTGATCCTGACGCTCTGTTTCTCCTCGCGGTTTCCGAGGCTTGTGTGGGACGTTTTTTCCGCGTTTACCGGTTGATCCGGCCATTATCCCTCCAGCAGTTCCAGCTCCTGCCGTTCCAGTTCTCTGATGCGATCGCGAAATGCGGCGGCTTCCTCAAAGGCCAGGTTTTTCGCCGCCTTATTCATCTTGCCCTTTAACGCTTCAATGACCTCTTCCATCTGGTCCGGTGTAAAGTAGGGCGCCTCTTCTTCTTCGGCCATTGGGATGGTCACGTAATCCGCTTCATAGGGCGATCCCAGGATGTTGTCGATTTCCTTGCGGATGGTCTCGGGTGTGAGGTCGTGCTCGCGGTTGTAGTGCAATTGAAGCTGCCGCCGCCGGCTGCTCTCATCCATGGCCCGTTTCATGGACCCGGTGATGCGGTCGGCATAGAGGATCACACGCCCGTTCACGTTCCGGGATGCGCGGCCGCAGGTCTGGATGAGGGATCTTTCGGATCTCAGGAACCCTTCCTTGTCCGCATCCAGTATGGCCACCAGGGATACCTCCGGAATATCGAGCCCTTCCCGAAGGAGATTGATCCCCACCAGCACGTCAAAAATTCCCATGCGCAGGTCCCGGATGATGTCGATCCGTTCCAGGGTTTTGATATCCGAATGCATGTAACGGACCCGAACGTCCAGCTCCGCATAATATTCCGTGAGGTCCTCGGCCATGCGTTTGGTGAGGGTGGTGACCAGGACCCGTTCATTCCGGGCCACCCGGTCCCGGATCCATTCCAGCAGGTCGTCCACCTGGTTTACGGCCGGCCGTACCTCGATTTCCGGGTCCACCAGGCCTGTGGGCCGGATGATCTGTTCCACGGTGGACTCGGTGCGATCCAGTTCGTAGGGGCCGGGGGTGGCCGACACATAAACCACCTGATTCACCCGTGATTGGAATTCTTCGAAACGAAGGGGGCGATTGTCAAGAGCCGATGGAAGTCTGAAACCGTACCTCACCAGGGTTTCCTTGCGGGACCGGTCCCCCCGGTACATGCCGTTAAGCTGGGGAATGGTAATGTGGCTTTCATCAATGAACAGCAGGAAATCCCCCGGGAAATAGTCCAGAAGAGTGGGGGGCGGTTCTCCGGGGGACCGGCCCGTCAGGTGGCGGGAGTAGTTTTCAATGCCGTGACAGTATCCCAGTTCCGCCATCATCTCCAGGTCAAAACGGGTGCGTTCTTCCAGGCGCTGGGACTCCAGGAGTTTCTCCTCCTCTTGCAGGTACCCCAGGTGCCGGGTCAACTCTGCTTTGATCTGCCCCACGGCCCGGTCTCGTATGTCCGTGGTGGTGACATAGTGGGTGGCCGGGTAAACGGCGATGCGGCTGAGCCCGTTTAAGGCTTTCCCGGTCAATGGGTCGATTTCCTGAATGGCCTCCACCTCGTCTCCGAAGAAATGGATGCGCACGGCCCGGTCTTCTTCATGGACCGGATAAATATCCAGCACGTCCCCCCGCACCCGGAAACGCCCCCGGTAGAAATCCATGTCGCCGCGCTCATACTGGATCTCCACCAGCTTCTTGACGGCGTCTTCCCTTGAGATGGTGCTTCCCGTTTCAAGATAAAGAAGCATGTCGTAGTAGGTTTCAGGCGACCCCAGTCCGTAAATGCAGGAGACGCTCGCCACAATGATCACATCGTCCCGGTCCAGCAGTGCCCGTGTGGCGGCATGACGCATTTTATCAATCTGGTCGTTGATGTGGGAATCTTTCTGGATGTAAGTGTCGGACTGGGGAATATAGGCTTCCGGCTGGTAGTAATCGTAATAACTGACAAAATAGTGGACCGCGTTTTCAGGAAACAAGCTGTTGAATTCGCTGTACAGTTGGGCGGCCAGGGTTTTGTTGGGGGCGATGACCAGGGTGGTTTTCCCGGTCTTTTGAATGGCGTGGGCCATGGTGAAGGTTTTTCCCGATCCGGTTACGCCCAGGAGCACCTGATGTCTCAATCCCTGCTCAATGCCTTCCACCAGATCGTCAATGGCCTGGGGCTGATCCCCCTGGGGAGAGAAATCGCTCCGGAGTTTAAACATCCAGTCTCCAGGTGGTTCCCTGGGGGCTGTCCTCCAGGACGACGCCCATTTCTTTGAGCTGGTCGCGAATGGCATCGGAGGCAGCCCAGTCCTTGGCGGTCCGGGCCTGGGAACGTTTTTCCAGCAGGGCTTCAATTTTTTCCGTATCCACTGTCGTTGAAGGTCCCGCCAGTTGTTCAAAAAAACCCGCAGGGTCTTCTTGAAACAGCCCCAGAATGGCGCCCGCCCGCAGAAGCTGGGAGCGATCTTCTTTCAGCCGGGTCAAAGTGCCCCGGGAAATGGGTTTGTCGTTTTCAGGATCCATGAGCCGGTTCATCTCCCGGACCTTCTCAAAGATCAGGCCCAAGGCGCCGGCGGTGTTCAGGTCGTCGTCCATCAGTTCAGTGAATTTTTCAAAAAATTCATCCGAATCATTTGAAACACTGTCGGCTGAGGCATTTCCCTGATCATCCGATCCCAGGAGGTCATTCAGTCGTTGAAGGGTTCGATAAATGCGCACCAGCCCGGTCTGGAGACCTTCCACATCCTTTTTAGAGAAATCTAAGGGGCTTCGGTATTGTTTGGACAGCAGAAAAAGCCTGAGCACCTCGGGATGGTATATTTCGAGAGCGTCCCGTATGGTTAAAAAATTCCCCAACGATTTGGACATTTTTTCCGATTCAACGGTCACAAAACCGTTGTGGACCCAATAGCGGGCGAATTCTCCCTCATTGGCGCACATGGACTGGGCCCGTTCATTTTCGTGATGGGGGAACAGAAGATCCCGTCCGCCACCATGAATATCAAAGGTGGGACCCAGGTACCGGTTGCTCATGACCGAACATTCCAAGTGCCACCCCGGTCGGCCCAGTCCCCAGGGGCTTGGCCATTGGGGTTCACCCGGTTTGGCGCTTTTCCAGAGCACGAAGTCCATGGGGTGTCTTTTCTTGTCATCCACGGCAATACGGCTGCCGGCACGCATATCTTCCAGGTTCCTTCCGGAAAGTGCCCCATACCCCTCGTAGGAATCCACCGAAAAATAAACATCTCCCCCTTCCGTCTTGTAGGCGTAACCCCGATCCATGAGCGTTTTTATCATCTCGATCATGCCATCAATATGATCTGTGGCCAGGGGTTCCGCGTCCGCGTTTAAAACGCCGAGTCTGCCCATGTCCTCATAAAAGGCATCGATGAATTCCCGGGCCAGGGCTTTGGGTTCTTTGTCCAGCAGTTTGGCCCGTTGAATGATCTTATCGTCGATGTCCGTGAAATTTCTGACATACGTCACTTCGTAGCCCTTGGATCGAAAATACCGGGCCAGAATATCAAATACAATGGTAGAGCGGGCATGCCCGATATGGCAGAGATCATACACCGTGACCCCGCATACGTAGAGCCCGACTTTCCCATCCTCCATGGGTCTGAAAACTTCTTTTTTTCGAGTAGCTGAGTTATATAGTTTGAGTGACACTTACGTTCTCCTTCTGCAAAAGGGTCACAACGGCAAAGGCTTCCATGCCCTCTCGTTTTCCGCAGAACCCAAGCCCTTCGCTGGTGGTGGCTTTAACGTTGATCCGGGTTACCGCTGCTTTCAGTGCTTTTGCCAGGTTATGCTTTATTTCAGGCAGGTAGGGAGCGATTCTGGGTGCCTGGGCCACCAGGGTGCAGTCCAGGTTGTTGAGCCCATACCCTTCCTCATGGGCCAGATTCACAACGGTTTCCAGCATGGACAGGCTGGATATGTTTTTGTATGCTGGATCCGTGTCCGGAAAATGCCGGCCGATATCCCCCAGACCCAGGGCTCCTACAACGGCGTCCATAATGGCGTGGACGAGCACATCCGCATCGGAATGCCCTTTCAAGCCGGTTGTGTGGGGAATTTCCACGCCGCCGAGGATGAGTTTTCGGTCTTCTACCAAAGCATGCACGTCATATCCGAACCCGATTCTAAACAAAATACCCTCCGGATCAACCCTTGCTAACGGCTAAAACCTTCCTAATGACAACTGGCGCAATTGGTGCCGGCGCATCCCGCACAGCTGGATGATCCGGCGGAAGGCGCGCTGTAGGCGCCCCCCCCATCAGAACCCCCGCCGGTTGTGTAGGCGCAGGCGGACATCAACCGTTTGATATCTTCCCCTTTGCAGGCGGGGCAGGGCACGGTTTCGTCACTTCGAAAGACAAGGGCTTCGAATTCCTCGTCACAATCTTTGCATTTAAATTCATATATGGGCATTGTTTTATCCTTTTACCTTATTCTCTTCTATCCCTTCGATCACCGCCGCTGCCAGCAGGGGAATCATGATTTCATGATGTCCCACCAGACTGAACCCCTTTCCACCGTCCAGGGTGGGCCGGTGAACCACGTTGGTCATGGGGCGGTACTGTCGAATGAAATCCATGTTCACCGTGGTGATGTCTGTGACCCTGTGCCCCAGGTTGCGGGCAACACTCAGGGCTTTCAGGAAGACTTCTGGCAGAATCACCGCCGAGCCCAGGTTAATGAGTACCCCTTTATCAAGCTCTGAAACGAGGCGGCAGAAAATGCGAAAATCCAGATGGGACGTTTTGCCCATGTCCGCGCCGTTTGCAAGGGGGTGAAAATGGATGATATCCGTCCCCATGGCCACGTGAACGGTCACGGGGATATCCAGTTCGAAGGCCCGCGCCAGAAGGCTGTAACGGTTGAAAGGGAACTTCTCTTTAACCAGCATGTTCCCCACCGATTCGCCAAGGCCCGACCCCTTTTCAGCGCCTTCTCCAATGGCCAGGTTCAGATAACGACCGGTTTCTTCGGCCATGCCGAAGGTTCCCTTGCCGATTTCGGCCGCCACGTCCTCCGATGTTTTTCCGGCCATGGCCAGCTCGGCATCGTGGATAATGCAGGCACCGTTCATGGCCAGCCCACTGATAATCCCTCGCTCCATCAGATCAATAATAACGGGGTTGAGTCCCACCTTAATGGGATGCGCCCCCATGGTCAGAAGGATCTTTCGCTGTGCGAAAAAGGCTTCCAGCATGCGGTCTCGAATCATCAGAAGATCTTTTGCCGCCAGAATGTTGGGCAGGCTCTCCAGCCATTTGGCCATGGTATTGCCGGATGACCATGTTCGTGCAAAGTCATGGGTATCCACTTTGCTGTCTCTTTCTCTCAGAGGATACGATTTGATGTGATCAAATGAAAGGGGTGTGGTTTTGGTCATGGGTCATTCGGTTTCCCAAGGCTGTCACGCGCTTTGAAAGCCCGGTCGCTATTACTCTTCCAGATGTTTTTGAAATAAAATGTAGTCCACCAGATGGCAGATCATATGCTCGGCCAGAATATGGGCTTCCTGTGTGCGGGCCGTAACATTGCAGGTCACGACCAGGGGCAAGTCCACCATCTTGCTCAATTCCCCGCCGTCTTTCCCGAGGAGTGCGGCGGTATACAACCCCTGTTTTCGGGCGACTTTGACCGCGGAAACGACATTTTGCGAGTTGCCGCTGGTGCTGATGGCGAGCAAAACGTCCCCTTCAATTCCCAGGGCCTTTATCTGTTTGGAAAAAATGTCTTCAAAAGCGTAATCGTTCCCGATACTGGTAATCACTGATGTGTCCGTTGTCAAAGCCATGGCCGGAAGGGGGGGGCGCTCAAGTTGAAAGCGGTTTACGAACTCCGCAGCCATGTGCTGAGCATCTGCAGCGCTTCCTCCGTTGCCGCAGATGAGCAGTTTTTGATCCCTCAGGAAAGCCGATGCGATTTTCTCGGAAAGGGTGACGATATGGCCCGAATGGGTATCCATAAAGGTTTGAACGACCGATTGGGAATCTGAAAGAATTTTCTTAATGATTTCTTCCATTGATCATGGGTTCCTTTCGAGTCTGTCCTTCGGGGGTTGAACTTCGGCAAGTGCTTTGATGGCGCGTGCCACCGTTTGAAATTCCTTTTCCTGAATGGTCCTCATATCCAGCATAAGCCTGTCCTTTTCAACTCTGGCAATGATGGGGGGGGTGTTGTGCCGGAGGCGTTTTTCCATTCCCTGGGCAGAAAGTCCCGCGGGTATAAGACACAACAGGCGGGTCTTCAATTCTTGTAAGGGCAACGCGCCGCCGCCCACTTTTGAGTGGCCGTCAGTCTGTTCAACGGAGAAGTTTTTGGTGTCCATGTCCCGGACCAGGGCGTGCAGCCGTTCCGCACTTTCCACAAGGGATTCATAAGAATAACAGATCATCCGCAAAGTGGGGATGTCTTTTACGGCCATCCGGGGGTCCCGGTACATGCGCAGGGTTTCTTCCAGGGCCAGCAGGGTCAGTTTGTCGATTCTGAGTGCCCGGCTCAGCTGGTTTTCCCGGATCGCCGTCACCAGATCGCTTTGGCCCAGAATAATGCCCGCCTGGGGTCCGCCCAGAAGCTTATCCCCGCTGAAAGTGACCACCCCGACCCCCTGGTCCAACGCTTCCTGAACGGTGGGTTCCCGGATCATGCCATACTGGGAAAAGTCCAGCAGACAACCGCTTCCCAGGTCGTCCATGACGGGGATGCCGTGCTTCCGGCCCAGTTTCACCAGCTCTGAAAGGGGGACTTCCTCCGTAAAGCCCACAATCTGAAAATTGCTGGTGTGCACCTTCAGAAGCAGTGCGGTGTCCGGGCCGATGGCGGCCTCATAATCCTTCAGGTGCGTCTTGTTGGTGGTGCCCACTTCCACCATTCTGGCCCCGCTTTTCCGCATGACGTCCGGAATGCGAAATGCGCCACCGATCTCCACCAGTTGCCCCCGGGAGACCACAACTTCCCTGCCTCTGGCAAGGGTTTCCAGGGAAAGGAGGACGGCGGCGGCGTTGTTGTTGACCACCATGCCAGCCTCGGCGCCGGTGAGTTCCCGGAGCAGGTACTCCACATGGGTGTAACGGCTTCCGCGATGTCCCTGATCGAGGGAATACTCCAGGTTGCTGTAGCCGCCGGCGAGGGAGCCGAATTTGGCCAGGACCCGGTCGGCCAGAAGGGACCGCCCGAGATTGGTGTGGACCACCACCCCGGAGGCATTGACCACATTTTTGAGACTGGGCATGGACAACACGGCAATCCGGGTTATCACATCCCTGGCAATGGTATCCACTTCAAGGTCGTCGTCCGAAACGGGCCTGTCCATCTGAATGGTCTTGCGGGCTGCCTCCAGTACTTCATGGATGGCCCGGATAACGAGCCCCCTGGGTTGGGTGGAGAGCGCCCCGTCTATTTCCGGATGGGCCAGCAGCAGATCCACTGAGGGAATTTTTCGGAACAGCGCTTGCCGAGGGTCTGACATGGGTTGTCTAACTCCTTTGTCTGTGTTAATCTGTTCGCCAATTCCAGAGTAATGGCCCATGAGGAACAGCGGGTTTTGATCGGATGCGCGCAAACGATACACACGCGGCGCTAAATATAGGAAAGTTTTCCGAGACCGTCAAACACTTCTTTCGATGTCTTCATTTTCCGCGATTGAGCGGCAAATTAAAATTTCCGGATAAATTCTCTTGCAAAACCGAATAACGGTTGTTATGTTTTGCAACTTATTCTGGTGGGTGTAGCTCAGCTGGTAGAGCACTGGGTTGTGGTCTCAGTGGTCGCGGGTTCAAGCCCCGTCGCCCACCCCAGAAAAAACCTGAAAACCGGGCGCTTGACAGTGACCCGGTTTTTTTGTGTCTATCTTCCTGAAAGTGAACGAAATCCGAAGTTTTTCCTTGCAATTTCCTTTCACTCTGGAACAATAGGCACCTTCCGCCTGATTTCTTAATTATTACGGTATTCCCCATGAATATCAGGATGGAAGACATATGAAAGATGAGAGGCAGGTTCTGAAGAAATGACCACCCTTGTTACAGGTGCTTCGGGTTTTGTGGGTTCCGCGATTGTTCGCTGTCTAATCGATGACGGCCACGACGTGAGGGCGCTGGTACGCCCCACCAGTGATCTTCGCAACCTGGAGAACTTACCCGTTGACGTGGTGGAAGGCGACCTGACGGATTCTGTTTCGGTGAAAAAGGCCGTGAACGGGTGCCAATTTCTGTTCCATGCGGCGGCGGATTACCGGTTGTGGGTCCCGGACCCGGAAGCCATGTACCGGAATAATGTCCGGGGGACCCGTAATGTGATGTTCGAAGCCTTGCGGAACGGGATCCGACGGGTTGTGTACACCAGCAGCGTGGCGACCCTGGCGCCTTCTGCCAACGGGAACAGCTGCAACGAGGGTTCCTGCGGATGTTTGGAAGATATGATCGGCCATTACAAACGAAGTAAGTTCCTGGCTGAAGAGCTGGTGCAACGGCTGGTTCAAACGTGTGATCTTCCGGCGGTCATTGTGAGCCCTTCCACCCCGGTGGGACCCCGTGACATCAAACCCACCGCCACGGGCCGTATTATCCTGGATGCCATCTCAGGGCGGATTCCGGCCTATGTGGATACGGGGCTCAACATTGTTCATGTCCATGACGTGGCTGAAGGGCACAGGTTGGCCCTTCAAAAGGGAACAGTTGGGGAACGGTATATCCTGGGCGGGGAGAACATGAGCCTCAGGGAGATTCTTAAAGAGCTGGCCGCAATTAATGGACACAGTCCTCCGCGGTTTCGCATGCCCCATTCGGCGGCTGCCCTTGTTGCCTGCGTTTCTGAAGCCTGCTCAAAGATCTCGGGTGGAGGAGAACCCCGCGTGACACGGGACGGCGTGAAAATGGCCAGAAAGCATATGTTTTTTTCTTCCGGAAAAGCCAGACAGGATCTCGGTTATCATTTCCGCCCGGTTAAAGAAGGTTTGTCGGAAGCCGTAAACTGGTTTCGTGATAACGGATACTGCGATTAGGAGGCGTTCATGCCCGAGGGGAAAACCGGGGAACCTGATGCAAAACAATTGAAAACGCTGGCGAAAGGCCTCATCAACGAACAGAACACCATGACCCTGGCCACCTGTAAAGGGAGTGTTGCCTGGGCCGCGCCGGTCTATTACGTTTTCTTTAAATCCGCCTTTTATTTCTTTTCGGACCCTTCGTCGCGGCACATTGTGGAAACCCTGGAAAGCGGCCAGGCCTCCGGCGCGATCCACGGGTTTGCGGCAGGCTGGCAGGAGATCCGGGGCATTCAGATGACGGGGTGCATCGAGGCGCTCGCCATGGGACTCGAATCCGCTGAAGTCATAGGTGTTTACCTCAAAAAATTTCAATTCACAAAAGAGCTTTTTTCAGCCGGATCCGCGCTGAATCTGGATGCTTTCACCACACGGTTTCGGGTTAAACTTTACAAATTCGATCCCACCCTTGTGTACTATCTCGACAACAGTTTCCGGTTCGGCTTCAGAGAAAAGGTGATGCTCTGAGAACTTTTCCGGAATGTCAATAAAACCTGTACGTCCTTGAAAGAACGGCCCGTAGGTGTTAACATTGTAGCCCCTGAAATTGTGAGAACACAAAGGTTTAACATGAGTTTTTACCCGGTTTTTGTTCAGCTTGAAGGAAAAAAAGTGGTGGTGGTGGGCGGCGGTAATGTGGCTTACCGGAAAGTCCTGGCCCTGCTGGAATGCGGTGCTTCTATCTATCTGGCCGGGAGGGAGTTGGTCACTGAGCTGGAACAGATGGTTGAAAAAAAAGAGATTCACTTCCTGGGACGTGAATTCAAGGATGAATATCTGAACAATGCTTTTATGATCATTGCGGCCACGGATGATAAGGATTTGAATCACCAGATCAGCACATGTGCCCGGGAAAAGGGCGTTCTGGTCAATGCGGTGGACCAGCCCCCCGATTGCGATTTCATTGTGCCTTCCATTTTAAAACGGGGGGACCTGTTGATTGCCATTTCCACCTCCGGGAAAAGCCCTGCTCTGGCCAGAAAAATCCGGAAAAGTCTTGAAGCGCAGTTTGGTCAGGAATACGAGATGTTTCTCCGCATGATGGGACGGCTGCGAAAGGAAGTATTGTCCCTGGGACTTCCCCAGAAAGAAAACAGCCGGATTTTCCAGAAAATTGTTGATTCGGGTCTTCTGGAAAACTTTTCCGGCGGTTTTTCTCCGAAGATGGAGGAATACCTGAAGAATATCCTTCCGGAACAAGTGAGCTTAAAGGGTTTATGGGACCGATGATATCCATTTGGTTTATACTCGCCCTCTGTTTTGAACTCGTTGCGACGGCCGGGTTTATTGTTTTTATCATAAAGCAGCAGAAATGGGTGTTCAGGGTGTCCTACTGGCTTCTGGTGGCGGGATTCGTTTTTCACACCGTTTTCCTGGGGTGCCGGTATTATTCTCTGGGGGCGGCGCCTGTCCTGGATCTCAAGAGTGCCCTTTCATTCTTTTCCTGGTCCATTATCGGGGTATACCTGGTCATTCAGGCGCGTTTTAAACTGCGGGTGCTGGGGTCGTTTGTGGCGCCGCTGGCGGCCTTTTTCATGACCATTTCCTCCGCGGTTCCCGGGACGGAAACCCCCGTGAAACCCATTTTCAAGAGCCTCTGGCTGACCCTGCATGTGGGGACCGTATTTGTGGGAAATGCGCTTCTCGCCATTTCGTGCCTCGCCGCCATCATGTACCTGATCCAGGAACGGCAGATCAAGCGGAAGCGTTTCGGCACATTTTACGGCCGGCTCCCGTCCCTTGCCACCCTGGACGACATCAATTACTATTCAATCATCTACGGTTTTCCGTTCCTGACAGCCGGCATGATTGTCGGCTCCATTTACGCCCAGTTCGCCCTGGGTGTGTATTGGCAGTGGGATCCCAAAGAGGTCTGGTCGCTCATATGCTGGCTCTTCTACGCGGTACTGATTCACGAACGGCTGGCGGTGGGCTGGCAGGGCCGAAAAGCGGCCATCATGAGTATCGTCTGTTTTTCCTTGTTGATCTTCACTTTTCTGGGTGTCAGCCTTTTCATGGGCGGGTATCACAGTTTCGGCAATATGGGGGGGCGCTGAAACAAAATGCCGGGAATTATCAACATCGGACTCAATCACGAAACGGCGCCCGTTGCCCTGCGGGAATGCCTGGCCGTGGAATCCCAGAATATAAAAAAAGCGCTAGGGCTCATGAGGAGTCTGGACGTGGTCAGCGAGGGTTTTCTCCTGTCCACGTGCAATCGCGTGGAGGCCCTCTTTGTGGCCGAAGAGACCGAAGAAGCCAAGCGGGCCGTGGTGTCTCTGCTGGGCAAGATGGGCAGTATCCCGGTGGATGATTTTTCATCATGCCTTTACACCCATGAAAACATGGATGCGGTAACGCATATTTTTTCCGTGGCTTCCAGCCTGGATTCCATGGTCATCGGGGAGCCCCAGATTCTGGGGCAGATCAAAGATGCCTACCTGCAGTCCACCCGCGAAAAGATGTCGGGGGTCATACTCAACCGGCTCATGCACAAGGCGTTTCATGTGGCCAAACGGGTGAGATCTGAAACGGATATCTGCGGTGCCGCCGTGTCCATCAGTTATGCCGCGGTGGAGCTTGCGCGAAAAATTTTCCATACCCTCGAGGGGAAAAAAGTGCTGCTCATGGGGGCCGGAGAAATGGCGGAACTGGCGGCCCGGCATCTCATGACCAACGGGGTCAGTTCCATGGCGGTGGCGAACAGGACCTTTGAGCGGGCCGTGGAAGTGGCCGAACGATTCCGTGCGTCCCCGGTTTCGTTTCATGAAATTGAGGACCAACTCCTGAAAGCGGACATCGTGGTATCTTCCACCGCTTCCACGGAATTTATCATTACCCGAAAAATGGTCAAGAAGGTCCTCAAAAAACGGCGGAACCGACCGCTTTTTCTCATCGACATCGCCGTGCCGCGGGATATTGAGCCGGAAGTGAACAAGTTGAGCAATGTCTACCTTTATGATATCGATGACCTGAAAGGGGTTATTGAAATCAACAAGGCCCAGCGCCAGGACGCAGCGGTCAAAGCGCACCGCATTGTTCAAGAAGAGGTGGTGAAGTTTGAAAAATGGTTGAAAACCCTGGCAGTGGTTCCCACCATCGTTTCATTGAGGAACAAGGCGGAAGCCATTGTCAGGGCGGAATTGGGCAAGAGCCGCTCGGCCCTGGATCAGCTGACGCCGGAACACCGGAAGGCGGTTGACGTTCTGATCCGGTCCATTGTTGAGAAAGTTTTGAACGACCCCATTTTGTTTTTGAAAGGGAAAGCGGGCAGGTCCACGTTGAACAACTACCTGGATACCACGCGACAACTGTTTTCACTCGATGAAGGCGACGAATCCAGCGAAACGAAAACCCTTACGGGCAACAGACCCTGTTGACCGAAGCCCGGGATGCGTTTGACCCCCCGGGGAGGAGGAGAGAATGGACATTGACCGAATGATAAAAGCCGTGAAAGGGCACCCCGACAGCAAAAAGATGGGGATGATTGCTTCCCATATGGGTATTGTGAGAGAGACATCCCTGAACGGAGATCCGGTAAAGAGTATCGAGGTCCGGTTTGACCGGGAGGCCATTCAAGCCATCATTGACGATACCAAACAAATGCCGGGCATTATTGAAGTCCTGGTTGAGACCTGTGACGGGCGGTTGAATGTGGGGGACGATATCATGGCTGTTGTGGTGGGCGGGGATATCCGGGACCGTGTTTTTCCGGCGCTCATCGAAACGGTGGAGCGGATCAAAAAGAAAGGGTCTCGGAAAAAGGAAGAATTTTGAAGTGGGAGCATTTGTTTTATGGGCATGATCGATGTGGGTGAGAAACCGGTAGTGAAGCGTGAGGCAACGGCGGCGGGCCAAATTCGGCTTTCTTCCGGGACCCTTACAAAAATTCGCGAGGGGGAAATCAGGAAAGGGGACCCGTTGCCGGTGGCGGAGGTGGCGGCCATGAACGCGGCGAAACAGACGCATGTTCTGATTCCCCATTGTCACCAGATTCCGCTGGATATGGTCAGGGTGACCTTTGAAATGGACTCGGGAGGTATTGAGGCCCGATGTATTGTGAGATGTCGGGCCCGGACCGGGGTTGAGATGGAAGCCCTGGTGGGTGTAACCATGGCCTTGAACACCATTTGGGATATGGTCAAATACCTGGAAAAGGATGATCAAGGTCAGTATCCGGGAACCATGATGACGGATATCAGGGTGATTAAAAAGGAAAAGGGGTAAAAGAAGGCAAACAGGGGAAAACCAGATGAAGAAAATCGCTGTCGTGATGTTTTTGGGTCTTTGGGTGCTTCTTTCTGTCCACACCTGCTGGGCCGAAAAGGCTTATGTTATGAACACATCAAAAATAACCCTGCGGGGAGGGCCGAGTACAAAAGATAAGATTATCACAATGCTCAAACAGGATTCCCCTGTGGAGATCCTTGAGACCCGGAGCGGGTGGAGTCATGTTCGTCTCCTGGGAAACGCATCGCGCAATTATGAGGGATGGATTGTCAGCAGTTTCCTGACCCGCGAGGTTCCGTGGAAGGTTCAGGTGGAGGGTTTCAAAGAGGAGAATGCGCGTCTCAAACAAAGGGCTGAAAATATCGAAAAAGAGTGGTCGGCTTCATCCGGTGAAAAGGAGCTCATGAGCGAAAAACTGGAAAAGGCGGAAAATGAGCTCAAAAGTGTCCGAACGAAATATGAATCCCTGAAAAAAGCTTCCGGTTCCGTGCTGGCACTTCGGGAAACCCATGACAAGACCCTCAAGGCATTGCAGGAAGCGCGTGGAACCCTGGAAACGCTGGAGAAGGAAAACATGGTGCTGAAGTCTTCCCAGCGAAACCGATGGTTTTTGACCGGAGCGGTGGTGCTCCTGGTGGGGCTCATTTTTGGACTGGTTATGGGACGGCAGCAGCGCAAAAGGAAATCTTCCTATTATTAACGGATTCAAGGGAGTCAGAAGAAGGCGTGGGTTTTGTTGCCAAAGAGATGAAACGGCTTACGGGGAGGGCCATTCACCGTCAGGAAATGATCCGGGACGGGGATCGTATTCTGGTGGCCGTATCCGGTGGCAAGGACAGCCTTGTTCTTTTGCGGATTCTGCATGAGCGCCTGAAACGGATTCCCATCTCCTACCACATCACCGCCGTTCATGTGAACCCGGGTTTCGGTGGAGATTCCGCGGGGAAAATGGCGGCTTTCTTTTCAACCCACGGGTTCGACTTCAGGATCATTGAAAGTGATATTGGGCCAAGAGCGCATGGCCCTGAAAATCGCGAGAACCCCTGTTTTCTCTGTTCGCGAATGAGAAGGAAACTGCTCTTTGAGATGGCGGATACCCTTCAGTGCAACCGGATCGCCCTGGGTCACCACAAAGATGATATCATCGAGACGCTTTTTTTGAATATTTTTTATGGTGCCTCCATCAGCACCATGCTGCCGGTGCAGGAACTTTTTGCTGGGAAACTGACCATTATCAGGCCCCTTTACCGGGTGGATGAAGACCTTGTGCGGCGTTATGCCGAAACAATGGATTTCCCTCGGATTGAACTGGGATGCCCCAGCGAGGGGACCACCAAGCGGGAAGAGATCAAGGGCATGCTGAGTGGTTTTTACCGAAAAAACAGAAAAATCAAGGGAAACATTTTTCATGCTCTCCAAAATGTGAATCCCGAATACCTCTTACAGGGGGAGCCCGGAACCCCGTGACCGCCGGGAGAAATGGTTTTGGAAAATGGACACTGCTGAAATACTGTCAAAGATTTCTCTTTTTTCACTGATGAAAAAACGGGACCTTCGCCGCATATCGAAATTGACCCGGCGCCATCGTTACCAGGCGGGGGATGTGATTGTTCAGGAAGGTGCCCGGGACGGGAGGCTGTTTGTGATCGTTTCAGGGGAAGTGACGGTCATTAAAGGGTTCGGCGAGCCTTCCGAAGCAGTCCTGAGGCAGCTGGGGTCCGGTACCTACTTTGGCGAAATGGCGCTCATTGATGATTATGTCAGGACCGCAAGTGTTGTGGCGCGTGTGGATACCGAGGTGCTTTCCCTGGATCAATGGAATTTCAGGGATGAAATCAAGAAATACCCGTCCGTGGCCATTGAACTGCTGCAGACTTTGAGCCGGCGGATCCGGGCAATTGAAAACGCCGATGGCTGAACACCGCCCGGCGAGAGGGAAAAAAGAGCGAACTAGAAGTCGCCCAGGGGTCTCGTAAAGGTATAACCCGCCGGATCTCCCATGAGTTTCTGCCGCGCTTCCGGTTCGTTTCCCCCGGCCAGGGAAAATGGGAGGGACAGTACGTAGAAAACCGTCCCAACGGCGGTAGCGGCAATGCCCAGGGGTCTCATGACGACCAGGTCTCCCATCATATAGGCTGCCTTATCGTCGTCCAGCGCCTTAATGCGCTCCTGTGCCGTGACCGCGGTTCCCTGAAATAAAAGTGCAAGCGATGCGATCAGAACCACTGCGGCAATTTTGTATTGTTTCTTCATGACGGCCCCCTTATCTAGACTCTTGATTCCGCATCATATCACCTGGAAATACGAATCTCAACTCCCTTTAACACTTTCCACCCTTTTTTCTAATGGGGCGGGTGTTTCTCGCCGGGTTTTTTCCTGCTGTTTTCATCAGTCAGTATGTGGTTGATTTTACCCGAAAGATAAGACCAGAGGTTCAGAACAGCGCTGGTGCCCAGTTCCGCGGCCAGTTCGGTTTTGCTGATCCCGTCTTCTCCCTTTTGCCCTCCGCGAGGGGTCTGCTTTTTCCTGGCGGCGGAAAAATAGGCCTGTACCGTTTCAAAAGCAAGGTTGGCCTCTATTAGTTTTTCCTCTGCCTTCTTTTTGAGGCGCGGGTTGTGGGAAAAGCGGTCGGGGTGCCACACGGCCACCAGATCTTTGTACGCCTGCCTCGCTTCATCTTCTGTGGCGTCTGCGCTGATTTCAAGTACGGCAAATGATTTTCTGATATTCATGGGCATGGGGGTTGTTGGGCAGGTGAGAATGGCAATGGTATGGGATGTTGTCCAATTCTCCTGCATTTCGATCCAGACCTACCACAGGCAGGCATGGGGGTCAAGGAGACTCGCTATTGCATAGCGGCAATCCCGGTGCCAGCTCTGAAGCACGAAATCAAACATGCCGGTAAATCAACGGTTTCTGACGGCATCAAATTTTTTCTTTTCGCAAAAAGGCTATAGACAAAAAAATCAGGATATCTTACTATAACGGCGTTGGAAATTAATGAAAGGA
>JAERTK010000220.1 GCA_016844935.1 Desulfobacteraceae bacterium | reverse complement strand
CATGTTCCGTTTTTCCTCTTTGTCTTTTCCAATACCATGGATCTTGAGGGGTTCGGCCACTGCGTCATATACGGTAAACCGGTGGCTGATGGATTCCGCGGGATTCTGATAAACCACACCGATCCGTCCCGACAGGGTCCTAGCATCCTTATTCAGCCATTCATCCATGTCGCGGTCCTCAAATGTGCGGGACCCATTGTCCTGCGTCAGCACTCCTGCCGCGATCATGGCCAGGGTGGTCTTTCCCGATCCGGTCTCGCCCACCAGGGACAGCAGTTCTCCGGCCTTCAACTCCAGATCGGTGGGGTTAAGGGCCATTGTACCCTCATAACGCTTGCTCACCCCTTTAAGGGATGTCTTGTTGACGATACCGTGGCGAAGACAGCGAACCTGGTGGTTTTCCATCCCCTCCAGTTTCACGGCACCCGTTCTACAAGGCGCGATGGTCTGAGTACAGCGACCCTGGAACAGGCACCCCGTTGGCGGCGCGTGTCCGTCAGAATGTGCGGATTCGGGGATCTGAATGTGGGAGTGGTGATACCGGGTTTCGTCCCGGCGGCCGTGCTGATGTACAAGACGGTAAAATGCATCGCCCCGAATACCCCCCAGATCCCTGGCCGTGGCCATGGCGGGATAGGACCGGCCCAGGGCCAGGGTATAGGGGTGAAGTGGGTTCAACAGCATTTCCTTTGCAGGCAACGTTTCCATGACCTGCCCCAGATAGAACACCGCCATTTCATCCCCATGGCGCACGGCAAATTCCAGGTCGTGGGTAATCAGAAATACGCCTTTGCCGCGTTTTTTGTAATCTCTAATGATTTGCCCCACAAAGCTTTTGGTCAACGCGTCCAGGGCCGAGGTGGGTTCATCCATGATCAGGATGTGGGGATCCAGGATCGTGGCCATGGCCAGAAGGCTTCGCTGAACCTGCCCGCCGCTCAGTTGATAGGGGTACCTGTTATGGCAGGCCTCCGGCAGGCCCATGTGAAAAAGCGCGCGGGAGGCTCGGGCCAACGCCGCTTTTCGGTTTTCGCCCCCCTTTATCATAACGGGTTCAGCCACCTGGTCGATAATCCGGTAGGCAGGATTCAAGCTCTCAACACCGTTTTGAAAGACCATTGAAATATCTTGCCATCTTATTCGGTTAAGGGCCGTTTCACTGGCAAGGTCAATTTCCCGGTCGTTTAAAAAAATCCGCCCCTCTGTTTCGGCGTTTTCAGGGAGCATCCCCAGGCAGGCTTTCCCGAGGGTTGTCTTGCCCGAACCCGACTCCCCCACCAGGGAAAGGCACTGCCCCCCTTTGATCATAAGGGTTGCCTCCTCAACAGCCTGGATGCTGTGATCCTCATCCCGGTATACCACACTGAAATCCTTGATCATCAGGCTCATGAGATCCTCCCGGGAAAATTCAGCTTCAAACGCGTGTCCACCACCTTTTCCAGGCTCACGGCCAGAAATGTGACCGTCATGATGAGAAGTGACAAACAAAGGATGGGCGGGAAAAGCCAGTACCACCAGATATCCATGTAGTAGAATTGAAGGGCATAATTGATCATCATTCCCAAAGATTTCCGGGTGGGGTCCAAAAGACCCAGAAAAGCCAAAGACGCTTCCATGAACATGGCCATGCGGGCCTTTGCGGAAAATCCGATGAGATAAAGCGGGAACATCTCCGGAATGAGGTGTCTATAGATAATATACCCGCTGCCGCCCCCCATCTGTCTGGCGGCTGCAACATGAAGGCTCTGCTTGAGAGTGAGGGTTTGTGCGCGGATGGTTTTACCGATGGTGGGCCACATGAGTCCCGCCAGAATCAGGGCGAGGACGTGGGGAGAGGGTCTAAAAAGGGCCGCCACGAGGATCAAGACCATAATGGCGGGTGTGGCCAGGAACACATCGGCCAGGCGCATCAGGAACAGGTCCACCACACCCCCGAACCATCCCGAAAAGGCGCCCAGCAGAACACCCACAACCAGGGCTGCCCATGCACTGATCAATCCGAAAACCATGGTATTGCGAATGGCGTAAAGCAGTTCTGAAAAAATATCCTGCCCCCCGTCATTGACACCCAGCAAGTGGGTGGAAGACGGGGACGACAGGGGAATAAAATCCATGTTCCAGGGGCTGAAGGGGGCCAGAAGCGGACCCAGCAGGGCGACGGCCAGAAAGATGGCACCCAGGGTTGTCCCCACCCGGAACCAGGGGTCATGAATGAGTCTCTGTTGAACGTTAACGTGCATGCTCTATCCTCGGGTCAATAACCCGGTAGACAAATTCCAATGCGAAAAAAATGGCCAGAATGATCACTGAACTCATGAGGACCACCGATTGAATCACCGGCAGATCCCGCGAAGAAATGGCATTATAAAGAAGCGTACCCACTCCGGGATAGGCGTTGATCTTTTCTACCACCAGGGCGCCCGTAATCATGAACGCCAATCGCATGCCAAACCGCGTGACCACGGGGAGCAAGGCGTTTCGCGCCGCATGCACATACCGGATGCGCAACGGCGGGAGCCCCTTGGCCCGCGCTGTTTTAACGTAATCGGCCATAATGACCATCATCATGCTGTTCCGTGTCAGCAGAAAATTTCCCGGAAAATAGGCCAGCACCAGTGTGCAGAGCGGCAATACCAGATGATGCCCCACGTCCGCCACATGGGCCAGAAAATCCTTTTCCGCATAGGCCGTCTCGGCCCCCGCCGCCGGGAACCACTGCAACTGAAGGGCAAAGACAAAAAGAAGGATGACGCCCGTGCAGATTTCAGGGATGCCCTCAAGCACGGTCATACCGCCCACCATGGACTTTTCAAAAAAACTGTTCCGCCGCCATGCCGCTTCCACCCCCGCCACGAACCCCATGATCATGGCAATCACATGGGCCGATCCCATGAGCAGAATGGTCCACGGCAGAGCACTGAAAAAAAGTGCTGACACGGGCGTTTCAAAAACATAGGAATACCCCCAGTCAAACCGGACCACCCGTGACAGGTAATGAAAAAAACCATGATCCTGCTCATATTGGGCCCGCAGTGCCGTCTCCTGTTCGGCCGTCAAAGAAATCTGACTGGTTCCATAGGTGGCCGTCACGAAATCGCCCGGAAGAAAACGGGGGAGCACGTAACTGAGATACGTCATTGAAAGCGCCGCCAGTAGGAAAGTAATCAAAAGCTTTGAATTTCCACCCATAAACCGCCCTCCACTGTCCCCTGACCGCTGCACCCTGCCCCTTACTGAATAAGCGCCATCTTGTTCTGCGCAATGGGGATGCCCAGGGCGATCCCCCCTTTGGTGTAATACCACTCGATACCTTTTTTCGGATCATAGGCTGTCATGGACAACGGGTAGTAAAGTGAAATGGCCGGAAGCTCATTTGCATAAACGGCCTGTATCTTGTGCACCAGGGCTTTTCGCTTCTCCACATCCATTTCCCTCATCTGTAAATCCAGCAAATCAAGGAGCTCACGGTTGGCCCCGTATCGGGCGGAATTGACCGATCCCGCCACCTTTGGGCTGATCATGCGTGCCATGATCATGGCATCCCCTAAAAGGCCGCCGTGCCCGCTGATGGCCAGATCAAACTCCCAATTCCTGATTCTGGTATCGGCCGTGGCCTGCTCCAGGTTGACCAGGTCCACCTGAATCCCGAAATTTTGAAGCTGCTTTTTCAGCACTTCGCCATCCCGGTCGGCAACCGATTCCCCCGCCACGGTGATATTTGATGCCAGCACCTCCATTTTCAACGGAACACCGTTTTTTTCAAAATACCCGTCTTTGTTTTTTTCATATCCCAGTGAATCCAGAATCTCCTCCGCCCGTTTCGGATCGTGGGGATATACAGGCGTTTCCGGGTTGTAGAACGGGTGATCCGGGGAAAGCAACCCAAAGGAAGCAGGCGTTCCAAACCCCCGATGGGCTTTGTCAATGATCTCCTGCTGATTGATGGCATATGCCAGCACTTTTCGAAACCGTTTGTCATTAAAGGGGGGCTTTTGATGATTGATCATCAGTTTTTTGTTCCAACCCCTGGGGTTTTCCAAAACCACCATCCCTTTTTTTCTCAGGTACCCGGCCATATCGGGTTTGATGTTTACCAGATCCGCCTTGCCGCTCAACAGGGCCATCAAAGGATTTTTTGATTTAATGTAGATCAGCCGGTTAACGGCAGGTTTACCCAGATAATAATCATGATTGGCTTCATACAGATAGGTCCCCTTGGTGTTATTAAAATCCACAAATTTAAAGGGCCCGCAGCCGATAAAGGCACCGGGACCATGGTATCTTTTGGGATCATCCACCTTTTCCCAGATATGTTTGGGAATGATGGGCATGGTCCCACCCACATACGCCATGAAGGGCGCATACGGTTCTTTCAGTTTTATGGACACCTCACGGGGCCCAAGGGCTTCCGCTCCAACCACCTTATTCAGCGGCACCCACTGGTAGGGATGTTTTATGAAATATTCAATGGTGAATACCACATCATTTGCCGTAAAAGGCTTTCCGTCATGCCACAACACCCCTTCCTGAAGCTCAAAAACAAAACGCAATGATTTGGGATCGTATCGCCAAGATTTTGCCAGAGCCGGGATATAACCATCCTTATCTTTCCAGACCAGGGTATCGTAAACCATTCCCATCCGCAAATAACCGGGTCCCCTGGGATAGTGCCTATACGGGTTTGGGTAACCCCAATCCCCCTTGCCGTCCCCGATCCGGATGTCCCCTGACGGACCCTGTGCAGAGACACCGGATTCTAACAGCAGAGAACCACACAGAAGCAGCATAACGCAAACAAACAATCGAAAAGACTGGATTAACAATAGACACATCGTTTTCTTCCTCCCATGAACCCGGGACCGGTAAACATTTTAAAAAAACAAAAAAAGCCACAAAGACACACCTTCTTGCAAGAAGGAACCGCCTTCATGGCTGAAATGAAATATCCTATTTAATTACAATATTACTGGGTTGCTGGACCTACCGGCTTCTTGCCGGATTTTGTTTGCATCGTAAAACGACCACAAATACTTGTCAAGACAATAAATTATCACCCAACTATATCCCATTTCAACTCAAGGCTGTTTTGTGTAAATTCCGTTGGATTTCATCATTATTCAACCCAGTTTTCCAGATGCAGATTATCAACCCTTTCAAACTCTTTGATGTTGTTGGTCACCAATGTCATGTCTCGCGATCGGGCCAGACCCGCTATGAGAAGATCATAAGGACCAATTATCTTTCCTTTCTTTTCAAGTTGAGCACGAATAATAGCCGCTTCCACGGCAGAGGAACGATCCAGGTTAGTAAGGTTCAACGGCAAAAGGAATTTGGCAAGAGCGTCCTTGGAACGTTGCGGATATTGACTTTTTTCGACTCCGTATTCAAGTTCGAATAGGGTAATTATGGAAATTGCAACATCCTGTGGTGAATGTTGCCTGAATCGCTCAAGAACCTCCGGTGGACGTTTCTTAATAAGGTATATGCAAATATCGGTATCAAGCATGTAATGCATTAGAAAGACTCTCTCTTCTGCCCGGCAGGCTGATTACGTCCGTCTTTCATAAAATCATCCGGAAATTCGCTGAGAGATTCGAACAACGAAACCCATGTTGTTTCTATGGGCTCCAATATAACCTGGTTGCCCTTTTTGAATATTTTCACCTCATTACCACGAATTCTAAATGCCTTGGGTAGCCTTACTGCTTGAGAACTGCCATTCTGAAATAATTTTGCTGTTTCCATTCTGTCACCCCCCCTCTCGTATATATTTTTAGTATATACACCAACAACCTCAAAGTCAAACGAGAAAAAAAGCAGGCGGGGGGGGCATTTGCCGTTGACTTTTGCTTTCTTGGCACGGATTTCACGGGTTATTCTTTTGCATTTGAATCCGAACTTCCCCGGTAGCGCGGGGTTCTGACGCTACCCCTTGAACTGCATATCATGGAGTTGCTTGAACCGTCCGTTCAATTTCAGCAGTTCCGAGAGGGTGCCGGACTCCACGATGCTTCCTGCTTCCAGGACGAAAATACGGTCGGCTTTTCGGATGGTACTGAGCCTGTGGGCTACAATGAGGATGGTCCGTGTTCCCTTGAGGCCTTCGATGGCCTTCTGAACATGCCCTTCACTCTCGGCATCCAGGGCGGAAGCCGCCTCATCCAGCATCAGAATGGCGGGGCCCACCAAAATAGCCCTGGCAATGGCAATACGCTGCCGCTGTCCGCCGGACAGCAGGCTTCCCATGTCCCCCACCTTCGTGTCATATCCTTTGGGCTGCGCCATGATAAAATCATGGGCGTAAGCCGCTTTTGCCGCGGTCTCGATTTCCATGCTGCTTTTTTCGGGGTCCCCATAGCTGATGTTGTACCGAATGGTTTCATTGAACAGCAGGATTTCCTGGTTCACAATCCCGATTCGTTTCCGAAGGGATTTCAGGGTGACATGGCGCACATCGTTTCCATCAATTAAAATGGCACCTCCGGTCACATCGTAGAACCGGGGGATCAGGTCCAGCAGGGTGCTTTTCCCGGCACCGGTGGACCCCACAAACGCCACCATTTCCCCTTCCTTCAATGTAAAGGAAACGTCGTTCAACACCGGTTCAGTGGGTGAGTAGGCAAAGTTCACATGATCAAACTCGATGGTTCCCTTTTTGGGGGACAGAGCCTTTGCCCCTTCCTTATCCCGAATGTCAGGCACGGTCCGCATAATTTCGAAAACCCGGTCGGTTGCGCCCTGAAGGGTCTTGATATGATTATTGACCAGGGCCAGCCGCTTGATGGGCCGGTACACCCGGGAAAAGGCATAGGCCATGGCCAGAAGCTCACCCAGGGTATGGTGAAAATAGACCTTTCCAACGATGAGAATGGCAGGCATGACCAGAAAAACCACCGTGTCCATCAAAGGCCCCAGGCCCAGGTGCCACCGGTTCCAGCGCATGACCTTTTTATAAAGGATTTCCGCCAGGTCGCTGAAGCGCTCGGATTCGCGTTTTCCCGTAAAAAATTCCTGCACCAGTTTGATGCACAAAAGGGTTTCATGGTAGGCGGATGTGACGCCCGCCGTCGCGTCCTGAACATGGGTGGAATTCTTCTTGACTTTTCTGCCGAACAGCCGAATCAAAAGCGCAATCAGGGGCACCATGAAAAAGACCAGCAAGGTCATTTTGAGGTTCATGACGAACAGGTACATCAGAAAAACCAGTGCTGTCAGAGGGTATTCGATCAAGCCCAGAAGGATTTCCGCGATCAACCCCTGCAAAACGGACAGATCGGCCGTGGATCGTGCCACCAGTTCACCCGCTTTGGTCTTGTGATAGAACCCCTGGGGCAGGGAAATGAACTTCTTGAACAGATCGACCCGTACGGATTTCACGGCCTTGTTGGAAAAGGAGGCAGCGGCAAGACCCGCCAGGTAGGTGGTAACGGATTTAATGAAGACGGATATGAATGCCACCAGGGTCAGCAACACCAGCAGCCGGTTGGGTGAAATATTTTTCACCACCGTCACATCGACCCGTTTGATGGAAAACAATGAATCGCCCTCAAACGCAAACCAGGGGATTTTCCAGGCCACGGGCGCGGCCCCGGTTTTCATGCCTTCATCCACAAAAGGTTGAAGCAGATAAACCGGTACCACCTGAAAGAGCGATGCCACAATCATCAGGGCCAGGGCGATCATGACCATGCCCCGGTGGCGTTTCACATATGCGGCAATCTCTTTGCCGAGAATACGATCTAACATTTAGGAATTGTGCCTGGTTTTCCGTACTTGGTTTTTCGTAATTCGTCACTCGTCATTCGTCACTCGTCACTTTCCTTTAAAGCGCCCCAATGAGCCTGGAAATGACAATCCGCTGCACTTCCGACGTTCCTTCTCCAATTTCCAGAAGCTTCTGGTCCCGATAAAACCGTTCCACATCGTATTCCTTCATAAGCCCATAGCCGCCATGGAGTTGCACCGCGTGGTTGGCACAACGATACATGACCTCCGAACAGTGAAGTTTGGCCATGGCCGCTTCCTTGGAAAAAGGTTTCTTCTGGTCCCTGAGCCAACAGGCCTTATAAAGGATCAGGCGGGCACATTCAATTTCGAGCGCCATATCCGCCAATTTAAACGCGTTCACTTGAAAATGGCTGATGGGTTTTCCAAACTGGGAACGTTCTTTGGTGTACTTCAGGGACAGGTCCAGACAGCCCTGGGCTCCGCCCAGCCCCATGGAGCCGATGGACAACCGACCCCCATCGAGGGTCTGCATCATTTGGTAGAAGCCGTCGCCCCTGGGACCCAGCATATTTTCTTTGGGTACGCGGCAATCGTCAAAATAGAGCTCACTGGTGTTGGAGGCTCGCCACATGAGCTTCCCGTGCATTTCCCGAGTCTCGAATCCCGGCGTCCCGGCTTCAATGAGAATGCAGGACAGTTCCGGTCTGCCATCATCACGGGTTCCCGTGCGGCAGAGGGAGGTGACACCGGATGTAATATCCGTGGAAGCATTGGTAATAAAAATCTTGCTGCCATTGATGACCCATTCGTCTCCATCCAGAACAGCCGTTGTTTTGGAGTTGGCAGCATCAGACCCCGCATCTGGTTCCGTCAGGCCAAATCCCCAGAGGGCCTCCCCACTGCACAGCTTGGGGAGATATTTTTGTTTCTGCTCTTCACTCCCAAAATAGTACAGGGGACCGATGCCCAGGGAATTTCCGGCAGCCACGGTCGCGGCATGGGAACCATCCACACGGGCGATTTCTTCGGTGGCGATAATATAAGAAATGTAATCCATGCCCTGGCCACCATATTTTTCGGAGACGAACATCCCGAAAAGCCCCAGTTCCGCCATTTTACGCATGGTATCATAGGAAAATATCTCTTTTTCATCCAATTCTCTGGCAACAGGCTTAATTTCATTTTCGGCAAAATCACGAACCGAATTCCGTAAAATATCTTGTTCCATCGAAAGGCTAAAGTCCATTTTCGTTCCCTCATTTTTCGTGCTTCGTTATTGGTTCCAGGCGCTTCATGCATTGTTTCCGCATACCGGTGAGCGCAATGAGTTGCCTACCTTTAACTTTTCACTTTTGGGCCAGTTTAATGTACAGACTGTGACCAAAAACTGTCAACAAAAAAGGATACCTCATGTCGGTAATGTTTTAGCATTGGTCAACTTATTATTTGATCAATGATTTCGTGAAAAAATGTTTCATGCTGAAAAAACAGCATTTTGAACAAAAAATTACAAAATTCACGATGGTGATTCAAAAAAATGTTGACAGAGATATAAATATTAATCTATGCTAAATATTAACCTATAGCAAATATTTTTTCACTTACGGAATTTCCCCAATGAATCTTGGCCCTCTAGTTCGAAGACACCGCAAGGACAGAAAACTGACCTTGAAAGCAGTGGCGGAAAAGGCAGGCATTTCCGAAGGCTTTATGAGCCAGGTGGAAAACAACGTCAAATCCCCTTCGGTGGATACGCTCATGAAAATCTGCAACGCCATCGGGGTCAACGCCGGCGACATCTTGAATCAGATGAGGGAGCAGGAGCGCATCGCGGTCATCCGAAAGCAGGAATGGGATGACGTGGATCTGCCCCATACGGGATTCATCACCCGGCGCTTTTTCCCACCTGAAAACCGAACGGTTATTGACAGCGCCATCCTCGTCCTCATGCCAAACAAGTCCATCCCGGTCAGAAAAGGCGTCAATAACGGCCAGGAGCTGCTCTGCATTCTGAAAGGGTCATTAGAACTGGTTCGCAGCCAGGAAACGGTTACGCTCTTCGAAGGCGACATGGTTCATTACTGGTCAGACAAGGATAAGCAAAAGATCGTAAACCGCAATAAAAAGCAGGCGGTTGCACTCTGGATGGGTACACTCTAGGGATAGGCGGGTCAAACCTTGATTAGTGATTAAGTTGACAGGGTCAAACCATAATTAGGACTTACGCGCTTCTTAATCACTAATCAAGGTTTGACCCCTAATTTAGACAACCTTGTAAACAGGGAGGTTAAAACATGATTAAATTCAGTGAACGACAACTTAAAACCCCTAAACTCATGCGTCCGGTTTACCTGGTAACGGCGGGTCAATCCAAATTCGACCGCGCCATACCGGAAAAAAGGACCGAGGAACTCTGTGTCGACGCTCTGAACATGGCAGCGCGGCTCATTGACAAGTCCCCCGCGGAGCTAAAAAGCTACATTCACTCCTGCTACTATGGCCATTTTGCGGACCATTTCGGGGACCAGCTTTTGGGCGAGGCGGTGATTCATGATCGCCTGGGCCTGGACCCCTTGGGCAATATCGGGATTAAAACTGGCGGCGCCACAGGTGGCAGCACCCTATGGGAAACGGTTAAAGCGGTAGCCTCCGGGTATTCGGATTGCGCCCTGGCAATGGGCTGGGAACGCATGGATGAAGTCCCCACCGATGAAGGGAATCACTTGATTTCCTGTGCCGCGGATAAGGACTGGGAAACCCCTTTGGGCCATATCTACACCGGATATTATGCGGTGATGGCCCAGAAATACTGGCAGGTATTCGGCAAGCAAGAGGAATCCTTCCGCCGAACCTTAGCTGAAATTTCTGTCAAGCACCACGGTTACGCCCGCTTCAACCCTTACGCACAGGCACCCATGGACATTACCGTGGATGACGTGCTCAACTCTCCCGTGGTGGCCTATCCCCTGCGGGCCCTTGATTGCTGCCTCATGAGCGTGGGAGCGGCCTGCGCCATCATATGCGATGAACCCACCGCCATGGAACTCACCAAAAACACCCAACATAAGCCCCTGCGCATCTGGGTGGCCGCCGGTTCCCATACCCTCAGGCCCGCATGCCGCCGTGACATGGAAATCCCACTGCTCCCCAATGAAACCGCCGATCAGTATGCGGACATCGAGGAAAAATTCCCCGGCGGTGGTCGATACCCGGGATTTACGGGATTCTTGGGGGCGAGGATGTGCGCCTACTACGGATATCGGATGGCAGGCGTGGTAGACCCAACAGAGGACCTGGATGTCATTGAACTCCATGACGCATTTACCATCAGTGACGTGCAGTCCTATGAAGATGTGGGAATCAGACCTTACGGCTACGGCCGGGATTATGTGGAATCCGGTGACTGCTACCACACCAACCCTCACACGGGTGAACCGGGAAAGCTGCCTTCCAATCTTTCAGGCGGACTCCTCGGGTGTATGCATGCGGTGGGCGCCACCGGTATCATGCAGACACTGGAAGTGGCGAGCCACATCTGGAACCGGTGGGCTGAGATCCACGGCGACCCCAAGATCTGGGAAGAATTCGGACGGGAGAAACCGGCCGATTGGACCGACTTGCAGGTGAAAGACGCCAAACGGGCGCTGGCCATCAGCCACGCCGGCGTGGGAAGCCATGTAACGGCCACCATTGTAATGGATCCCGACCATCTGTTGAAAGAAGACGCCTAGAGGGAGGAAGAAATGAGCATATTTGGAACCGTAAAGGTTAAAAACGGACAATATAGAATTAAGGGAGATTTCCACCACGTTACCCCAAACACCCCCATTCGAAACGAGGATGACGGGTACAAACTCCTGGGCATCACCAATCCCAGAGCCATGACCTACATGCACAGCTACGGTGCGGAAGCCCCATTTTTTGAGAGCCTTTCCCAGGGGAAGTTACTGGGAACCCGGTGCGACGATCCGGACTGCGAATTTAAAGGGACCACTTATATCCCCTTTCGCATCCACTGTCCGGATTGTCTTTCCAAAAACACCATCGTAGATTTTACCGACGTCTGCAAGAACACCGCTAGAGTCCATACCTTCATGGTCTGCGAAAGGTCAGGCGCTTTTAACACCCTGGACAAGCCCATCAAGTTTATCAATGTGGAATTTGACGGCATCGACACCATTTTAATGAGCTATCTCTCCGTTGGTGAGCCCGAGATGGATCTTCGGGTGGTTCCGATTTTCAGGACCAGGAATCCCAGCTACACCATCACGGATCTCTCCTGGGTGAAGGAGGGGGTGCCCGAGGAAGACCTGCCGGAAGGGTTTACTTACGGGTAATCACTCATTATGAATTGAATAAAAAAAGGGGGTTGCAATGGCAACCCCCTTTTTTATTTTTGACCCAATCGAAAAAGGTTCCTGACAGCGGTCCAGCCCATCTTACGCCGCAGGATGCCCAGTTGGTCTTGGAGGGGGAGTTCTTTGGGGCACACGTCCTCACAGGCCAGGAGACCCATGCAGCCGAAAATACCCTCGTCGGTTCCGATGACCTCGAAATATTCCTTGTTTTTGCGGTTATCCCGGGGGTCAAGCATGAACCGGGCGATGCGGTTTAGCGCTGCCGCCCCCAGAAAATCTTCACGCATGTTGGCGGTACCGCAGGACGCCACACAGCAACCGCACTCAAGGCAGCGTTCCAGTTCATAGACCTCCTCTGCCTTGTCGTTTTCCATGCGTTCTTCCAGCGCACTCGGATCGAAGGTTTTGTCCGTGTGGATCCATGACCCCACTTTTTCGTTCATGGCGCGAAACCAGGTGCCCGTATCCACGGAGAGATCCCCCACCAGCTTGAACACCGGCAGCGGCATGAGGGTAATTTGGTTCGGAAGCTCTTTGGCCAGGGTTTTACATGCCAGGCCCGGACGGCCGTTGATCACCATGGCACACGCCCCGCATATGCCGGCCCGACAGCAGAAATCGAACTGGAGCGATGGGTCCTGCTCCTCCCGAATTTTGTTGAGCGCTATGTAGATGGTCATGCTGTCCGTTTCTTCCAGGTAGAAGGTATCCGTGTGGGGCTTGGATTGGGAATCCTGGGGGTTGTAGCGAAATATGTCAAATTGAAGTCGCCGGGCCATTTTCAATCTCCTAGGTCGTTTTCATCACAGCTGATGATTTTGCAGGTTCCGTAGCCCCGTTCACCGGGGGCCAGTTCGAAGGTGGGGCTCACCGGCTCATAATCCAGTGTTGGCAGACTCTCCCCTTCCTTCCAGGTGGCAAGGGTGCGTTTCAGCCAGTCGCGATCGTCACGGGCTTCATAGTCTTCTCTGGCGTGACACCCCCGGCTTTCGGTCCGCTGAAGGGCGGCGTGTGCCGCACAGAGTGACAACTTCACCATTCCTTCAATCTTGAGGGCCAGAGAAAGTTCCGGATTAACCCCGATGCCGTTGGACTTGAGTCCCACCTGTTGGGCCCGTGCATGGATTTCCTGCAGGTTATCCACCGCCGTTTGCAGATCCTTTCCGTTTCGGAAAATACCCACCCGGTCCATGAGTTCATCCTGCATGTCATTGCGGACCGCGAACACGTTCTCCTTGCCGTTTTTGCATTGGACCAGGCTATCAATCCGCTCCTGCTCTTTCACGAGGGCTTTGCGGGTCACGGCCGTATCAAAGGTCACCTCATACCCCTGCAGAAATTCCGCCACCTTTTCGCCCACAATTTTACCGGCCACAATGGTTTCAGCCAGGGAGTTGCCGCCAAGGCGATTGAATCCGTGCATATCCCAGCAGGCGGCCTCACCCGCTGAGAACAGACCCTTCAAGCCGTACACAGCCCCGTCCTTATTGGTCCGAACACCGGCCATGGTGTAGTGCTGGGCGGGTCTGACGGGTATCAACTGGGTGATGGGGTCCACACCGAGGAAATTGTTGCAGATCTCTTCCACTTCCCGCAGCTTGGTTTTGATGTGTTGCGCTCCCAGGTGCCGAATGTCCAGCCACAGATGGTCACCGTAAGGGCTTTTGACGCCGAGGCCTTTTCGGATGTGATGGGTCATCCATCGGGATACCACATCCCGGGAGGCCAGTTCCGCCTTTTCCGGTTCGTATTTGTCCATGAACCGTTCTTCATTCACATCCAGGAGCGTCCCCCCATCTCCCCGGCACCCTTCCGTCACCAGAATGTTGGTGGGAACGATCCCCGTGGGATGGAACTGGATGGCCTCCGGATTTCCCACCGGGACGATTCCCGTGTCCAGCGCAATGATGGCACCGCCGCCGTCATTGATGACCGCGTTGGTGGTTTCCCGATAAATGCGGCCGTAACCGCCCGTGGCGATGAGGGTCGCCTTGGCCAGATAGGCCCGTAGCTTTCCTGTTTTAAGGCATCTGGCCACCACACCCGTACAGGTTTCACCATCATGAATGAGGCTGATGGCTTCCATGCGGTCATGAACCTGAACACCCAGTTCCACTACTTTGTTGTCCATGGTGTAGAGCAGGGTATGGCCCGTGCCGTCGGATGTGTAACAGGTCCGCCATTTGGCGGTGCCGCCAAAGTCCCGGGCTGTTATGAGCCCCTGTTTGGAGGCCGGTTCAATCTTTTCAAACTGCTTTCCACCCTTAAAGTAAGTGGATTTTCCCGGCACCACCCGGTTCCAGGGGATCCCCCAGAAAGCCATTTCCCTGACCGCGATGGGGGCTGTTTCCACAAAGAGACGGGCCACTTCCTGGTCGCAGCCCCAGTCAGACCCTTTCACCGTATCTGAAAAGTGCACATCCGGGCAGTCTCCATCTCCTTTGAAGCAGTTGCCCAACGCCGCCTGCATACCCCCCTGAGCGGCAGAGGAATGGGAACGTCTGGGCGGTACAACACTCAGGCAGATGGCGTCAAAACCGGCGGACGCCGCTTCAACCGCCACCCGTTCACCCGCAAGCCCGGCGCCGATGCACAAAAGATCTGTTACGATTGTTTCCAATGATTTTGCTCCCTATAAAAAGTGTGCGTTGAATCCGGATTAAGCGGTTGTCAGAAACCAGAACCGTATGAGGGTAATCAGTCCGATAAAAATAAAAATACCGGTGAGAATATTCTCAAACTTGTGGAATTTCTTTCGATTCTTTCGTTTGATAAACCCCCATTTGACGCCGATACGATAAAAACCGATGCCCACATGGAGTTCCACCATGGGCAGTAGAATCAAATAGAATACCAGCCAAAAGCCCCCTTGTATGCGTGCAGCGCTCTTGGCAGCCGTAATGGGAAGGTCGGTCAACACCACCCACATGTGAATGGACCCCATGATCAGGATAATCATGGCCGTGAAAGCCTGGACCAGCCAGAGCCAGGTATCCTGGTGATGCAAGAATTTGGCGTGCTTCCAGATGGTCCCCTGCTGCTCCGCCCGAAACGGCACTTTGCGGGCCGCCAGGATAAAATGAAACAGCATGGTGGCGCCAACAAGCGGTCCCCCCACCTGGGCCATATAGGTGGCTTCGAAAAAATGGGCCAGGGTATTCATGGCCCCTGCCCCCAGATTGACGCTGGCCACCAGGATCATGTGGCTCCACATAAACAGGATCAACCCCGCGCCCGTCAGCATCTGGAGCCAGTCCAGATAGGCGGCACTACTGGTTGATGGACGAACGTAAATGCTTGTATTAATGCTCATATGCTCTCCTTCACCCCCAAAGGTCTCATTTGATTGCGCCGTTTCTCCTCAAACAGGTTCTTAGCAACCGGGTCATTTATAAATTAAGACGCGGTTCATTGCAACCCAATCTTTTTCGTTTTTTCCCGCTTCGCAGCGCTACCCTGGACTTTTCAGTTTTTCTCCCTTCAATGTCAAAATCAAGCCAAAAGCTTGCACCGATTACAGGACTGATCTATAGTGCCTCGAACTGCCTTAAAAATCCAAACTGAAATACAAGACACTGCCGTATGTTCCTGACAAAATTTGCCATTGAACGTCCCATCGTAGTCCGCATGGCCTTTTTTCTCATTGTGGTTTTCGGGGTCTATGCCTACCGGGCCATGCCCAAGTTTCTGGATCCCGACATCACCGTGGGAGAAGGGGTCATTTTCACCATATGCCCCGGATTTTCCGCCGAGGAAATGGAGAAGCTCGTCACCAAAAAGATTGAGGACGAACTGGAAGGCATCTCCGATATCAGGCGTTTTGAATCCCGTTCTTTTGAAAGCACCTCCAACATTCACGTTTTCTTCAACACAGACCTCAGTGAATACGATATTGACCAGGCCATGCAGGAAGTCCGAAATGCCGTGGACAGTGTGGACGAACTGCCGGAAGACGCGAAAGTGCCGAAGGTGCTGGAGATCGATATCGCCATTTTTCCCGTGTGCATGGTGGGGCTGGCGGGACCGTTGCCCATGATGCAGCTTCAGGACATTGCAGAAGATATTTCCGACACCCTGGAAAACATCAATGGGGTTTCAGAGGTCAATATCGTGGGAGAACGGGAAAACGAAATCTGGGTGGAACTGAACCCCCACCGCATGTCCACCCACGGCATTTCCGTCGCAGAAGTGGCCAACGCCCTGGCCTCCCGCATGCAGAACCTTCCCGGAGGAACCCTGGAGATGGGGGACCATGAGGCAGCCATCCGGATGCTGGGCGAAACGCCCAACCCCGAGACCATGGGAGACATTGCCATAAAAAATGCACAAGGGGCTACGGTTTATCTTCGCGACATTGCCACCATATCGCCCACGTTGGAAATGCCGCGAACCCTGACCCAGATCAACAATGAAAGTGCCCTGGTGCTCTCCATCAAGCGAAAAAAGAAAGTCAACATGATCCAGATCGTCAATGACGTAAAAGCCGCCATGAAGAATATGGAAGGCAACTACCCCGGTCTTAAAACAACACTCTATTTCGACCAGTCCCGGGAAATCAAAAAGCGCATCAAGGAACTCCAGGTCAATGGCCTGCTGGGGATATTCCTGGTCTTTTTAATTTTGTGGACAGCCATGGGGCTCAGGAACGCCCTCTTTGCATCCGTGGGTATCCCCATCGCGTTTCTGCTGACATTTTTTCTCATGAAAGCCTTCGGACTTTCCATCAACGGATTGACCCTTTTTGGTCTGATTCTGGTTTTGGGCATCGTGGTGGATGACGCCATTGTGGTGCTCGAAAATATTTTTCGTCACAGCGAGATGGGGAAACCCATGGTACAGGCCACCCTCGATGGCAGCCGTCAGGTGCTGGCGCCGGTTCTGGCCTCCGTTTCCACCACCATCGCCGCCTTTGTCCCCATCCTGATCATGGTGGGCGGCATTATCGGCCGGTACATGGCCCCATTGCCCAAGGTGGTCATATTTGCCCTTGCGGCATCGCTTTTTGAAGTGTTTTTCATGCTGCCATCCCATATGGTGGAACTGGCGCCCAAGGCCGCCCGCACAGGGGGCTCTAAACGTCGTTTTGATATCTTCAAGCCCATTCGCGGATTCTATTACCCCCTGTTGAGATCGGTGCTAAAGCACCGGTATCTGTCGGTGCTTTTTATTGTTCTGGCGACAGGACTGGCGTTTGTTCTCTACTTTCAGACCGATTTCATCATGTTCCCCAAAAGTGACGTGTTCCCCAGGTTCAACATTCATTTTGACCTACCCGCCGGATCGAGCCTGGATCGCACACAGAAGACCCTTCAATCCCTCACGGATCTGCTGAATGATCGCATTGGAGACGAACTGGCGGCACCCATCGCGGTGGCAGGGATGAAAGAGGTCAATTACGCACCCATATACGGGAAACATTTCGGCATACTCAACGTGATTTTAAAAGAGCAAAAGGACCGGAAGCACTCCGTTGTGGAACTGATGGAAAGTGTCAGGGAAGATGTGGGAAAACTGCTCACCCAGAAAGGCGCCACCGCTTTCGTTCTGGAACGGCTCATTGAAGGCCCACCAGTGGGGACGGACCTGGATTTGAAAATCCAGGCGCCGACCTGGGAGATGTCCTCCGCCATTTCGGAGCTCATTCAGAAGGAGTTGGGCCGTCATGAGGGCATTGTGGACATTCAGGACGACTTTTCCCGGGAAAAGCATTTTATGGAGATCACCGTTGATGAGGGGAAGGCCAGAAAACTGGGGATTCAGCAGCAAGATCTGGTCATGGCGGTTCAAGCCGGTTTTCATGGGATGAAAGTGGCCACCTACAACCGGGGTGACAGCGAGCAGGACATTAAATTGAAATACCTGCCCCAGTACCGGTCCGATTTTGATGATCTGGTCAATCTGAAAATTGTGATCCCCGGTCACGGGGGCGTTCCGCTCAAAGAAGTGGCTGAAATAGAACTGGTTCCCGGGTTTCACAACATTTACCACTACAACGGAAAACAGACCGTCAACCTGACGGCCAACATCCGGGAAACCGTTCAAAAGAAGGAGGGGTTGAGTGGTTTTCTGTCAAATCTGGAGGGGAAAAAGATGACGGCGGTCAGAGCCAATAAAATCGCCATTACCACCTTTGACCGGATTAAAGACGAATTCCCGGGCGCCAGGCTCATCGCGGGAGGGCTTCAGGAAGAAACCGACGCGTCGCTTAAGGAGTTGGGCTATGCGGCCCTCATGGCCCTGTTCTTCATCTTCTTCATCCTTTCCCTCCAGTTTAATTCCTTTACGCAGCCTTTCATTATCATGGTCACCATTCCGTTCGCGTCTCTCGGGGTCCTGATCGGGTTGCTGGTGAGCAACAACCCCCTGACCTTCATCACCCTCATCGGGCTATTGACCCTCACCGGTATTGTGGTCAACGACTCCCTGGTCCTGATTGATTTTATCAACCGTTACCGAAAGGAACACCCGGATCAGATTTATCTGGCCATCGTCAGGGCCTGCCATGTGCGCATGCGGCCCATTATGCTTACCAGCATCACCACCATCTGCGGGCTGGCCCCCATGGCTTTCGGGGTCGGTGGAAAATCCATTTTCTGGGCGCCGCTGGCAACCGCCATCATGTGGGGTCTGGCCTTTGCCACCTTTCTCATCCTTTCCATGGTACCCGCATATTATGCCATCCTGGATGACATCGGATTTCTTATTCGCAACCGAAAACGGAGAAAAGCGGATATCTTAAAAGACATTGATGCAGCATTTGAACATTCGGAGATTAATCCCTATATTAAATAAGGGTGCAGGGGGCAGGATGAAAAATGCACATTAAACCGAAAACCACTTGAACGAAAGGTCATTAACATGGCAATAAAAGACGATACCTGGCTCTGGCTCGTGGCGGAGAACCCGGATAATGATGAACAGTTTCTGGGGCAGATTGACAGTGAAATGAACATTTCCTTTCTCCCCGCATTTCTTGAAAAAGATACGGCCCTCCAGGGTCTGCATCTTCTGGTTCGGGACAAGAAAGTAAAGTTTGAAATACAGGCCATTCAATACAGGGATCTCGCACCGAAACTGGCCGAAGAAGGGTTTTTCCTGTTTGTACTGGATGCCGAAGGCAATGTGCTTGAAAAAATATCCCCCCAGCGCCAGGATGCCTGAGGCCATCTACTCAGATTTGAACCAAATGGATTATAAGGCGTGTCTGAACTTGCAGCATGCCGTACGTGGAGCACGCGCTGAGGGTCTGTTGCCGGACACCCTTCTTCTGGTAGAACATCCACACGTCCTCACGTTTGGACGGCGTGCCCGTGCGGAAAATGTTCTGGTACCCGAATCCGTCCTTCAGCAACAGGGTGTCACGTGTGTCCACATTGAACGGGGGGGTGATGTGACCTATCATGGACCGGGGCAGTTGCTGGCCTACCCGATTTTTGCCCTTCAAAAATGTGGCATCGGGGTTCTTGATTTTGTGGAAAAGTTGGAAGAGGTGATG
>JAERTK010000219.1 GCA_016844935.1 Desulfobacteraceae bacterium | reverse complement strand
GCCCCGCACAGGTCCGCGGCCAGACAGCCGGCAGCGGGGCTTTGCTCTTCACCGATGATCCGGGCGACCACCGGAAACTGGAAGCCGGCGAAGAAGGAGAAACAAAAACAGAAGACCAGAAACCAGGCCGGATGGAGTGCAACCTTGAACCACCCGGACCAGCACAGAAAAGCCGCCGACATGACCAGCAGGGCCCCTTCCGATAATTCCAGTTTGACCTTGCTGACAGCGCCCCATTTGACCCCCGCCACGGCCCCCGGAAGAAGACCCAGCAAGAATGCCGTGATGATGGCGCCGATCATCGCATAAATATAACCATAGATGATCTGGAATGCAAAAATAATGGCCATCTCCAGGCCCATGGCCGTAAAACCGGTGGAAAAGAGGATGTATTCCTCCTTTTTCATGTAGAAGAAATAGAGCAGCAGCAGACCGGACAGAACCCAGATGAAAACGGTGGGCTTGGTGCCATGCCTGGAGAACCACTCCCTGAAAACCAGTTGCATGAGCCGGGGGGTAAAATCGGTGTTAATGATTTCGTACTGATCCAGCTTTTCTCTGAGCTGTAAAATTCGCTCTTCCGTGAGATTGCCGTGGAAAAAGCCGTCAATATAGGCGGTGCTAACGCCTTTCGATTGCAGTTTCTCCGGGATTTTGGCGGAAAGGGGTCGGTCGCTCATGAGGAAACAGGCCTGGTCACCGGGGAGGACCAGGATATGGTTAAAGTGGCGTTTTACCGTATTGAAAAGGGTGGAGAGCTTTTTTCTTCGAAGATCGCTCAGGTAATTGGGGGAATAGTCCATATTGAGGGCCAAAATACCGTTTTTCTCAAGGACTTTTTTTGCCAGGGCAAAGAATTCATCGGTGAAAAAACGGTTGACCTGAAAGGTATCGGGTTCCGGAAGATCTAAAATAACAGCATCATACCGCGTGCGGGTAGTCTGTATGTGCCGCCTGGCATCCGTATTGATGATGTTCAGAAAGGGCGTTTCCGGAATTATTTCAAGCGCCAGGGCGGTCCGGGTTAAAGCGGGGTCCAGTTCCACATAGTCCACGCGGGCAGGGTTGTGCTTGCCGATCTCCACAAGGGTTTCACCCAACCCCCCCGATACCAGCAGCACGTTTTCCACACCGTTTAACTGGCTCAGGGGGTAATGTACTTTTTCTTCGGCCTCGATTACATTGGAATCGGAATAAAGGGGAGTCCCCGATTCCCAGAAAGTGTATTGGGGGCCTTCCCGGGTCACCACAATGCGCCCGAAAGGCGACTCCACATAGCTCGCAATATTTCCGTACTGGGTTTCAAGGGTGCCTATTTCCACGGATGGTGTGAGGCCCAGGATGTAAAAAAAGATGACCGCCGGTATGGCAAGGGTCAGAGTAGCCCATTTTTTACACACCCCCATGGTGAAAAGGGTCAGCAGGATCAGAAATGAGGCGGTTAGAATGATGACAGCAAAGGGTTTGAGCCAGTACACCAGGAGGAAGCTGAACAGGATGCCCCCCAGAATATCCCCGATGCTGTCGGTAATATAGAGCTCTCCGCTTTCAAAGGGGATTTGGAAATCTCGAAAAAGTTTCTGGGTGTAGGGGAGAATAAAGCCGGTGAGAAGGCAATAGGGAAAAATGGCCAGGGTGATATAAACCAAGATGGGGTAGAATCCCGGACTCACCCCGTGGGTAAAAAGCAATTCCCTGAAAACCCGTATGCCCATGACCTGGAATAGGGGCCACACGCCGATGGTGAGGGTCAGCACCAGGTAGACCCCGAGGGATGCCTTTCGAAAGCACTTCGCCAAAAGGGTCCCCACGCCCGTCAGGACCAGCCAGCAGAAAATAACCAGACTGATGGTGATTTCATTTCCGTGGAACTGGCTCAGGAATTCCCGGATGGTGAGGATCTGGGTGGTGACGGAAGAGATGCCGATCCCGATAATGGACCCTATCACCAACCGGCGAAAATGGTGGTTTGAAATGGATCCACTCGAGGACATTATTCCTCAAAGGCCTGGACCTGGTAGGTGGAAACTTCAAGATCCCCGTTTTCCCAGGCGTTTTCACTAAGGCCCGCTTTGAGGCAGAGGTGACCCAAGAATGCTTTTTTGTCCGGCAGCTGGTCCCACACCTGAGGCAGAAAAGTGGACTGGTGAAACCCCTTTTTGATAATGACGCCGTCAATGCCGGGCTTCAGTTTATCCAGGAGATCCTTGCCGTCGGTGTAATCAAGGGGTTTGGGTTCGGTCAGGATGCTGATTTCGACCTGAACATTCTTCCATTCATCCCCGGTAAGGGGGGGGAAACGCGGATCCCTGAAGGCCGCGTTGATGGCGTTTTCTCGAATGCCCTCCATGAGGGATTCCTGGGGTATGATGTGTCCAATGCACCCCCTCAGGTTCCCACGGGTGGTAAGTGTTACAAAAGTACCTCTTTTTTCGTTAAAAACCTTCGGTTGGTCTTTTGTTTCCCAGGGGATGTCTTTTTTGCCGGAAAGGTGGTTTTGAATGGTCTTTCTGGCTTCCAAGAGCAGGTATTCCCCTTGCGCCTCGGTCAAATCACCCTGTTTTGACATGTGCTCCCCCTTTGTTTCCCTTGCATCTGAAACGCCCCGTACGGATGGCCCCTGAACAGCCATGAAAATCAGGATTATCCAGAGCAGATATAGGAAATGGAAAAGAATCTTTTGTTTTTTCATATTTTTCATCATAGTCAGCCAGATGCAACCAGTTTTCAGACCGCCGGTCCAAAGCGCCAAGCTGATGTTCGGAAAATTTATATTCGATCCTGCCAATAGTCAGGTTTTCTGTGAAGATGCGCGACTGCCACAACCAGGATTTCTTGTTCCCGTATTTGGTAAATAATTCCGTATGGAAAACGCTGAGTTTGGCATCGCCTTGCTCGCATTGAACAGGGATGCCATGCTTCAGGAAATTCGCCAATCCTATCCAGAGCATTCAACACCTCGGTCAGAAACGCATCTCCAAGACCAGGGACCTCGTAATTGTAATACTCGATGGCTTCATCCAGCTCGATTTGGGCAATCTCTAGAAAATTTATCTTCATTGTTACCTCTACCTATATTTTTGAAGGACTTTTTCTAAAGATACTACCTTGAGTTTTCCTTGATCATAGGCATCAATCCTATCTTCAGTCTCTTTAGCCCATAATTTGTCAATTTCTTTATCGGGTTTATCAAGAGTGGAAATCAACTTATCGATGAGTTGTGCCTTTTCAGAGGGTTTAAGCATTAATGTCTCTTTAAAAATATTATCTGTGATAGTCATTATTTCCTCCTTACGGTTTCCTGTTATTCCAAATCATTCTCTTAAAATCATCATGCCGAACGTTTAGCTCACCAGCGCCTGCACCGGCCCCCGCCAGTACCGCAGGGCTTTCAGTCGTCTGGTTATGCGAAAATGTCCATTGTCAAGGGTTGACCCCATTTCCATGTTTAGAGGTTGACAAACCGTAAATTGCATTTGTAGCTACTTGATGTGCAATGTTTTCGTGTAACTTAAGCTCTGATGCAAGAGTTTTTGATATATTAACTATCTTGCCAGATTCAATGCTTTTCGAAATTCGTGGTCTCTATTGAATCTCTGGACCTAAATCATTTGTTGGCCATACAACGGCATGTAAAAAAAAAGAAAATGCTGCTCATTTTATTAAAAAATTGAAGGACAAGAACCAGACTTCTCAACAACAAGAACAGGCATATCACGCTGTGTCGTTATTCTATGAAGTAGCAGGACCCATTAAAAAATAAAGATGAGAAATTAGCAACAAAAAAAGACAACCATGATTTACATCCACACCATCAAAAGCCAGACCATCAAAGAGGCGAAAGGCCCTCTTGATTTGTAGAATGGAAATCCATTTGACATTGACAAGCACATCGCAATCGTAGTATCTGCGAGTCATAGGGCTGCCGTAGGCGTCTTTTTGTCAAACCTGTGGAGAGAGGCGGATTGTGGAAAACAAAAAGCGTAAAACCGCTAGGGTGCAGGCGATTTTTGATATTCTGGATCCACTTTATACCCGGGAAAAAACCGCCCTCGAATACCGGACCCCTTTTCAATTGCTCATCAGCACCATCCTCTCGGCCCAATGTACTGACAAGCAGGTGAATAGGGTCACAAGGGATCTGTTCCGGAAATACCATTCACCCAAAGATTTCTTAGGGGCTCCTATTAGCGAGCTGGAGATGGATATCCGGCCCACCGGGTTTTTCAGGAACAAGGCCAAATCCATCAAAGGGTGCTGCCAGGGGCTGCTGGAACGATACGGGGGAGAAGTGCCTGCCACCATGGCGGAATTGCTCAAACTCCCGGGTGTGGGCAGAAAAACAGCCAACTGTGTCCTGGGCGCCGCCTTTGATGTGCCGGGGGTCGTGGTGGATACCCACGTGAAAAGGCTGTCCATCCGGCTGGGTCTTACGGAAAACAAAAACCCCGACAAGATTGAAATGGATCTGGGAAAACTTCTGCCCGAGGACCGATGGCGCCGGTTTTCCGACATCCTGATTTACCACGGTCGCGCCGTTTGCAAGGCCAGAAAACCGGATCACGCGGGATGTGCCGTGTTCGGTCTCTGCCCGTCCAATGCCATTTGATGGAAAACATAAGAGGACTGAATCGATGATGAAAAAAATTTTCATTTGTGCCTTCCTGGGCGTGTTTCTTCTGGCCGGTTGTGCGGAGACCCAATACCGGGAATCCAAAATTCGGCTTCAAAATCGCAATTGGGATGACGAAATAATTGATAAAGTGGCCAGACGGCAGGTGGAACCTGATATGACAGGGGATATGGTGAGAGCCGCCATTGGCCTGCCGGATAAGACTTCCCGTCAGGGAGATAGTGAAGAATGGGGATATGCCGTTATGGTGGGCGACTTTCAGCCCAGAGAAAAATTTGTATATTTCGTGTATTTCAAAAATGGCAGGGTGATTCGGACCGGGGGGGATATCAACAAGCTTAAAACCGCCTCCTGGTACAAGTGATAAGGGTCTCGGCAAAAAATAAATGTGCAAGATTGCGCTGTATTTTGGTTCGTATACAAGGCGCATCCGCCAGTGCATATTTGTGGATATGTGCCGGCGGATGCAACGCAGTGGACGGGCCAAAGGACAAGCAGGATTGTGTATTTATTTTTTGCCGAGGCCCTAAGGGTTTTTGCCGGGGTTTCCAGGGAAGAATTTGATCAGAGAATCAAATGGGAGGTGTTGCCATGAAAAAGCGTTTTTTTGCCATTGTTCTAGCCTTTGCAATGTTGCTGGGTATGGGGTTTTCCCAGTTGGTTCTGGGAGAGGAGACCGTCAAGGAAGAGGTTTCGGTGTCATCCGGAAAACCCCTTTCATTTCCCCAGCAGGAGCGGATTGCCAACCTGGCGGTCAAGGCCCTGAAGCATATTGCCAAGGCGCGGGGTTTCATTCACGGAAATAATGTTGCTGACGCCAGAGGGGAATTGGCCAAAAGCCAGAAGCTCATGGAAATGATTCGGGCATCTCTCCCCACCACCCGCATCAAAGATCACATCTGGGTGGCGAAAAAGCATCTCTCTTACGAAGATTCGGAAGAGGTCATTCCCGACCTGGTTCCCATCTACGCCTCCCTGGACGAAATCCAGAGTTTTGTGAGTGTGGATAAAACCAAAGAACACCTGGATGCGGCCAAAAAAGCGCTGAAAGAGGATGACAAAAAGAAGGGCGCAGAGTCCCTGGAATTGGCTGGCGAGTCCCTGGTCTATGTGGAAATCGATCTGCCCCTGCGTTACACGGAGCGGAAAGTGGCCGAAGCCCTGCACCTTTTGGCCGAAGGAAAAGATACTGAAGCCGATCAGATGTTGAAGGCGGCCGAAGACGGGGTACAGGTGATCTCCATTTCATCCTACGGTCCCATGGTGCTGGCCCAGGAAAGCCTCTGGCAGGCCACCAAGGATTATGCAAAGGGCCGATACGAGGCTGCCAAGAGATCCCTTGCGGATGCAAAGGTGTTTTTGAAAATGGCGGCCAGGCAGGCGGACGAGAAAACAAAGAAATCCCTCGCCAAATTGAATCGGAAGATCGATGAACTGGAAAAAAAGATGGCGGAAAGCGGCAGCGATTTCAGCAAAGAGATTAAGGGCCTGTGGAATAAAACCAAGGATGTCTACCATGAGACCGTGGAGAAATTCAAATAGTTCGAGCCAGTTTCAAAATGCCCCCTTTTGCCCGATCTCTGCGTCAGGCTCAAATTTTAATCCTCGAAATATTTATTATATTCCTGCGGTTAAAATTTTCGCCTTCCTTGATCTCGAACAAAATTGAACATTTTGAAATTGGCTCGTTTATAGATGTTTACAGGGGCAAGCGGTTCGCCAGGAACCCCTTGCCTTTTTTCTTGTTTCACGGTTGGGACCTTTAAAATATGGCTGCAAAAATCAAATCACGGTATGTCTGCCAGAACTGCGCCTATGAAACCCCGAAATGGCTGGGCCGGTGCCCTGGGTGTGAACAGTGGGGGACCCTTCTGGAGGAGAGCGAGGCTCCCCGCGGCAAGGATGCCGGCCGCTCCACCATGAGCAAACCGGAATGTATAGACGCCATTTCCCTTTCCCCCCAATTGAGATGGGGCACCGGTATCGCGGAGTTCGACCGTACCTTAGGCGGCGGTTTGGTTCCCGGTTCCCTGGTGTTGATCGGGGGGGACCCCGGCATCGGTAAATCCACCATGGTTCTTCAGGTGTTGGGCGGGTTTGCTCACCGGGGATTGAAGTCCCTGTACCTTTCCGGTGAAGAATCCATGCAGCAGATCAAAATGAGGGCCGATCGGTTGAGCATCCGGGCGGAAAACCTGTATGTCATGACGGGAACCTGTATCGAAGATTTTTTTGACCGGGCCGCCCAACTCAAGCCGGATCTCCTGGCCGTGGATTCCATCCAGACCTTTTATACCCGGGATATCCCTTCCTCCCCCGGCAGTGTGAGCCAGGTGAAGGAAACCGCTTCCAGGCTTATGGCCTTTGCCAAAAGTTCTGGAATTCCGGTATTCCTGGTGGGGCATGTGACCAAGGATGGCGCCATCGCCGGTCCCAAGGTGCTGGAGCATCTGGTGGATACGGTGCTCTATTTCGAAGGGGACCGGGGCCATGCCTTCAGAATATTGCGGGCTGTGAAAAACCGATATGGCTCCACCAACGAAATCGGTGTTTTTGAAATGAAGGGTTCGGGTCTGGAAGAGGTGACCAATCCATCCGGAATTTTCCTGGCGGAACGGCCCGAAGACGTGCCCGGATCGGCCATCATTTCCTGCATGGAGGGGACCCGCCCCCTGCTGGTGGAGATCCAGGCCCTGGTGAGCCCAAGCCCCCTGGGCATGCCCAGAAGAACCGCCAGGGGTATCGACCAGAACCGCATATCCCTCTTGGTGGCAGTGCTGGGAAAACGCCTGGGGATGGAATTGGGGGATCAGGATATTTTTGTCAATGTGGCCGGCGGTCTGAAAATTGACGAGCCTGCGGCGGATTTGGGAATTGTTTCCGCCATGATGAGCAGCTTTCTGGAAAAACATGTGAACCGGAACCTGGTGGTTTTTGGAGAAGTGGGTCTGGCCGGGGAAATCAGGGGGGTCGGCCAGTCGGACATGCGCATGAGAGAGATTGAAAAAATGGGTTTTTCCGCCTGCCTTCTGCCCCGAAGCAATCTGGAAGGGGCAAAGTCACCGCCCGGACTGAATCCCCAGGGCATCAGGTCGATCCGGGATCTGCCGGATTACCTGTTTTCGTAAGGGGGGCTCTTTTTGGAGAACTGCTGTGAGCTGGGATTATTTTGACAAAATCTACTGTATTTCTCTAGCGGAAAGATCAGACCGGCGAAACGAGGCCAAAGCACAGTTTGACGCCGTCGGCCTGTTGAAAAGCGTCGAATTTGTCATTGTGAAAAAGCATCCCGTTGATTGTGAACAGGGGATTTATGAATCTCATCTTCACTGCATGAAAAAGGGACTTCATGCGGGCGCTGATAATATGTTGATTTTTGAAGATGATATTTGTTTTGATCGTTTCAGCCCTCAAGTCCTCAAATCTTCCATTGATTTCCTTTCAACCCATACGGACTGGAAAATACTGTTCCTGGGATGTATGGTCAGGGGGAGCCGGAAAACAGAAAACAAATCCGTACTGAAAGTCAATTTCCGAAGTCTATGCCACGCCTATGTTATAAATGCAGGCTTTGCACAGCGCCTGGTAAATGGGCCTTGGCAGGGAACGCCCTTTGACGACATGTTGCGTGATCTCAGGGACAACCATTTTTATGCCGTCTATCCTTCATTTGCCTTTCAGGGGAACTCCCGTTCGGACAACCGCCGGTATCTCGCCCTGGACAGGTTCAGGCGGCTATGCGGAGGACTTCAACGTTTGCAGAAGATGAATGAATGCGTCAATCTCAACAAAAGAATCATTGTCATAATACATGTCCTGTTCTTATTGACACTGGTTATCATGTTGACGGCCTGATTTTTCTGAATCCTTCCTCTTGCGAAAAAATCAATTCTCTGTATCATAGGGGTTCGATCAGGAGATGCTGATACAAGGAGGACAATCTTGATTCATACAGCCAACTCTCAGCAAATACGGGATGGTCTCGTAACCGATGTTTATTTTGAAAGGACCCGGGAAATTCTTGAGGCCAAAGGAATTGATCGGGTGGTAACCGCCGAATTCCTGGCCAAGGATTTCCCAAAGGATTACCCCTGGGCGGTTCTTGCGGGCGTGGAAGAATGTATTTCCCTGCTCAAAGACCTTCCGGTGGATGTCCGCGTTATCCGGGAAGGAACATTCATCCACCCCTTTCAGCCGGTTCTGGAGATCCGGGGAAAATACCTTGATTTTGGTCGATACGAAACAGCCCTGCTGGGATTTCTCTGTCAGGCATCCGGGGTGGCCACCATGGCGGCCCGCTGCCGAAAAGCCGCGGGAAACTTGCCCCTCACCAGCTTTGGCGCCCGTCGCATGCACCCGGCCATTGCCCCCATGGTGGAACGAAACGCCTATATCGGCGGGTGCGATGGTGTTGCATTGGGTCTCGGTGCGGAACTGGTGGGAATTGAGCCCTCCGGTACCATGCCCCATGCGTTGATTCTGATTATGGGCGACACGGTGGCGGCTACCCAAGCCTTTCACGACATTATTGCACCTCACGTGAAACGGGTGAGCCTCATTGATACGTTTAATGATGAAAAGGTTGAAGCCTTAAACGTCGCAAAGGCGCTGGGGAAAGACCTTTATGCGGTCCGTCTGGACACCCCGAAATCAAGACGGGGGGATTTCAGGAAAATCATGGAAGAGGTGCGCTGGGAACTGGATCTTCGTGGATTTGGGCATGTGAAACTCTTTATCAGCGGCGGTTTGGATGAATACCGAATCCAGGACTATCGGGACTGTGCCGACGCTTTCGGCGTCGGTACCGCCATCACCGCCGCCCCGGTCATCGATTTTTCCATGGACATTGTGGAAGTGGAAAACAAGCCGCTGGCCAAGAAAGGAAAACGGTCCGGATCGAAAAACGTCATGCGCTGTGAAGACTGTATGGAGACCGTGGTGGTTCCCAGGGGAAAAACCCCGAAATCCTGTTCCTGCGGCGGGAAGATGTTTGAAATTCTGACGCCGCTTGTCTCTCACGGTAAACTGAAAACCCCACTGCCCACGCCCCGCGAGATTCGGGATCACGTCATGGGCCAACTGGCCAGGACCGAGGGCCTGTAGGAGACTGGGATCTGGGCAACCGGCATCAACAGCGAAAGGTGACCGAACTGAGCCGCATGTTGACCTATATCCTGGGGTATCGGCCTGATGAATTCGGCCTGGTTCCCAGTGAGGAGGGGTTTGTGGGTTACAAAGACCTGCTCAAAGCCCTGCACGAGGAAAACGGGTGGCGTTATGTGCGGTATTCCCATATCAACGAAATGCTCATGGGCCGGGACCGGGAACTCTTTGAGACTGAAAACGACCGGATCCGGTCCCGGGAGAGGCGTTGGGTTCTGAATGATTACAATGATCTGCCATTGCCGGGTCTGCTTTATACCCCCGTCCGAAAACGGGCTCATCTGGTGGCCATGGAAAGGGGCTTAAAGGCTGAGGAAAATTCGTATCTGGCGCTTTCCACCGACCGGAAGATGGCTCTCCGTCTGGGGCGCCGCCGGGATCAGCATCCGGTGCTGCTGGAGATCTCCGCTGCAGCGGCAGGAAGAAAAGGTGTGTTGATTTTTCCTTTTGGAGATCTGTTTCTGGCGCCGGAGATTCCCGCTCATTTTATCGCAGGCCCCCTGCCATCGAAAGATCTGCTGGAAAGGGAAGACAAGAAAGTCCACAAAAAGCAAAAAACCGAGCCGGATCTCAAACCCCCGACCCCGGGCTCGTTTGTCCTTGACCCCCGGAGAGATCCGGACCCTTCACGGAAAAAAAGGGGTAAAAAGCGGAAGGGGTGGAAAGAAGAAGCCCGTAAAATGCGGAGAGGGAAAACGGGAGCCTGATCGCTTTTAAAGACCCATCCGGCATCACTTCTGGTCCGTTTTATCAGAATAAGTTGAAAGGGGTTCCTTGAAACTGCACCCCTTTTTTCTGCAGGCGACAATGGGGCCGGTTGCTTTTTTGGGCTGTTTGATGGACAGTACCGGTGTGCCGCACTCCGGGCAGGTGCCTTCATAGGGTTCATCCCAGGTGGCAAATCGGCATTTGGGATATTGATTGCAGGCAAAAAACTTCTTGCCTTTCTTGGATGTCTTCTCCACAAGGATTCCCGAACAACCCTCCTCGGGGCATGGCACACCGGTGCTCACCGGATCCGGCGCCCAGATGTTTTTGCAGTCCGGGTAACCGGAGCAGGCCACAAAGGGGCCATAGCGGCCATTTTTGGCAACCATGGGTTTGCCGCATTTCTCACAGGTCCCTTTTTCCTCCCCCGCGTCGGGAGTGGCTTCAATGATAATTCCCCCTTTTTCATCCCGGGTAAAATTGGCGGTGTTGCGGCATTCGGGGTAGCCGGTGCAGGCCAGGAAAATACCGTTTCGCCCCGATTTAACGGCCATGGGGCGTTGACATTTTTCACAGGTGATCTCCGTTAGAACCTCGCCTTTCATCCCTTCGGTGGCCTTGTCCAGGTCTTTTTCAAAGGAATGATAAAACCGTTTGAGCACATCCGTCCACTTTTCTTTGCCGCGCTCGATCTGGTCCAGGTTGTTTTCCATCTGGGCTGTAAAGGTTGTGTTCAACACATCGGGAAAATTCTTGACCAGGAGATCCGTCACCAAAAACCCCAGTTCAGTGGGGATGAATCGTCTTTTTTCAACCAAAACGTACTCTCTGCCACTGATGTTGGCCAGGATGGCCGCATAGGTGGAGGGTCTGCCGATGCCGTTTTCTTCAAGGGCCTTGATCAGGGAAGCTTCCGTGAACCGTGGGGGGGGCTGGGTAAAATGCTGTGCCGGATCCAGCTTCAACAGGGTCAGAATCTGCCCCTTTGTCAAAGGTGGCAGCGGCGTATCTGCCCCGTTCTGTTTTTTATTTTTCGCGTTTAGTGCCTCTGTTCGTTCTTGATAGAGCACGGTAAAGCCCTTGAATACCATCACCGAGCCGTTGGCTCGGAACCCGGCGTTTCCGGCTTTGATTTCCACCTGGGTCTTGTCCAGTTGCGCGGGACTCATCTGGCAGGCCACGAACCGTTTCCAGATCAGTTCATAGAGGGCCGACTGTTCCCGGCTCAGGTATTTTGATATGGTTTTGGGCGCAAGGGCCACCGAAGTGGGTCGGATGGCTTCGTGGGCTTCCTGGGCCCCTTTGCGACTCTTGAAACGATTGGGCTTATCCGGTAGAAACGCCTTTCCAAACTCCTTTTCAATATAGGTGCGCGCCTGATCAATGGCATCATTTGAAAGGTTAAAAGAATCGGTCCGCATGTAGGTAATGAGGCCCACCAACCCTTTTTTCCCCAGGGAAACCCCTTCGTAGAGGCTCTGAGCTACGGACATGGTCTTTTTAGCGGAATAACGTAATCTTCTAAAGGCTTCCTGCTGCAGGAGGCTGGTGATAAATGGCGGGGGTGAATTTTTCTTGGTCCGCTTCCGGGTGACTTTTGAGACTTCAAAGGGGAGCTCCCGGATTTCAGAGAGGATGCCAAAGGTTTGTTCTCTATTGGCAAGGTCTGTTTTTTTCCCTTTGTATTGAAAAAATTTGGCGCCAAAGGGAGGGGGCTCCGAGCCTTCAAGGTGCGCTGTCAGGGACCAGTACTCCTGCGGTTCGAAAGCCTGAATTTCCCGTTCACGGTCGCAGATCATCTTTACGGCCACGGATTGGACACGACCGGCACTTAGGCCCCGTTTAACCCGCTTCCAGAGAAGCGGGGAGATCTGGTAACCCACCAGGCGATCCAGAATACGCCGGGTCTGCTGAGACTCGAATTTGTTCCGGTCAAGGGTCTGGGGTGATTTAACGGCCTCCTGAATGGCTTTTTTGGTGAGTTCGTTAAAGAGTACCCGATAGATTTTCTGTTTATTTTGTCCCTTCCCCAATTCCTGGGCCACGTGCCATGCAATGGCCTCCCCCTCCCGGTCCGGGTCGGGCGCCAGGTAAATGGCTTCAGCGTTTTTCCCGGCGGCTTTCAGATCCTTGAGGACTTTCCCTTTTCCTTTAATGGTGACATAATCGGGTTCGAAATTTTTCTCAATATCAACGCCCAGTTTGCTGACGGGAAGGTCTTTCACATGCCCTACCGAGGCCATTATTTTAAAATCAGGTCCCAGGTATTTTTTGATGGTCCTGGCCTTGGCCGGTGATTCGATGATGAGAAGGTTTTTTGGCATTCTTTAGATCCAGTCTTTGCTATTTTTTTAAATCTTTAAGGTTTAAGGGTCTCGGCAAAAATTAAATGTGCAAGATTGCGCTGTATTTTGGTTCGTCTATAAGGCGCATCCACCGGTGCATATTTGAAGATATGTGCCGGTGGATGCAACACAGTAGACGGGCCAAAAGACAAGCCAGGTGGTGCATTTATTTTTTGCCGAGGCCCTAATCACGCACGTACATTTTTCCGGGAAGTTGCCGAATGGTTCCGTTTAATTCCATTTTGAGCAAAATTGTGGCTACCTGCCCCGCGTCCATGGCGCCCGCGCGGGCAATCTGGTCAATATGGATCGGATAATTTCCGATGATGTCGTATACGGTGCGTTCAACGCTGTCCATTTTCCCCTTTGGCAAAGGCGTTTCCCGTTCTTTTTTTGCCCCTGCGCGTTGCTTCAAAAACCATAGTTCATCCAGGATATCATCGGCATTTTCAATGAGCCGGGCGCCCTGTTTGATGAGCCAGTGGGTACCGGTACTCTTAAAAGAATCAACGCTTCCGGGAAGGGCAAATATTTCGCGATTCTGTTCAAGAGCAAGGGCGGCCGTAATCAAGGACCCGCTTTTCCGCGTCGCTTCAATCACAGCGACCCCCCGGGCCAGCCCGCTGATCACCCGGTTTCGGATGGGGAAGTTCCGGGGTTCGGGGGATGTACCCATGGGAAACTCTGACAGAACCACGCCCTCTTCGACCATTTGGTCAAACAGTTTCCGGTTTGAGCTGGGATAAACCACATCGATGCCTGTTCCCAGTACGCCGATGGTGAAACCGCCACCCCGAAGGCAGCCTCGGTGCGCGGATGCGTCGATCCCCCGGGCCAGACCACTGACCACGCCGGCGCCCCTTTTCGCTAAGGCCATGGAGATTCTTTCAGAGGCCTTCAGTCCATAATGGGTCGGATTCCGGGACCCCACCAGGCCCACAAAGGTTTGCTCCAGAGGAATTTCCAGTCCCTTGACGAACAACACCATGGGCGGATTGTGAATCTCACGCAATAAAACAGGGTAAACGGGATCCTGGTACGTCAGGATCTTTGCCCCGGTGCGTTCAGCCTTTGAAACCTCCTTTTCGGCCCGTTCCAGCAATCCCCGTTCCAGAATTTTCCGGGCGATCCCCTTCTTGAGCCCCTTCACCCCCATTAAATCAAAAAAACTCGCTTCAAAGATGGCGTTCACATCATGGAATTTCTCAAACAGCCTTCTCAAGACCACATTTCCCAATCCGGGAATCATGTAAAGGGCCAGCCATGCCTGTCTATGATCCTGTGGTATGGTCATGGGGTGTCAAGGGGTTCGAATTTAAGGCCGGAATGGCGGGAGTATAAAACAGGATGAAACGGATTAGTCAAGCATTTTCTCCGTCAGTCAGCTTTCATGGTCCATTTGGCGAACATTTCACCATGGTTGACAACAGATAGAGGCTTTCGGGTAAATCCTGTTTCAAATCAACATTTTCTCTCATTTTTATTAAAGCGGGAACCAGTTCATTTTTGATGTCAATCTTTTTGATGCCAAGCGCTTTAATGTCTATTCCCTGGGCCGCCAAGGTTTTTTCAAGTTCACGGTTCAGGTTAACCGCTTTGATCATTGTTCCGTTTGGAAAATCCTTTTTTGCGTTCAGCACAACCGCCGTGGCCGTTTCAAGCCTTGATTCCACAATAATGAGATACCCCAGCGCCAGATCCGGCAGATCCGCTCCGTTTGTGACGGATGTTTCCATGCGGGTCACAATGGCAAAAAGGTTGCCCCGCTCAAGGCCGTGCTTGTAGCCCTGATTGATATAGACCACCGAATATTGCCCCTCCAATTCAAACTGGTCTTTGGAAGCCACAATGGCGGCACTGCAGTTTTTATTTTCCCCGCATTTTTTCCAATCCGGGTTTGATGGCTGAATGCAGCTGGATATGGGTTTGTAAGGTAGAAGCGGGTCTCCCACCCTCATGACCCGGTAACTTTCTATGATCTCCGCTTTGAAAGAGCTCTCGCTGACCTTTTCTTTCAGGACAATTTTTCCCAGAAACAGTACCGCGGTTCCCACGTCCGATCCCGTAAGCGGGTGATCAAGGCTGTCCGATTCCCTGTAAAGGTAGAAGATGTCCCCGGGCTTGACCTTACGGTCTTTTTCAAATGTCACATAGATATTGTCGTACTGGGCCAGAAAGATCCGCTCAGTTTCATCAGCCGTCACGCGGCCCCAGGGTTTTACACCGTCAGGCGATAAAAAACCCAACGCCGCCACATTGCAATATTCAGAGACATCAACCCCTTTGATGGCCCAAGTGGCATCATCTGCTCCGATCAGGGACTGAAGCTCTGCCACGCTTTGAATCGAAACCGCTTTGATGGGCACATCTTTCAGGAGAGAAATAACGTCACCGGGATGGAGACGGCTGGGATCGGTTACGAAGGAATTCATTTTCCACAACTTCGGCCAAAGATCCCGGTTTCCATAGTATTCAACGCTGATACTCTGAAGGGTATCTCCCTTGACCACAGTGTGGGTTGAGGGCTGAGCCCATCCGGATACGGAAAATAAAAAAAGGCTCATGCCAGCCCACAGAATGAAAAAAACAAGAGAATTTTTTTTCACGGGTGCCCTCCGGTTAAGTCATCACTGTAAAGCATAAATAGCTATACAAAGCAGCTCTTCAATTTGTCAAGCGCTTCCAAAATAAAAATGACTGCTGAATGATTGAAGTATGGACTGAAAGGGGGTTTTTGGGTTAGAATTTTAGTTTACGGGGCCATTTATTGCTGTTGTCAATGGAGGTTGGCCCCGAAGAATGGAGTTGAACCCCATTGAAGCGAATCTTGATTATTCTACCCCTGCTCATCCTGGCGGGAGTGCTGATATTAAAGGAAAACCTGTTGAACCGTCCCAAAGGGTTTTCCGGGGAAGGGTGTCTGTTCTGCCATAAGGAGATGTCGGATTCCGACCGGTCTCACCCTGCCGCCGCTTTTGGATGCAGTTCCTGTCATCTGGGAAACGCCTATTCCCTGGATGAAAAAAGAGCGCACGCCACCCTGGTCAAGAACCCGGGAGATCTTCGTGTGGTAGAAATGACCTGTGGAAAACCCGGCTGTCATGGAGATATCGCGGCCCGTGTGAAAAAAAGCCTTATGGCCACCAACAGGGGTATACTCAAGGTCGTTCAAGATGAATGGGGCAATGGGTACAAGCGCGCACTTGGATTGGAAAAGCCCCTGGGCGTGAGGGACCTGTATGGAAAACAGCCTCCCTCAAATGTTCCCCTCGATCTCTACCGCAAAATGTGTGGCGGGTGCCATTTGTGGAAAGAAAAGGAAGGTGGGAAAGGAGAGGTGGGCAGAAGGGGCGGCGGATGCAGTGATTGTCACGTGGTGGATGAAGAAAAAATGAAAAACAAGGGAAGCCTCTTAATCAAACATCCCAAAATGACCACGAGAATCCCTTCTGAAAACTGTGTCAAGTGCCATAATCGGTCCGCCAGAATCGGATTATCCTATTTCGGAAAATTCGAATCAGCAGGCTATGGCACACCCTACAAAGGAGACGGTTTGAGCAACAGGCGGCTTTCCGGAAACCGTTTTTATCTCGATCTCCCACCCGATATCCATTTTGAAAACGGAAAAATGATCTGCATCGATTGCCACACGGCCACCGGGCTCATGGGAGACGGCCATTTATACGACAAAATGGCGGACCAGGTGGACATTACCTGTGAGGCATGCCATTCACCCCGGTTCGGCTCGAATCCGGAGGCCCAATCCCTTGGGAATCGGCTGGCCGCCCTCAACGGAAAAATACCTGAGCCCGGCAAAAACCCCATGGGCCTCACCCGGAAGGGAACCCCCCTGTATAATCTTCAAAAGGTCAATGGAAAACCGGTCTTCTACCGGAAAATGGACGGTCGGCCTCTGAAACTGCAGGGTGTGAACGAACCCAAAAAAGCCCATCACAACCTGAAAGGCCATGATCGGCTCTCTTGTCAGGCTTGCCACAGCGCCTGGGTTCCCCAGTGCTATGGATGCCATTTGACTTACCAAAAAACAGGGCTGCAGAAAGACTGGATCAGCGGGAAGAAAACCGCTGGCAAATGGAAGGAAGCCCGTTCCTATTTGCGTTTTAGCACACCTTCCCTGGGGGTTCGCGGTGATGGCCGGATCTTTCCCATTTCACCCTGCCAGGTGTTTTATTCCGCTTTCGGCGATGCCGGTCAATATCTAAAAGCCGAATCCTTTACAACCCTCAACCTCTCCGCATTTGATCCCCACACCACACGGGAAAAATCCCGCACATGCATCGATTGCCACACGGATCCCAAAACCATGGGGCTGGGTGAAGGCATACTTTACCAAAGTGGGGAGAAGCGAATTTTCAGGCCCACCCACCAGCCAGCAGAGTCGGATCATGGTTCAGGCCTTCCCTTTCCCCTGGATGGTTTTGTAACCCTTTCGGGAAAACCCCTTCAAACCGGATCAAAAAACGGGGTGAGGCCATTTGACGCGAATGAAATTGACCGAATTCTCTCGGTGGACGCTTGTGTTTTGTGCCACAGCGCTTATGAAGACAGGATTTATGAGGATTTCCCAAAATCTTTGAAGCGGTTTGAAACGGAGCAGGGGTTACCATGTCTGAATTAAACCGGCGCCATTGTCTTTTTCCAAGGTACGCTCTGATATTGCTCCTGTGTCTCTGCTTTGTGTCAGCACCATCGTTTGGGAACAGCTCCGCGAGGGAAGAGAATGCGCCTGAAGGCGATTTCAGCGATTGCACGGCATGCCACGAAGGGATTGAGACCATGGGCCCCAATCACCCCTTTCCCTGCGCCACATGCCACCTGCACCCGAAGGACCGCCACGCAAGGCCCCTTGCGAGCCACCAGGCCATCCTTCGGAATCCCTCCGATCCCACCACCGTGCGTCAATTCTGTCTTCCCTGCCACCAGGCGGAAATCGAGACACTGGAACATTCCCTTCACTGGTCCCTGGCAGGCGTCATCAACCAGACCCGTTTTCTCTGGGGTGCCCAGGAAATCGCCGCGCCGGCCATCTACGGTATTAAAGGCCCCCTTAAACCCCTGCCGGAGGCCGATTTCTCAAAAGTTCCGGGAGGCCCGAAGGACCTCGTGGACGATTTTCTGCGAAGGCGCTGCCTGAGATGCCACATCCACACGCGGGGCCCGGGGGGGACCGGCCTTTACCGGGCCACCGGTTGTGCCGCATGTCACATGCACTACAGCGATGACGGTCGTTACCGGGGAAAGGATCGGGCCATTTTAAAATCAAAGGCAGGCTACCCGACCCGACACACCTGGACCCGGAAGATCCCCAACGAGCAGTGCCTTCACTGTCATCACCAGAACCACGTGGGGGCTGACTATGAAGGGCTTTTTGAGCATGATTACAGCGATGATTTCCGCTCCCCGCTGGTCCAGGGAAAGCCGAAACCCAGGACCCACGGGCTGGATTACCATCATCTCTCAAAAGATGTTCATTTTGAAAGAGGTCTTTGGTGCATCGATTGCCACACACAGAAAGATGTCATGGGAAACGGGCATTCCTACAGTTATGAAATGGAAGTGCCCAAACGATCCTGCAGGGATTGCCATGGGGGATTCGGTGAACCGCTCCCCGATTTAGCCATTTCAGCAATCGGAAAATCGTCTGACGGCTATTATTTTGTTTCGCGGAATTCCGGTAAAAAGCACCCGCTTCCCCTGTTTTCAGCCGCTTCAGCCGCCCATCGCATTGATGCCCACGGGAAGGTTCGCTGCAGCGCCTGCCATGCCCAGTGGTCCTACCAGGATTATGGCCTGAGCGTCATGCACGAGGAAATTATTCAGGATTACAAATGGATTGGCCGAACGGTCCAGGGGGATCCGGCGTTGGAAAAAGAGCTGAAAATCCACACTGAAAAAGAGGTGGTCGGCTACCCGGTTTCAACGGACTGGCTGTCCGGCGGGAAAAAACCGGGAATCTGGTCCATGGGCTGGCGGTTCAGACGATGGGAGCCCATGCCCCTGGGTGTGGATCAAACGGGCCGTTTTGCCATTTTGCGACCACGATACCAATACCTGATCTCCGCTGTAAACGAACAGGGCCACGTCTTCCTTGACAGCGTTGCCCCCACAAGGGGGGACGGCAGCGGACGGGGATGGTCGTTCATGCCCTACGTGCCCCATACGATTGCCCCCTTTGGCAGGGGGTGCCTTTCCTGTCACCGGAACCGGCTTGCGGCGGGTTTGGGTCCGGAAGAAACGCCAACCAGGGATACCCGTCTCACCATTCCCTCTCCGCCGGCGGTTCAAACCATGCGCCTGCTGAATGCCCGGGAACAGAAAAAACTGTATAAACCCGGAGCAAAGTGGCACAAAGAAAGACTCAGAAGTCTACGGAAAGAAATTGAAAAACATCAGTAGGAAAGCTGGTACTGCAAATTCGTTCCATCCCGCTTGATATGTACACTGGTGGCGGCCGACCATATATACAGGTTAAGCCTGGATTCCTGATCCTCATAGTCATCCGTCATATAACCCGCAGGAGAGCCGCTTTGTTCTTTCGACCAACCCCCGCCCGCCAGTGCGACGGGGCGGTTTTCCGGGCGGTGAACAACAAGGGCCCCCGCCGTCACCGGTAGGCTGATCCTGGCACTGCTGCCGCTCAGGTTGAAATCCGCATTGTAATCGCCGGCTGCGTAAGCGCCTCTAAAATCAAGGTCGATGCTGCTGCCCGCGGCGCTTAACTGAAATTTCTCGAAATTGGTATTGCCGGTATGGGCCAGCGTGAAGAAAGTCCCCTCCAGGGCTATGCCAAGTTTCCGAACGCTGAAAAATGTGGGCTCGCTGATATCCACCGTCGCCTGGGTTCCCTTAAGATTCAGGGCGAGGGTGTCGAGCGGCATTCCCCCCAGGTCCATATGCGTTTGGACACCGGTAAAATTGAGGGTCAGGTTGGTCTCCATATCATACTTTCCGATCTGGATTTCCCAAATCTGCAAAGGGTTGGCCGTGTCCTGGTCAGAAAAGTCACCCGAGGAAAAGTCCACCGAGAAAGTACCCCCCGAGAAGTTTTCTGAGGATATGGGCATAAGCTCCGTCTGGTCGTAGCCCACGAGGACCTTCACAATGAAACCGGGATCATCGGACACTTTGAGCGTAACCTTCCCATGACGGATGTTGAAACGCAAATTCAATCGGTTGGCGCCAGCTGAAAGGATGGGTTCCGGCCGTACCACAAATTCCTGTTCGTAATCGGCCGCGTACAGGGAAGCGCCGCCGAAAAAGAGAAAAACCATCAACAGGCTTATGACGATTTGGATTTTTTTGATCATCTTCAAATTACCCTGGTTAGGAAAAATATCATCTTCTGCCCAACAATATAATCAAACTTCACGGCAGAGTCAACAATCCGGCAATTTAAAAGGAGAATCTCACGATTTCGGGTCCGTGGGATCGGTCAATGAAGGCGATCCTTGATGGTCTTTGCATAGGTGAAAATTGATCCATGAGGAGGTTCGGTCCAGTTCCCAGTTGCGGGGCGGGATAAATCCCTGATAGATTTTATCGGGTCGGTCAATGGCCGCCCAGCGTCGGTAGGCCTTGAACCACACGCAGTGACGGTCCGGGTGTACTTCACATCGGCTTTCCCGGCTGCCGCCGCAGGGCCCGTTTCGGGCGTGTTTGGGGCATTGGGATTCCGGGCAGAAAAAAGCCAGGTGTTGAAGGCTGCAGTCCCCGCACTCCCAGCAGGAAAAAAGCATTTTTTTTGTAATATCTTCGAGGGTTTTGGTAAAAAGGTATCCAAAGGGACGTTTTTCAAGCCTGCCGCAGAGATTTCTGTACAGGGTCGAAAAGAGCGCATCATGGCTGAAAAAGGTGCGATGAACCTCTCGATATACGCCAAACAGCATTTTTTCTCCGGACGATATCCGGCTCGTTGAAGGACTCAATTCCGTACCACAAAGTCCGGTTTCCGGATCCCGGGTATAGCGGTAGAACCCGTTTTCCTGCGGGAAATCAAATTCCGGAACAAAATCCCGCCATCGGCCCTCGATTTTTTCCATGCGATCCAGAATTTGCGAAAGGGTGTCAAAATGGTGGTTGATGCCTCCGAAATGGGCTCCCTTGTACCCCAGGCCTTTGAGGACCACCGCCAGTCGGGCCGAGCGTTCAACTGCCGCCCGATGCCCTTCCTTTTTGTCTTGCCATTCCCCCTGAACCTTTTTTAGCAATTCAGGGGTTACCACCACACCGGGTATACGCCCTTTGGCCATGATTTTAGCCGCCCCGGGCGTCAGGACATATACCGAACCCAGGGTGGGGGTTTGCATGTTCCACTCTCTTTGAATACAAAGCAGTTCATGGAATTTAGAGATGTCGTAACCTAACTGGGTGACGATGAAACGGGCGGATGACTTCACCTTTTTCCGCATTTTGGCGTACTGGCAAAAGCCTTCTTCCTCTGTCAGCTTAAAGGGGGAGACCGCGCATCCCACAAAGAAATTTTCCCGATCGTCTGACGCCAGGGTGCCTTCCCCCATCATCTTGAGCATGACGAGAAGGCTTACCGAGTCCAGATCAAAAACCGGAGCACCTCTGCCGGCAAACCCGTCTCCTGAAAAATCACCGGTGAGTGCCAGGATATTTCGAATCCCCATATGCCCCAGCTGCAGGGCGCGGCTCTCAAGTCCTACCCGGTTCTGGTCACGGCATGTGAAGTGGACAATCACATCCATTCCCTTTCGGATGATGTCCCGTCCCAGGACATCCGGGCTCAGTGAAGGGTGTCCGCCCGGATTGTCCGTGATGCTCACGGCTGAAACCCTGCCGTCTGCCAGAGCACTTTCCGCGATGGCCATGACCGTATCAACACTGCGGCCTTTGGATTGCTCCCCCGGGACCAGCTCAAGGGTGATGACAAAGCGCTCCGGTTTGGCAATGTCCTTTCGAAATGTCCGTGCAGGTCTTTCTGCCATACAACCTCCATGCTCGCCCCAATTCACTCAAGACCCATTGACCGGGAACGGAGGATAAAATCTAGCAGATTCAGAGGTCGAAATGGAAGGGAAAAGAAAAATTGCGTCCCGAAAAGCCTGCGCCTTCCGGGACCTCCACTCCTCACGGAATATCATTGATATTCAGTTTTTTGAAACAGCAGGGGCACCTGTTGAGATGCTCTCTCATGTCATCGCCCCTCGACCAGAACAGCGTTCGGCATTTGGGACCCGAAAAACGATACTGGACCCACACTGGAAATCCACACCCACAAAATCTCTGTTGCATTTTTACACCTCCACCTGTACCATTAAAATAACATGAAGTTTATTTATATGAACATTCTGGGCAAAAAAATATTCCGGTTGCCATTAACGGTATTCACGGCCTACCCACACCACCTTTCCGATAATTCGGGCCATGTCCATTTCACTTTCCCGAAGGAAAATCGGCGCATAATCCTTGTTGTCACTCTGTAGTACCAGGCTGTTCGGATGCTTTTCCACCCGTTTGACCATCACCGTGTCCTCAATGCCCACTGCGTATAGAGCGCCCGCGATGATGGCTTTCTGGGATTCGTCAACCAGCACCGTATCCCCATCCTTTAATTCGGGGGCCATGCTGTTGCCGAAGATGTCCATGAGGACCATTTTCCCGGCGCTTCCCTTTCGGCTCAACCAGTCCTTCCTGAAAGCGTAGAAACCCTGAATATCGGACCCCACCTCAAAAGACCCGTTTCCGGCGCAAAGGCGGGCATTGACTTTTGGAATTTTATCGAATTCAGGGTCGTGGCAGAATTTGTTCTTCTTCGGATCTCCGGTGCCCTTTTCAAGCCAGTCGGGGTTCAAACCGAATTTTCGTGAAAGCCCCAGAACCCAACTGGCGGGGATCGCCCCCTTTTTCTTGGCCTGGGTTACGGCTGAGCGGTTGATCCCGAGAACAGCTGCCAGTTCCGTCTGGGACCGGATGCCCGTTGCCGCTGAAACCCGTTCAAAAAATGATTCAAATCGATAGAAGGCCATGGGATCGTCAAAAAAGGTAAAAAGTTAACAAAGTGTTTATATATATAAACCAACGTAAAATTTCTGTCAAGCTTTTTTTCACCACCCTCAAAATATCAGCCGCCGCCGGAATCAGATGTCCGTATCATCACCGGCAGCCCCATGAGCTCCGGGAGGGGAAGAACCTTCATTCCCCGGTCTTCGATGCCCTGCAATACTTTGTCAGTTTCGTCCAGCCACAGTTGTAAATCTCCCCGTCTTTTGGGCATAACATCATGGAGGGCAATGATATGACCGGGTCGCAAATGCTTGAGCACGCGCGTTGAAAGACCTCTGATGCGCCTGTTTCCGAAATCCATTCCCCGGCGGCTGAAGTTTACGTTAATCATCCCCAAATCTTCGAGAACCCCCCCAAGCCTTGGATTGGTGATGCCCACGGGGGGCCTGAAAGCCAGGGTTTTCACGCCAAACCGGGCCAGGGTTTCCTGCGCGGCGTTTATTTCCTTACGCAGGTGTTGGCTGCTTTTAAGCATACAGAGGTTGTCGTGGCTGTAGGAATGGTTTCCCAGCAGATGGCCCGGTTTGAGTATTTTCTCGATCAGTTGAGGATGGGCGGCCGCTTTTTTCCCCACAACAAAGAAGGTCGCTTTGACCCCGCGCCGGTCAAGAAGGGCCAGCAGCGGTTCAGTGCTATAGGGATCGGGGCCGTCGTCAAAGGTGATGGATACAGCCCTTCCACCTGAATTTCCCCGGCTGATGACGGGGAGAAAAAACCCAAATTGAGGCAGGAAAGGCGCTATTAAACAAAGAAGCACGAACAAAAACAGAGGTGCCGCCGCAAAGGACACGTCAACCAGGGCCAGCAGGAACGCCGCCAGAAAGGATGCGAACCCCAATATATGGGCATAGGAAAGAGAGCAGCAGGTCACGACAAAACCCTATTTATGTGATGCATTAACAACAGTTTTCCGCCATCAACCAGATCGATTCTCTCTTTTGTCCGGAGGGGGTGTTGTGTTTCAGCTGGAAACCGGCGTTCGAGAGTATCTCCACGATCTCGTCGATGGATCGGTTATACAGGGGAATACGGGAAAGTCTGGATTTTATCGCCTCCAGTTTCCACAACCATGACCGGGAATTCCCATTGGGAACAGCCACCCGAATCAGAAGCAGTCCCCCATGGCTGAGATTCATGTGAAGCCGTTTCAGGGTCAGGGCCAACGCATCATCCGGCAGATAGTGTATCATGTCCAGCATAACGGCCGCATCCGCCGGTACCGGAACCGATGGAATATGGGGGGCTGCATCCTGTTTTATCAAACCCCTTTCCCCCAAAACAACAGATGCCACCCGAATCCTTTCACCATCGGGATCAATGCCGAAAACCTTTGCCTCTGGAAATCGTTCAACGATCCAGCAGGCCGGTACACCAAACCCGGTACCGATATCCATGACGGTCTTCAGATTAAGGCCGTCACCAAAAAATTGGGGAAGCTCTTTAAACATGGGGTCCACCATCATTTTAAACCGCGCGAAACACCTTGGATAGGCCTCCATGTTGCGGTATCGGCAAAGGATGGCCCGGTTGAGGGTCAAAGGCTTTCTCGCTCTTTTTGTGGACTTCTGGTGCACGAATTTGAGGATGGGCGGCAAAATGATAAAGGCGCCCAGCAGGGAATAGGTGATTCCCAGAAGTGACGTCAATCCCGCACTTCTGAGAAGCGCGTGTTTTGAAAAACACAAAACCCCGAAACCGATGATGGTGGAAGATGACGCCATGAAAATGGTCATTTTAATCAGTTGAAAAGACGGATGATCCTCACTGGCGTACCGCTGGTAACCCCTTACCATGAAAAGGGAATAGTCGATCCCCATGCCGATTACGACGATGGAAAGCATCAATCCGGGGATATCCAGGGGATGTCCCATGAGGTTCAGGGTCCCCAGGGTACAGACCAGTGCAAACAGAACCGGTATGAGCGAAACCAATACCAGGCGCCAGTTCAGAAAGTAGAGAAAAAGCAGAAGGATGACGCTAAAACCGATGATCCATAACATGTTCAAAAACGTTGAAAATAACAGCCCCCCCAGCCGCTGGGAAAAAAAGGTCGGGTCGAATATTTTGACCATAGCGCCGTATCGCTCGTGAAATGCCTGAGGTTCATAGGCCGGTCCGGGTTTCAGGTTTGAAAACTGGACCCATGGCGCGTTTTCGGAATTGTGGCTAATTCCCAGCATTTCGTGAAATTCGGGGGGGATTTCCGTGGATGTCGCCTGGTAACCGCCATTGGTGAGGGTTTCCAGAAAAGGTGCGAAAGCCTCCGGGCTGAACCCCACGTGGGTGGATGCCTTTTTGAGGTTTTCCTTCAATTGGGCCACCCGGTTTTTATGCCAGAAAGAACGCCATGCCATAAGATTTTCCATCGACTTCTTTTCCCCTGGAAAGACCATGGACGGTATGAAACCGGAAACCAGCACACCCGAGGCAAGATCCTCATGAAGCAGGGGCAGCAATTTGTCTCCCATGGTCTGAAGCGCCGAAATCTGCCCGCCCTCCGTCATAAGGAAAATGTTTTCAAAGATGCTTTTCCCCCAGATTCGGTTAAACGTTTTTTCGGCGGAAAGGGTTTCTTCGCTGACGGTGTTCATGGCGTGCAGGCTCACGAGAAATTCGGGCCGTGCAAAGAAGACCATGAAAATGGCAAAAACAATGGCACAAAGCGCGCCCTTTGTGCCGAGACCGGTCAATTTTGACACCCCTTTTCGAAGGGGCAGGGACCGTTCCCGGGCCGGAGGCATCTCGGGAAATATCAGAGGAAAAACTGTGTGGACGAACAGAAACGAAAATGCGATACCCAGGGCCGAAAATCTGCCCAATTGTTGAAAAATAGGAAAATCACAAAAAATCAAGGCACCGAAAGCGCCCATGGTGGTGAGCGCCGCCACCAGGCCCACGGACCAAATTTCCCGGGCTGCGGCCCTTCCCCTCGTGAGCCGAGGGCGGTCCAGGAACAGCAGAAAGGCAATGCCGTGGTCCACGGTAATGGCGATGATCGCGCCGCCGAAACCCAAAGCCATGATGGAGATTGACCGCTCCAGTAGCGCCAGCACAAAAAATGCGGCCACGGAGCCGAAAAGCGCCGGCAGAAACGCAAAGAGCCCCAGAAGAGGTCTTGGAAAGGCGAAAATAAGCAGCAACGCAATCCCCAGACTGGCCAGAAGTATGGCCCTTTGGCTGTCTTGCCGGGCGATGATTTCATTGTCCAGTGCTGCCCGATAGGCTCCCATGGGTGTCAGGACAACGGGGTTTTCCTTCTTCCCGAACCGATGGGCCAATTCCCGGCCCGCGGTCACCAGAAGGGTGGAGAGTTTACGCCCAAGAGCCGTATCCGTCCCCGATCCAAGGGGTGTGGCAATCAGAAGGAGGTGTTTTCCGTCAGCCGATATGAGTTGTCCTCCGTGAAATCGAATGTTTCTGGAAGGCGCCAGGGAAGAGAGGCGTGCCAGAACCCTGTCGGAGAGTGCCAGGGGGTCTTTCGAAATGCTTTCCGAACGGCCGATGCCTTGCAGGTCCAGCAGGTTATTGTAATTGTTAAGAAGCTTCGCGTTGATCTTTTCAGAAGTCAGCAGCGGTGCCACCCGGGTTTTGAGTTCCGTTTCATCAAACATGATGGGCAGGTTGCTCAAAACGTGGGCCATGAGATCGGGCATGACTTTCTGAAAGTCTTTAAGGCCCACCTGCTTAAACAGGCCGCTTTGGGTCAGTTTTTGCTCCACAAACCGGCCGCAGGCCAGCAGGCGTGGTAGATCTTCCTCTTTCAGACCAATATCAATAACCAAGCGGTCCTGGATGGGATGATTCTTGAAGACATGTTCGGCATCCGCCATAACCGGGTCGTTTTTCGGCAGATATTTGGTGACGTCCGTGTCGATTTCCACGCGGAAAAAGGCGATTGTAAGCAGCACCGCCATCACGGCCAATGCAGCGATCAGGAAGGGAAAATGGATTCTGATGGATTTCATTATGGTTGCTTATATAACAGGTTTCGGGTTATAAAACCATTTTTCTAATTAGACTTTCCGGCGAAATGAATGCGTCACTTTACCCGAAAAATTCTGGAAAAAGCAGCCGCCACCCGGTTTGTGCAGAAGGCCATCGCCGACAAGGCCGACTTGAGCCTCTTCAGGGAACGACCCAACCCCCGCACCATTGCGGGCATTTCGGCCATGGGGATCAGCTACATCATCGGCTGGCCTGCGGTGGCGCTCCTGGGGGCCATTTCAATCCATTTGGAAAAACCCATGATCGCCATTATCGGGGGGCCTTTAACCTATGGCTTGTCCCATCTGGTTTTCATCCTGGGAATGTATCTGGCAGGGGCCGATTACACAAAGGTCTTCTTGCGGTGGGCCACAAGAAAAACAATGGAAAAGCTCATGGGAAACCAGAACGAAGAGTCCAATGGGAAAACCCAAAAGCCTGAATCATAAATCTCCGGAAAAGATTTTACCGGGGTTCAGAATGCCTTCCGGATCAAACGCTTTCTTGATACGCTGCATCAGTTGAATGCCCGCCACAGGAATTTCCATTCCCAGGTAGGGGGCCTTGGTGATGCCGATGCCGTGCTCACCGGTAATGGTGCCGCCCATGTCAATGACTTTTTTGAAGAGCGTTTTAACAATGATGTGGCCGTTTTTCAGCTGGACGGGATCTTCTTTGTCGAGCATGATATTCACATGGATGTTGCCATCCCCGGCATGGCCAAAGGCGGGGATGGGTAAGTCGTATTCCATGGAAACGGTTTCAAGAAATGATACCAGTTCCCCCAGACTGCTTCGAGGTACCACGATATCCTCATTAATTTTGTGAGGTCTTAACTTGAGAAGGGAAGGCGACACATTCCTTCGCGCTTCCCAAAGCCCTTCAGCACTTTCGTGATCCTTTGCGGCTTTAAACGCCATGGTACCGCACCTGCCGCATAAATCCTCAATGATCCGCACCTGATCCGCCACCAGGTCCGGGGTTCCGTCCACTTCCATCAGCAGCATGGCGCCGGAATTCTCGGGTAGGTCGAGGTCAATCTCTTCCCTCACGCAATCGATGCACAGTCGGTCCATGAATTCCAGGATGGCGGGAACAATTTTGTTGCGGATGATCTCGGAGACCGTTTGAACGGCTAAGGGTACATTTTCAAAAAAGGCCACCATGGTGCGTTTTGTTTCGGGTTTCGGCACCAGACGAAGGGTCATGGCGGTGATGACCGCAAGGGTTCCTTCGGACCCGGCAATCAAACGGACCAGATCGTAACCCGCAACACCTTTTCGGGTTTCCACACCTGTTTTGATGATTTCCCCCGTGGGCAACACCATGGTGAGTCCCAGCACATAGTCCCGGGTCACGCCGTATTTGACGGCCCGGAGCCCACCGGCACATTCCGCTATATTTCCCCCGAGCGTCGAGACTTTCAGGCTGGCCGGGTCAGGCGGGTAAAAAAGCCCTAAGTTTTCAACGGCCTGCTGAAGATCGGCGGTGATGACGCCGGGCTCAACCTTTGCGGTCAAATTGTCCCGGTCAATGGAAATAATCCGGTTCAGCCGGTGCATGGCCAGTACCACACCCCCCCGGACCGGTATGGCGCCCCCACT
>JAERTK010000218.1 GCA_016844935.1 Desulfobacteraceae bacterium | reverse complement strand
CGAGATAGGGATTGGGCTCTGCCTTTTCACTTATGGGAACGTAGACACCACCATGAAGGGCATTCCAATATCTGGTTGTTACGATTTCCTGGAAAAAGGCGCGAGCTTGATAGGTGGCCAGTTCAGACGCCTGTTTAATTTCACTTTGGAAATTCAGGTTGAACAATGCAGCAAGAACCAACGTCCAGATGACCGCGAACATCAGGGAATACTTGCGAATCGATTGCAGTGTTCTCTCTTTCTTTGGTTTCATAGGCTTCTTTAAGACCTACCTCCGCTGGCCAGACGCAACAATACCAGATCAATCATTTATACAAAACACGTCTATGGATGGTAACCCTTTTGCAGTTTTCAGCGCAAGGGTTTTTATATACGACGCTCTTACGGTTAAACACCCCCGGACGAATACCATGGGGCCGACCTACCCACATGGTTCCGGAATTCTGGGTTATACCCGCTATTCCCTTGGTTACTTTTCCGTCCCTTATCAGATTCCCACCTGAATTTCCAAAGGCGACAGGGAAATATACTCAAAACTCAAATTCCGTGAAATGGATGGGAGAAGGACTGCGAGCACTTCATTTTTTCAGGTCCGAGTTTCCTCATACGTCAGTCCGAAGACCGTGTCGGTCATCCACCGCTTGAAGCCTTCATTGTCCACAAACTGCTTGAAAAGCTCCGTGTCGTCTTTCATCACGGCGGTCATGACGCGAACCAGAGCATTGTCGTGTTCGATGCGGGCGTTCTGCTTGTCGGAATGCTCCCTGGCGTTACGGTAGGCTTTGTCGGCCGCCACCCGCTGGGGGATCACCTGGGTGATAAGCTGATGTACCCGGTCCGCATCCTCCCAGGGAATGTTGCCGAACTGATCGTTAAATGCCTTGATGATGTTGGAAAGCTGATCAAGTTCCGGTTCCGCTTTGTGCCCCCCTCCGGTGGTCGGTATGGGTTCCACCTCTGCGTCTTCGTCCGGCAGCTGGATCCGCTGAACAGATCGTTTTTCAACCCGGTAGCTGTCCATGTCGATGGCTTCAAGGATACCCCGTGAGAGGTCCTCCTCTATGGGTGCGGGCAGTTTAGGAACCAGGAAAGTCAAAAAAATGGAACGCTTCTCCCACTCGGCGTTCGTATACGGGAGTATGGACGACAAGAAGTGAGAAACGGTTCGCCTCAAACAGTTCTCCTGCTTTTTCGTTGCCCGTCGAAGGGGTGCCGTAGAAGAGGTCAAGATCGTGAGCCCCGTGTTTGATGCCGTGGCGCAATACGTCGATGGTTCCCCGTTTGCTGATTTCACCCTGAAGCCGAGCCAGGAATTTCCGACGTGTGGGGCTGTCTTCCTCCAGGGCCAGCGGTCCGGCCGTATCCGGTTGGGTTTCGTCCAGAAAGTATTTGAGCTGTACCAGATCCACACAGTATTCCCGGTTGTAATCACTCGGGTTGCCGCAGATCCAGCCTGAGCCGCCATAGGCTGCCTGCGGGTCCAAAACCTCACCCATTTTAGGTGGGTCACATGGGTGGCCGGTCAGCGACGTACAGATCAGCCGTTCAAAGCCGCGTTCGGTGGTGTCGGTGGTCATGGAGATCCTCCGTCACAGAGTAAATGGGTTACGATGCGGACCAGGATGTCTTTTTCAGCCGGTCGGCTTTCGGCGATCAGAAGGGTGACGGCCACCAGGGCCCCGTTGGAGATGCGGGGCTGTCCATCGGCGGCTGTCAGAGCTTCGTTCCGTTCCAGGAACCAGAGGAAGAGTGCCGCCGCGATGCGCTTGTTGCCGTCCACGAAGGCGTGGTTCTTGACCAGGAAATAGAGCAGGTGGGCCGCTTTTTCCTCGAGGCTCGGGTATACGTCCCGTCCGCCGAAGGTCTGCATGATGGCGCCAAGGGCGGAAGCCAGCCCTTTGTCCTTTTCCACGCCGAAAATCGTCGATTCGCCAAACTGGTCCCTGAGCCGATCCACGATGCGCAGGGCCTCTTTATATTCCAGGGGGTGGATGACCCGGCCCGATGCTTCCGGTTTTTTCACCCGCTGGTGGTCGTAGTCGTCGAGCAGTTCAAGAGCGCGATTGTACTCGCCCACCACGGCCAGCAGGGCTTTGGCTTCGTCACCCGAGAGATCTCGGCGTTTGGCAGTATCGGCGATGAGCTCTACCACCCGATTCAGGTCCCGCAGGCGGGATTCGTTGACCGTGTACCCTTGAAGAATGTGGTCGCGCAGAACACCGGTTGCCCAGATGCGAAACTGGGTGCCCCGTTTGGAGTTCACCCGGTAGCCCACGGAGATAATGGCATCCAGGTTGAAGTATTCAACGTCCCGCTTGACCTTCCGCTCACCCTCGGCTTGAACTGTTGCAAATTTTGCAACAGTTGCTTCTCGTTTCAGCTCCCCCTCCTTGAAGACATTGCGCAAATGCCGGGATATCACCGACTTGTCACGGTCGAGCAGGGATGAAAGCTGGTTCAGGTTGAGCCAGATGGTTTCTTTTTCCAATCGGACTTCCAGCTCCACACTGCCGTCCGAGGCATCGTATATGATGATTTCACCACGGGGGGAGTCGGTGGTCATGGTGTGGCCTCCTCAAGGATATGGTCCGTATCTTCCGGCAAGTCGTCGCCATTTTCCAGCAGATCTTCGGGTTCGTCTGGCAGGTTTGCCGTTGCTTCGCGTACGTCCAGCTTGCCGGTGACCACGTCGGCGATCAGGCGGGTGCGGTATTCCTGTATCAGGGTGATTTCGCGACCGGTTCGAGTAATGGCGGTATTTAAAGCCTTAGACTCTTCAGCAACCCGTTCAACGGTTTGCGACTGCTCAACAAAAGGCGGAACTGGAACGGAGAACTGCCCATAGCGAGTTGAGTTCAACTTTGTCTGCAAATTGACGAGGGCATGACTGCGAGCGAAGGGCCAAAATGCAGAACTATTCAAAAGCATGTGAAGCCACTGAGGATCGTGAAACTCTTTAACCCTCAAGCGAACCAGATAGGATGCAAATGAAACTTTGTCGGAAACCTGTCCCCGGAATATTCCGACCTTGCCGACTAAATCTGGGTTTCCGTTCGTTCTCGTGAACAATAGGTCCTGATGTTCAAGAAGAAGGTGATCTGGGATGCCATTGAGTCCGCCGAAGCGCGGCATTATAACCTCTCCATTTTGAATATTGCCCATTGTGAGAACACGGATGCTCCCGGCTTCTGTACTCGCTTCCGATGTTCCATAATCCATTCTGGACAGCAACCGTTTTATCGGAGCCACTCTCCAATGCGCCGGCACCTCCCCGATAATCTCATCCAGAAGTCCGTCAGTTTCCTTCTCCAGAGCCCGGATGTCGGCCCGGATCTCCTCAAGCGTCCGCATGGGTTGCGGTTTGTAGAAGTAGCGGGTGAAACTGATCTCGTAGCCGGTCTTGACACTGTCACCCTTGTACCAGGCATCGGCAGCATAAGGCAGCACCTCGCGTTCGATAAAGGCTTCGATGCCCCCCTTCTCTATAAGCGGGATCTGCTCGGTGTCCCGCAGGTCCGTGTCCGGTTCGTACTCCACCACAGTGGGCTTTCCTTTGATGGTGGTCTCGAAAAGTCCCCGCATCGGATCAGGCTTGACGCCCTTCTTGTGGATTTTTTTGATGACCGGCGGGGCTTCTTCGCTGCGTTCTCCGGTCTCCTTGAGAGCTTTGATCTCTTTGGGCTTGTAGGCTCGGTCCGGATCGATACCGCCGATGCGCAGTGGCCGTTCCACCGTGACCTTGTGGTACCCGAAATCCGCGTTGTTGAAGACTTTGCTCTGTTCGTTCTCCTCAAAAGCCATAAATACGTCGCAGATGCGCTGGATATCCGTCTCGCCCAGTTCGCAGTTCTTTTTACCCAGGTTTTTCCGCAGCGGCTGGTACCACCGTGTAGCGTCGATGAGTTGAACCTTTCCCCTGCGGTGATCCGGTTTTCGGTTGGTCAGCACCCAGATATAGGTGGCGATGCCGGTGTTGTAGAACATGTTCAGCGGCAGGGCCACGATGGCTTCAAGCCAGTCATTCTCAATGATCCAGCGGCGGATGTTGCTCTCGCCCTGTCCGGCGTCGCCAGTGAACAGTGAACTGCCGTTGTGGACTTCGGCAATGCGGCTACCCGACTTCGTCTGCTGTTTCATCTTGGAGAGCTTATTGGCCAGAAATAGCATCTGCCCGTCGCTGGAGCGGGTCACCAGCGAATATTCAGGATCGCCGTTGTGCTCTATCAGAAAACGCAGGTCGCGCATGTGCTTTTTTCCGCCCATACGCTCCAGGTCGCTCTTCCAGCTCTTGCCGTAGGGCGGATTGGAGAGCATAAAATCGAACTCATGGGAGGGGAAGGCGTCGTTGGCCAGGGTGGAATACTCCGGGCCACCGACGATGTTGTCCGCTGCGTCTCCCTCACCTTTCAGCAACAGGTCGGCCTTGCAGATGGCATAGGTTTCGGCGTTGATCTCCTGGCCGTAGAGATGCGTAGCAACCTCCTTGTGGTGTTCGGCGGCAAGGTGCTGCAGGGTCTCTTCCAGCACGGCATCAAATCGACGCAGGACCGTCATGGGCAGGATGACGTCACGGTATTTGCCGCGCACAAAAAGGTCACGCAGCACATCGTCGGCGATACCCCAAATATATCCGGCAATCCAGTTCAGGTTGTTCTGTTCCATTGTTTCTCCGTGTCTGTTGAGGGGCTAAAGGTGCCTGAATGGTCTTTCAATGCTGCCTCCCCTGGGACGGGAAAATCCAAGATTTGAACCTCAAACAGCAAGCAACCTTAGCCAAAACAAAGAACCCCATATCCTGGCACAAGGAATGGGGTTGCTTTGCTTGATATCCATTTTACCCTCTATTTGAGGCTATTTCATACAGACTTTTTAAGCGTTTTCTCGTAAGGCGGAATGATAGTATGTGGGAAGTGGGAAGTTCAAGTATTTTCTGGACCCAACTATAAATATTTCAAGTATTTTTTGTGGTGCCCCTCGATGAAATAAGCGTCCCCCGGATCTCACAGTGTTCATGGACAGCTTGATCAGCTCATCGAGGTCAATTCCCTCGTCCGGAAGGACTGAAAGTACCGTGTCGCTGTTTGAAAATCAGTATCCGGTTCACCAACGAAAAAAGCACTTACGGCGAAATGCCTTAAGCGCTTGTTATTACTGGTGCCCCCGGCGTGACTCGAACACACGACACCCAGATTAGGAATCTGGTGCTCTATCCACCTGAGCTACGGGGGCAATGGGGTTTCTTTTACCACAACCGTAGCGGAAGTCAAATGAATTAAATGAATACGTCAAAAAAATATTGCTTTCTAGGTTCAGATGTATATACTATACCGTTTCATACTGAACCTGGTGTATGTTTACCCCATAAGATGGACCAGGTGACTTCCCTTTGAAGTGGGGGTGTAGCTCAGTTGGGAGAGCGGTACGTTCGCAACGTACAGGCCAGGGGTTCGAATCCCCTCATCTCCACCATCACTGTTGATGGAAACGATGCCATGACCATGAGAGAAGCGAGTATAGAGCGAAAGACCAGCGAGACTGAGATTTCCCTGAAACTCAATCTCGACAGTGCGGGCCCGTCAACGGTAGATACCGGGATCCCTTTCTTAAACCATATGCTGGATTTGATGGCGGCCCACGGTTTCATGCAGTTGGCATTAAAGGGCCGGGGCGACACGGAGATCGACGACCACCACACGGTTGAGGATCTGGGAATTTGCTTCGGGCTGGCCCTCAAACAGGCATTGGGTAAAAAAGAGGGAATCAAGCGTTATGGGGAAGCGACAGTTCCCATGGATGAAACGTTGGTTCGGATCGTCCTGGATATCTCCAACCGGCCATTTCTCGCCTATCGGGTAGATTATAAAAAAAATACAACGGGTTCCTTCGATTTGGGTCTGATCAAGGAGTTTTTTCGGGCACTGGCCTTTAATGCCGGAATCACCCTGCATATCGATCTCCTTTCCGGGGAAGAACCTCACCATATTTCCGAGGGTATCTTCAAGGCGTTCGGAAAAGCGTTGGACCGGGCTACCGGGTTGGAGAGTCGATTGAAGGGAAAGTTACCCTCTACAAAAGGGATCCTTTAGCGTTTCGACTCACCCCTAAATTTGAAACGGCAATTTCAAGCGAGGTTCCCATGTTTGAAAGAATTTTCCCAAAGCCGAAATCCAAACGGTTATGGCTCCTGGTGCTGTTTTGTATTCCCTTCCTCTGGGGTTGCCACAAAGACACAAAGCCCACCGCGTACCAGACCGCATATCAGACCCGTCTACAGGAAGAAATACAAAAGGTTGTGGTCATGGGCTTTCGAGCCGCAATGACCGAAGGCCCGGGGCCGAACCTGGTTGAAAATCCCATTACCGGCACTTCGTTTCTGGCAGAGCCCGTGTCCGAAGATGCGGTGCGACAGATGAACAAAATCCTTTTCAGCAAACTCATTGAGGGCAAGCAATGGACACTGGTATCTCCCGGTCAGGCCAGGGGTGTCATGGCAAGCATCATTGACGGGGACAGGAAAATGGAAGAAACCCCTCGGGGGATGCTCCAGACCGTGGGAAAAACCTTTGAAGCCGATGCGGTTCTCACCGGCCGTATTTACCGCTGGCAAAAACGCGTGGGAAGCGATTTCGCGGCAGAAAGACCCGCCTCGGTATCATTTGATCTCGTTTTGTTACGACCATCAAACGGGGCCATTTTGTGGCGCGGTCACTTTGACAAAACACAGCAGTCGCTGTTTGAGGATATTTTTGATTTCAGCACCTATGTAAAGAGTGCCGGACGTTGGCTGACGGCGGAAAAACTGGCCGATATCGGTCTTCAAAAGCTCATTATGGAAATGCCAGGGACCCCAAAACCGAAGAAAGAGGAGAAAAAAGAAACCAGTGCTGATCATTCCGGCGATTGACCTCAAGAATGGTAAATGTGTCAGGCTCAAACAGGGCCGCATGTCCGATGAGACGATCTTTTCAGACAAACCTGAAGAGATGGCAAAAAAATGGTTCGACTGTGGCGCCGAACGGCTTCATCTGGTGGATCTGGACGGTGCGGTTTCCGGAAAGCCTGTCAATCGAAAAGCCATCAGTCGAATCGTTGACGCCATTCCCATTCCCGTGGAGCTGGGCGGCGGGGTGCGGGATATGGCGACGCTTCGTGCCTATTTTGATCTGGGGCTTCAATATGTGATTCTGGGAACAGTGGCCCACAAAGACCCGGACTTTGTAAAAAAGGCCTGCCGCCTGTATCCCGGCAGGATCATTCTGGGCATTGATGCACGAAACAACCGCGTTGCGGTGGAAGGGTGGACCGAGGAAATAGACCTGACCCCCGCTACCCTTGCCGGGCGTTTTGAGCACGACGGTCTGGCGGCGATTATTTATACGGACATCAACCGCGATGGCATGAGAACCGGATGCAATGTGGAGGCAACCGGGGCTCTGGCCAGAACAACGGGCGTTCCGGTCATCGCTTCCGGCGGTATTTCAGAGATTGACGACGTGTTAAGAATCCTTCCCCTGGCAGCCGACGGGGTTGTGGGTCTTATCACCGGACGGGCCCTTTATGACGGCAGCCTTGATCTGACAGACGCCATTAAAGCTGCCAATATATAAGGAAACAGAACAATCCGCCAAAATGCCGGGTTGACATTTTGCCGACGCGTCATAACGTTGGAAAGTGCTGGATTGCAATACAAAACCGATCACTTTCAATTTTTGGTCATGGCCACGGATAACATTTCATGTCACTTGATGAGAAAATCGTAGAAGATCTGAAGAAAGCCATGAAGGAGAAGGATGCCCTTCGTCTTTCCTGTTTGAGAATGCTTAAGACCGCGCTGAAAAACCTTCAGGTGGACAAACAGCGAAAATTGAAAGACGAAGAGATTCTAGGGGTTATTTCTTCCCTCATCAAAAAAGGGAAAGAGTCCGCGACGGAATTCAGGAATGCGGGCAGAGAGGAACTTGCCCTCAAGGAAGAAACAGAGGTGGCCATTTTTTACGGCTATATGCCCAGGCAATTGACACCGGAGGATATGGAAAATACGCTCAGGGAAATAATTTCAGAGTTATCGGCCGAAAAACTGTCTGACCTTGGGAAAGTAATGAAGGTGGCCATGCCGAGGATGGCGGGAAAGGCCCAGGGCAAGGAGGTTAATGAAATTGCCAAAAGGCTCTTGGCCTGAAAACATGATTAAGGGAAATTTGGAACTTCTGCCAGAGTTCGCCGTTCTCAGACTCTCTGGATTCGGCACGAAGAACCCCGTGGACCTCTGTCACAGCACACAAAACATGAGCAGTTTTTACACGGCCTGTACGGTGGATTGATCCCGTCAGGCATTTTTATGACCAGCAGATTGCATACCCCGTCATTCACAGCGCGTCTGTCGGTCCATAAGTTTTTCGGCGACTGAGTCGCAGGAAATGAAGAACAACCCATGATAAGCCATCAGTCTGCCAAAGAAGAGATTAAGCAGGCGGCCGATATTGTTTCGGTTGTGGGGCAGTTTGTTCAACTCAGAAAAGCGGGGGAAAATTTTGTGGGGCTTTGCCCTTTTCATGGAGAAAAGGCCCCTTCTTTCACGGTCAATCAGGATAAGCAAATGTTCCATTGCTTCGGATGCAAGAAGGGTGGGGATGTTTTTGCTTTCTGGATGGAATACCACAGCCTGAGTTTCCCCGAAGCGTTGAGGGATCTGGCAGAAAGATACAATGTACAGCTGCCTGAGAAGCATTTCACGGCAGAAGAAAAAAAGAAGGCGGATTACAGGGAAAAGCTCTACAGCATCAGTGAGCTGGCAACCGTCTATTTTCGAAATGAGCTGGCACATCCGGTCAGGGGAAAACCGGGGCGTGATTATTTCAAAAGACGGTCCATTCCCCACGACATCATAGAGGAATTCCGCCTGGGCTATGCGCCGAAGGGGTGGGATGGCTTGAAGCGGTTTCTCCTGGGCAGAAACGTATCCCTTGAAACGGCGCTTGCCGCAGGTGTCCTCAAGCGAAGTGACAAGGGGCATTATTACGATCTGTTCCGGGAAAGGGTGATGTTTCCCATCATGGATCTGACCCAGAAAAGACGGGTCATTGCTTTTGGTGGCAGGGTCCTAGATGATACGCTGCCGAAATATGTCAACACACCCGAAACCCCTCTTTTTCATAAAGGCACATGTCTTTATGGTTTTGGCGCTGCCAGAAGAGCCATTCGAGAAACGGGGCGTGCAGTGGTCGTGGAAGGTTATATGGATTGCCTGGCCCTCAAAAAACATGGGCTGAAAGAGGTGGTGGCAACTCTCGGAACCGCACTTTCCGAAACACCCGTTCGAAAGCTGAAAGGGATCGGAAAAGAAGCGGTTGTGGTGTTTGACGCTGATGAAGCGGGTAAGGCGGCTGCCCTGCGGACCTTACCCATTTTCCTGAATGAACGCCTTTCGGCCAGGGCCGTTGTCTTGCCCAAGGGGCATGATCCTGACAGCTTTGTCAATAGCAACGGCCGGGAGGCCTTTTCGAAACTTCTGGATGCGGCACCTTCCCTGTTTGATTTTTATATGGATCACAAGCTGGGACAAGGCACCGAAAACATTGATCACAAAGTCAACATTCTGGAAGAAATACTCCCCATTCTGGCCAAGGTGCACAATGAAACCCAACGGGCAATGTATATCAGGCGCTTGTCCGAAAAATGCGAAATTGCCGAATCCGTTGTCATTTCCGCACTCCGGCGCGCCAAACAACCCGCTTTGAGGGATCGTCAGAGCAGTGAAATCAAGCGGGGCCTTACATCCAGGGACACGAATCGGTCCATCGGGGAAATTCAGTTTCTCAACCTTTTGCTGCATTACCCTGAAACGGTTGCCGACCTGAAGGGTCGTCACTGCAGGGGGTTGATTTCCGATCCCATGATCCGGCGGATTGTTGATGTTATCTTTGAGGGGAGCGCCAGGTCCGAAACCATGGCCTTTGAAACCATCCAGGAACGTCTTGATGACCATGAAGACCGCGTGTGGCTCCGGGAATTTGGTTTCCGCCCCGCTTTCTGTTCGGACCGGGAAGTGAAACAGGCCGTTCGGGATTTCATCCAAAAGGCGCAGAAAAAGAAAATCGAAGATTCGTTTAAAGAGGCCATGGGAAACCCGCAGGCCTTAAATGAAATTTTAAAAAGAAAAGTAGCGGCCCGCGGGCCCTTTGGAAGTTGAATCATTCAGGAGGCCATATGATAGATAATAATGCGGACATGGTGAATCTCAAGAAATTGATCGCCACGGGAAAAAACAAAGGGTATGTCACCTTTGAAGAGCTGAATGATGACCTGTCCGAAAAAATCATTTCCTCGGAAGAACAGATTGATGACCTCATGATGATGTTTGAAGAATTGGACATCATGGTCATTGACGAAAATACCAAAAAGAAAATTGAAAAACGCAAGAATGCCAAGAAAGCGCGGATAAAGCAGGAAGACAAAAATGCTTCTTCCTTTGATCTGGCCGACTCAACGTCGCGAATTTCGGACCCGGTCAAGATGTATTTAAAGGAAATGGGTCGTATTTCACTCCTTACGCGAGAGGGAGAGGTCGAAATTGCCAAGCGGATTGAAGCCGGCGAAAAGGAGGCTCTGGAAGCCCTGTTAAGCTGCGGTGTCGGCGTGGAACATATCATTAGACTGGGAGACCGCCTCAAGGATACGGAAGTCAAACTCAAAGATGTGATCAATGACCTGGAAGACGACGACAGCTTCATGCAGATGGGTGAAAAAAAGGAATCGCTGATTCACCTGATTGATCGAATCCACGAACTTAATGCAAGCATTCGCCATAAGCGGCGTGAAATGGCAAAAAACGGCTGCTCTGAAGATGCCCTTAACAGGCTGGATGCTCGAATAAGAGAGGATCAGAAAAAGATCATGTCGGTTGTGAGTTCTTTCAGCCTTGAAAAAAAGCAGCTTGAAAATATGCTGGAGAGGTTCAGGGAACTTTTGAAAACCGTTGAAACCGCTGATAACAACGTTGCTGAATGCATGTTGAAAGCGGGTGGAAAACCCATCAGCTATTTAAAACGCTGCATCGCACAAATACCCGAATCGGCAGGGGATGATGATATCATCGATTTCATTAACTTGAAAAAATGCGAAGTAATAGCCCTGAAGGCCAAGGCTGATGCATGCCAGCGCGTGATCGGGCAGGTCAAAGAAAGAACCAGCCTGACACCCAGGGAATTGAAAGCCGAACTGGAACGGGTGGAAAGAAGTCTTGAAAAAGCCAGCCGGGCAAAGTCGGAACTGATTCAGGCCAACCTGAGACTGGTGGTCAGTATTGCCAAAAAATATACCAACCGGGGGCTCATGTTTCTGGATCTCATTCAGGAAGGCAACATCGGCTTGATGAAGGCCGTGGACAAATTTGAGTACCAGCGGGGGTATAAATTCAGCACCTACGCCACCTGGTGGATACGGCAGGCCATTACCCGTGCCATAGCCGACCAGGCCCGGACCATCCGCATTCCCGTCCACATGATTGAGACCATCAACAAACTCATGAGAACCTCCCGGTATCTGGTTCAGGAGCACGGACGCGAACCCACATCCGAAGAGATCGCTGAGAAAATGGAATTTCCCCTGGACAAGGTGAGAAAGGTCCTTAAGATCGCTAAAGAACCCATCTCCCTCGAAACCCCCATCGGAGAGGAAGAAGACAGTCATCTGGGAGATTTTATAGAAGACAAGAATATCCTCTCACCGGGAGATGCCGTGGTCAATTTTGGTCTGGCCGAACAAACCAGGAGGGTCCTGACCACCCTGACACCGAGAGAAGAAAAAGTACTTCGGATGCGGTTTGGTATCGGTGAAAAAGCGGACCATACCCTGGAAGAAGTGGGGAGAGATTTCAGTGTAACCCGAGAGCGCATTCGGCAGATAGAAGCCAAAGCCCTCAGAAAACTGCGACATCCCAGCCGGAGCAGAAAATTGAAAAGCTTTATGGACAATAACTGATGCCAATCCATCGGGGGTTGTGCGGCTTTTTCCTTGACAAAATCCGGCAGGATGATCATTCTATTCTGGTTGACTGTCGCTGAATCAGGCACCCGCTTCTGACGAGTGGGGAGGTTTTTTTTGGCGGCATGCGTATGGCGGGCCCATAGCTCAGTTGGAAGAGCCACCGGCTCATAACCGGTAGGTCCCTGGTTCGAACCCAGGTGGGCCCACCACCAAACAGTAATCTTGCGGTTCAAGCCAAGCGTGTGCATGGAAATGCATGGAAATGTTTTACCCAAATTGGGAATGAAGATTTCAGGAAGGGCGTATCCTTATGCAGGATACGCCCTTCACCTTTTCTAACAAGGAGCCAGAGGCAGGTTTTGTTATGACACCAACAGTGGGAGATTTTCTGCGTCTGATTGAGCGCATTGCGCCCATGAAGCTGGCAGAACCGTGGGATAATCCCGGTCTTCAAATCGGGGATTCAGAGCAGAAAATCCATAAAATTTTTTCTTCTCTGGATCCCACCCTCGATGCCCTGATGACCGCTTCAGACGCCCATGCTCAGGTTTTATTCACCCACCACCCCCTGATCTTCAAACCCATATCACATATGGAAATCAACACCTACCCCGGTCATATCCTGGCCCGGGCCGCACGCAGGAATATCTCTGTAGTGACCGCGCATACCAATCTAGACGTGGCCAGGGGCGGCATCAACGATATTCTGGCGAGTCTGATGGACCTTCAAAATGTGGAAGTCCTGGAACCTCACCACGATGAACCCGGGGTCGGCCTCGGGAGGGTAGGGGATTTACCCGAACCCACCAACCTGTTCACCCTGGGAAATACCGTTAAAATGATGCTTGGCGCGGATCACATCCGCCTGGTGGGTCAAAAAGCAGACCCTGTCCACCGCATTGCCGTGGTGGGCGGTTCAGGCGGCAGCCTGATATCTTCTGCCGCAAAAAGTGGCGCGGATGTACTCATTACGGGGGATGTGGGCCATCACGCTGCTCTGGAAGCAAGAACTCTCGGCATCGGTCTTATCGATGGCGGGCACTTCAATACGGAAAAAACGGCTTTTAATATCTTCTGCGAAAACCTGGAGGATTTTTTTAGTAAAGACGGTTGGGAGGTTGGGGTTGAAACGGATGACACCCAGGTAGACCCAATCTGGATGACACCCAGCGTCTACCCGGCGGGATAGCTAGAAACAAACCGCCCCGCAAACCAAAAACACATGGAGTGAGGTAAGAACATTGGAAGAAACAATGAAACTTTTGATTGGTCTTCAGGCCTATGATGTCCTCATAAAAGAGAAACTGGCCCTGAAAGAAAAGGGGCCGGCTGCGGTGAGGAAGCGCGAAGAAGGTCTGGCGGAAGCGGAAGCCCTGTTGCAGGAAGAAATGGATAAATTGGAAACCCATGACACCCTGAGCCGGGAAACGGAACGGGAGATTCAAGACCTGGACGAACGGTTGAAAAAGGCTGACGTGAAACTATCCGGTATCGCATCCAACAAAGAATATAAGGCGGCGCTCAAAGAAATTGAAGGTATCAAGCGGGAAAAAGAGGCACTGGAAATTTCTGTTATTGAACTGATGGAGAAGAAAGATGTGCTGGTAAGCACCTGTGACGATAACCAGAAGAAAACCGATGAAATGAAAAAACAGTTTAATCAGGACCGGAAGCAGATTCTAAATGATATGAAAAAGCTCGATAGGGATCTTAAAAAGCTCGAAAAAGAACGGGTCCGTTGTTGTAAGGCGACGGATCAGTCGCTTTTGAAAAAATATGACATGCTCAAGGGCCACAAGGGCGGTATCGCCATTACCCCTGTTATCAAAGGGGTGTGCCAGACTTGCCGTATGGCGATCCCCCCTCAAAAGTTTAACGAACTGATCCGGGGGGATAAACTCATGAACTGCCCCAATTGCGCTCGGATCATGTATTGGGGAGAAGATGAACGTTACCAGGAAAACCAGGGGAAGTCTTAAATCGTTCTCCCCAAAGAAATATTCAGGGTCGTAGCCGTCCACGGTTTAAGGATGACAAATCCCGGCAACCGTGAACCCGCAATTGTCAACCGTAACCTGTTTTAGCCCCCGCGTTAACCCGGGTATGCCGAAGTAAAACGAATGACCGCCGCCCGTGCCGTCATGGCAGGGGGGAGGAAAGTCCGGGCTCCACAGGACAAAGCGCTGGGTAACACCCAGTCCCGGCAACGGGAAGGATAGTGCAACAGAAAGGATACCGCCTCTGACTTGGACACCCTGGTGTTCTGAAGAGGTAAGGGTGAAAGGGTGAGGTAAGAGCTCACCAGTTCCGCCGGTGACGGCGGAAGCTTTGTAAACCCCGCCTGGAGCAAGATCAAATAGGGGAACGTCAAGGGTGGTCCGCTCGAGTTCCCGGGTAGGTCGCTTGATCTCGTCGGCAACGGCGAGACTAGATGAATGGTCATTGTTCCGATTGCGGGCAACCCTTTCGGAAAACAGAACCCGGCTTATGGATTGCTTCGACATACCCGGGTTGGCGTGTGGGCAACAGTCGTTCACGGTTTTAGAAAACAAGGTAATTCTTAACTCGGGAGGGAGACAAATTCCATGTTTGTCATTGGAAATTTTCTGGCGGCCATCGCCAAAATACTTGATATCGCGCTAATGCTTTACATGTGGATCATTATCGCCCGGGCCGTGGTTTCCTGGGTCAACCCGGATCCCCACAACCCCATCATACGGTTTTTACATAACATCACGGAACCGGTGCTCTACCAGGTCAGGCGGCGACTGCCCATCAACTTCGGCGGGATCGACTTTTCACCCATCCTCGTACTTCTGATCATTGTTTTCGTGCAACGCTTCCTGGTGCAAAGTCTCGCGGAAATGGCCATGAAAATGGGAGGGTAGTGAAATTTCCCGCGAAAACAAAGCCGGGGGGAAATTTCATGGAGGCCGTGATTAGGGTAAAGGTGCTACCCCGCTCTTCGAGGACTGAAATTGCGGGCAAAACGAATGACGTTTACCGAATAAAACTCACGGCACCGCCCGTAGAAGGAAAGGCCAACAAAGCGCTTATCAATTTCCTTGCCAAAAAGACAGGACTTCCCAAGAGAAAAATTCAAATCGTCTCAGGGGAACATTCAAGAAGCAAAACCATCCGCATCCACACCCCTTCCCCATCAAACATTATCAAATGCCTTGAAGAAAATTAGAGGGCGTTTCTATTTCGGGTTTGGTGAGCCTTTAGTCCGCATATGACTGATGGCGGCCCGTTCAATGGCCAGACAACTCAACTTTCCAAGGCTGTTCAGAAAATACATTTCATCCTGGGTGGGTACCTTTTTTGAGGCAAAATACACCCTCAAAATAGTATAGGTGGTTTCGTTTACGGTGAAAGGAAGTCCGATCACCGACCGCAACCCTTCCCGCTCGGCCGCCGCCAAATTTTGAATGCGCGAATCATTTTCAAAGTCATTGATGACGATGATATCGCCTGCCAGAATTTCGGTAACGCTTTTCCCAAAATCGATGGCCCCCGAATTCAGATAGGCATTTTTGAGACCATAGGAAGAGGCCACTTTCAAATGAAAGGTTCCCTGTTCCAGAATCCGGATGGTACTCCCTCTGGCGCCCATGACTTCGGACGCCAGGGACACGATGAAATAAAGGGTATCCCCAATGTCTTCTTCGCCCCGGTATATGACGTCGATGACCCGGTTCAAAGCAAAAAACGACGTGTCTGAAAAATTATCCTGCATGGCACACCCGCTTTCCCAGAGGAAATGAAATTGCAGCTTGAATCACGGTCCTAAACCAGCCAACAACTTCCTCACAGAATCTCATATTTCCCCGGCAGGTGCAACATCAAATCTGAATTCCACGCACCCAATATGGGAAGCGTTTAACGGGAGTCCGCCACATGGAGGGAAACATCGGCTTCGGAAAGCATTCTGGAAATGTCCGGTTCGGGCATTTGGTCCGTGAAAAGGGCATCGATATCATGCAGGTTGCAGAGACGGACCATGGCCTCGCGGCCGAATTTCGTGTGGTCTGCCACCAGATAAACCTTTCGTGAATTAGAAATGATGGTTTGTCCCACACCAACCTCTTGAAAATCAAAGTCCAGGAGGCACCCTTCTGAATCGATTCCGCTCACGCTGATGATGCCGAAATCTATTTTGAACTGCCGGATAAAATCGACCGTGGCCTTTCCCGTAATACCCCGGTCTCGGCTCCGCACCATGCCGCCCGCCACGATGACCTGGAAGCCTTCATTTTCACTCATAATGGTCGCTACGTTCAGGTTGTTCGTGATGATCCTGAGGCCCTTGTGATGAATCAGTGCATTGGCAACTTCTTCCGTGGTGGTTCCAATGTCAATAAAAAGGGATGCATTGTCCGGAATCTGCGTGGCGAGCAACCGGGCAATCCGTCGCTTTTCCGGCATGCACATCACTTTTCGTGCGGTATAGGCGGCGTTCTTCACACTGGACGGCAGACCCGCCCCCCCATGGTGACGGTGCAACCGGCCCGCCTGGGTGAGTTCATTGATATCGCGGCGTATGGTCTGGGGCGTTACGGAAAAGTTTGTTGACAGACTCTCAATGGAAATAAATCCCAGGGATTTAACCAGTTCAACAATTTTTCTTTGACGGAGAAGAACGGATTTTCCGCGGGTCTTTCCGGCATCACTTCTGTTGTTTCTGTTTTCCGACATTTCCGAACCTCTTTCTCCGGGCTTTCTGAAGACATTTCTGCACGCCGGGGCCATCTTTGATGGTGTCGTTGGCACATCTGGAAAAGGATTTCATTCACCCCATCCTAAATATTTTCGAAAACGAATATTTTCATGCCAATCCTGAAAAAAACAACATTTATGTCATAAACCACCCGTATATGACGAAATTTCTTTCATTATTGAAAATAGAATACAAAAAAATGGTTGAAACCGCAACTTTTTTTGTTGACAATGTTTCGAATCAAAAGTAAAAAATTTCGTCGGATCAAAAATTCAAGGGGAAGCAATACTGAACCGCTTCCTCAAGATAGAGGAATTCTTTGAACACTCAAGCGCTCATTGTTGGTGGGGGTGTTACAGGCACGGGACTCGCGAGGGATCTGGCATTGCGGGGGGTGCAGGTTCTGGTGGTCGAGCAACGGGACATCAATGCGGGTGCCTCGGGCAGAAACCATGGACTGCTGCACAGTGGGGGACGTTATGTTTCCACTGACCCGGAGGCGGCGAAAGAGTGTCATCGGGAAAATGAAATACTGAAACGGGTGGCACCCCACTGCATTGAGGACACAGGCGGTCTGTTTGTGGCTGTGGAAGGCGATGATGAAACCTATTCAGCCGAATTTCCGTCCCTTTGCCAGAAATGCGGCATCCCCTGCCAACCCATTGATCCCAAAAAAGCCAGGGATCTCGAACCTTCTCTTTCCAGCAAAATAACGGCTGCCTACCGGGTGGATGATGCTGCTGTCGATCCTTTCAAACTCTCTCTCGAAAATATGGCCCATGCTCAGGAGCTGGGCGGAACCCTTCTGTGCAATACCCGGGTGGTCGGCTTTGAAATAGAAAACCATTCGATCAAAACGGTCCGTCTGGCCAACGTGAACACCGGCCAGGAACAGATTGTTCGACCGGAGCAGGTAATCAACGCCGCGGGGCCCTGGGCGGGGACAGTGGCGGCACTGGCGGGGCTCGAAATAGAGATGATCTATTCCAAGGGCACCCTGCTTGTGACCGCACACAGGGTTACCGAGCGGGTGGTCAACCGGCTGCGCAGCCCCGGAGACGGTGATATTCTTGTCCCGGGCGGCACCGTCTCCCTCCTGGGCACCACTTCCATCAGGATTGATTCACCCGACCTGATCACCCCGACCATTGAAGAGGTGGACCTGATAGTGGATGAGGGATCCAGAATGATCCCCACCTTGAAAGGCCTCCGTTACATCCGCTCCTATGCCGGTGTACGCCCGTTGCTGAAAATGGATTCAAGTCTGGACGACCGTTCCGTGAGTCGCGGGTTCTCCCTCCTGGACCACGGGCGCGAGGGCCTGGACAATTTCGTCACCATTCCATCGGGGAAATTGACCACCTTCCGTTTCATGGCTGAGAAAACAGCTGATCGCGTCTGCGAAAAAATGGGCATCCATGCACCTTGCCTGACCCATACGGTGCCGCTTCCCGCCTCAATTTCCGGAAAGTGGACCGAACCGGCCCTAGGACCAAAACGGTGGATCAAGAATCACCCTAAAGACCCCATCCTCTGTGAGTGTGAATTGGTGCCTGAAAGCGCCATCAAAAACATTGTTCAATCCATCAGGGAAAAAGACGGCGATATCACGCTTCAGGCCATCGGCCTTCGTAGCCGGGTGGGAAAGGGCGCCTGCCAGGGGACATTCTGTGGAAAACGGGTTTCCGCATTTCTGGCGGAAAGCGGTGAGATAAAATCCTCCCACAGCCTTCCGGACATACGGAATTTTTTACAGGGTCGCTGGATCGGGGAGCGACCGGTATTGTGGCACAGCCAGATCATGCAGGCCGAACTCAAAGAAGCCCTTTACTGCGGCGCTTTTAATCTGGAGACACGTAAGTGATGGTAACGGCAGCCATGTCCAAAGACGCAGCAACAACATGTGATCTGGCCATTATCGGCTGCGGCCTTTCGGGCCTGGCTGCGGCCCTTTTTGCCGCTGAAAAGGGGTTTTCCACGGTCCTGGCCGGCGTCTCCGGGGGACTGATGTTCGCCACCGGCCTGCTGGATGTAATGGGAACCCATCCCATTGAAACGGGACATGGATGGACAGACCCGTGGGCGGCCATTGATGCCCTCTCAAATGACATCCCCGATCATCCCTACGCCCGGCTCACCACGGATACCATCAAAGAAGCCATGGAAAAAGTGGTCCTTTTCCTGGGGAAAAATGGTCTTTCATACGTTAAAAGCGGTGAAAATAATTCGGAAATCATGACCTTGCTGGGAACAACCAAGCGGAGCTACTATATCCCTTCTACCATGTGGGAAGGGGTCCGGGCCCTCAGGGAAAAGCGGCCATGCCTGATTGTGGGGTTTGACGAGTTGCAGGATTTTTCCGCCGCTCAGATCACACAAAACCTAACGGGTGAATGGCCCGGCCTTCGGAGCCTGAGCATCAGCTTAAATGGAATCACAGCAGCATCCCCCCTTGTTTCGGGGGATATCCTGGCCCGGGATATGGAGATGCGGGGCAACCTGGAAAAACTGGCCCGTCTCATACGCCCGCACCTTGAGGATGCTGAAACAGTCGGGTTGCCCGCCGTACTCGGCATGAAAAGACCAGAGGAAAATATTGAGGCCCTTTCCCGTGAATTGGGAACAGCGGTATTTGAAATTCCAACGACGCCCCTTTCCGTTCCCGGCCTCAGGTTAAATGAGGTTTTTATGGAGCGATTGGCGGAGCGAGGCGTCAATCTCTTTTTCCCCGAACGGGTCCTTTCCTGGGAAAAGGCGGAAGACGGCGCCTTCCTTCTGGCCATGGGCCAGGGCCCACAAAAAAAATGGGTCCGGGCCGAAGGGGTCATTCTGGCCACAGGACGGTTCTGGGCCCACGGGCTCCGGGCCGATCGGGACAGAATCCGGGAAACCCTTTTCGACCTTCCGGTCCACCAGCCGGAAAAGAGAGATGAATGGCACCAGGAAGATTTTCTGGATTTGCGGGGGCACCCGGCCAATTGTGCCGGTCTGGCCATTGACAATCAATTCCGGCCCCTTAACCGTGCGGGCGAGCCGGCATTTGAAAAGCTGTTTGCGGCCGGCTCCATACTGGCCAACCAAGACTGGATACGCATGAAATGCGGTTCAGGAATGTCCATCAGCAGTGCTTACGGAGCCGTTAATGCATTTTCACGGCTGCGGGGTTGAGGGTTTGCTCACACAGTTCACTTGAAGTGATTGCGGAATCAAAACACTTTTGCTATAAATATGGCCCCCACCCCGATGAGCCACATGGTGAAAAACCTGAGATAATGCGAGGATGCGATTATGTCCTTATCTTTAGAGGGAATTACCAAGAAGGTCGGACGGGAAACTCACATTGACCATGTGAGCCTTTCTTTTGAATCCGGTTCCCGCAATATCCTGCTCGGCCGCACACTGGCCGGAAAAACCTCTCTCCTTCGGTTAATGGCGGGCCTGGATAAACCCTCCTCCGGGCGGGTGCTGGTGAACGGGGCGGACGTTACGGGCAAATCCGTTCGGAAGCGGAGCATTGCCATGGTCTACCAGCAGTTCATCAACTACCCATCGCTAACCGTCTACAACAACATCGCGTCACCCTTAAAAATTGCCAAAGTCCCAAAACCAGAAATCCACAGACGGGTGCACGCCACAGCCGAAATGCTCCACCTGGACGGTTTCCTCAACCGCCTTCCCAGCGAACTTTCGGGCGGCCAGCAGCAGCGTGTGGCCATTGCCCGGGCCCTGGTCAAGGAGACAGATCTGCTCTTGCTGGATGAACCTTTGGTAAACTTGGACTACAAGCTGCGTGAAGAATTGCGGACGGAGTTGCAGGATATTTTTGAGGCACGCCAAGCCATTGTGGTCTATACCACCACCGAACCCACCGAGGCCCTGATGCTGGGGGGCAATATCGTGGTCATTAACGAAGGCAGCGTTCTTCAGACCGGCCCCACACCGGAGGTTTACCATCACCCCAACACCACGAAAGTGGCCGAGGTCTTCAGCGACCCCCCCATCAACTTCCTGAAAGGGTCCATTGAAGGCGACACGGCCCGCATGGGGCAGAATATTGAAATGCCGCTGGAAGACCACATGACGTCACTTCCTGACGGAAATTACAGATTCGGGGTCCGCTCCAACCATTTTTTTCTGTCCCAGAGAAACAAGAAAAATGTAAGAATCCCAGCCAAAGTCGAATTGGCGGAGATTAACGGATCCGAAACATTCATTCATGCAGATTATGACGGCTTTCGGGTGGTGGTTCAGGAAAACGGGATTCGCCCTGTCAAGATCGGCGCCGAAATAGCCATATTTGTCAACCCATCCTCGTTTTTTGTATACGATGGGGCAGGAGCCCTGGTTGCGTCGCCCTCTCCCGAGGCTGCCCGCGACCCACTGAAATAGGAGATTTTAATGGCTCGCATCGAGTTGAATGAAGTTGCGCACAGCTACCTGCCCAAACCCGGGGGCGATTCCGATTATGCACTGAAACGGATCCACAATGTGTGGGAGGATGGTGTGGCGTGCGCTTTGCTGGGTCCCTCAGGCTGCGGCAAGACGACCCTGCTAAACGCTGTTTCCGGTCTGCTGACCCCCAGCAAGGGGAGAATCCTCTACGATGGAAAAGACGTTACGGCCCTGCCACCTGAAAAACGGAATATCGCCCAGGTCTTTCAGTTTCCGGTGCTTTACGACACCATGAGCGTCTTCAACAATCTCGCGTTTCCTTTGCGAAACCGAGGCATTGATGAGGGCGCGGTCAAAGAACGTGTTCTGGAAGTTGCCGAAATCCTGGACCTGACCCCTTTCCTCAACAAACGGGCGGCGGGTTTGGCAGCCGATGCAAAACAGAAAATTTCACTGGGTCGCGGGCTGGTCAGAAGCGATGTGGCGGCCATTCTTTTCGACGAGCCGCTGACGGTTATCGATCCACAGATGAAGTGGCTCCTGCGACGCAAACTCAAAGAGATCCACGAAGAATTGAAACTGACCTTCATTTATGTAACCCATGACCAGGTGGAAGCACTGACATTTGCCGATCAGGTGGCGGTCATGTTCGAAGGAGAAATGGTGCAGATCGGAACGCCCCAGGACCTTTTTGAAAATCCCGAACACAAGTTCGTGGGTTACTTCATCGGAAGCCCGGGAATGAACTTCTTGGAATGTACCCTGGAAGGAAACAAAGCAAGGGTTGATGGCACGGGCATTGAGCTGGACGAGGAAACAGCCGCAAAAGGACGAAACGCCAGGGGGAAACTGGAGCTGGGTATACGACCCATGTATCTGGAGTTACATGCGAACTCCGGCGATGGAAGGGTCAAGGCCGGGGTCAAGGGGGTTGAAGATCTGGGGAGTTACAGGATTGCGACCCTTATGCTGGCAGGTCAAACCTTGAAGGCCAGGCTGCCTGAAGACAAACCGCTTCCCGAAGGAGAGGTTTGGCTCACCTTCCCGCCGAAATGGACCAAGCTGTTTGAAGACGAACGGTTGATACAATAGTGGAGGGGTAACCGAAATGGAAAAATGGCCAAATAACAGGGCTTGGCTGCTGGTGCTGCCGGTTTTTGTCATCGTCGCCTTCAGCGCCATCATTCCCCTGATGACCGTCATTAATTATTCCGTACAGGATATTTTCGGGCCAGGGCAGTCTGTTTTTGTGGGCATCGAATGGTTCCAGGAAATGCTGGCCGACAAACGCCTTCACGACGCCCTTTGGCGCCAGTTCCTGTTTTCAGGGCTCGTATTGTTGATTGAAATGCCACTGGGTATCCTCATCGCCTTGGCCATGCCGAAAAAAGGGTGGACCGTCTCCGTCTGCCTGGTGACCATCGCATTGCCCCTTTTGATCCCATGGAATACCATCGGGACCATCTGGATGATCTTTACCCGGCCGGATATCGGTCTGTTCGGCGCCGGCATGAACGAACTGCTCGGCATCCCTTTCGATCACACGGACAACTGGCTCGATGCCTGGATCACCGTCATGTTGATGGAAGTCTGGCATTGGACCCCGCTGGTAGCGCTCCTGGCCTATGCGGGGTTGCGAGCCATTCCCGAGGTCTACTACCAGGCGGCACGTATTGACGGCGCGTCGGCCTGGACCACCTTCCTTTACATCCAGTTGCCCAAGATGCGGGGCGTGCTCACCATCGCTTTTCTGCTCCGTTTCATGGACAGTTTCCTGATCTACGCGGAACCGTTTGTGCTCACGGGGGGCGGTCCCGGCAATTCCACCACGTTCCTCTCAATTTACCTGGTTAAGATCGCCCTCCTGCAATTTGACCTGGGACCGGGTGGGGCCTTTTCGCTCATCTATTTTGTCATTGTACTGCTGTTCAGCTTTATCTTTTACCAGGCCCTTCAGCGGATCGGAAAAGGAGAGACGGTATGAAAGGAAAGAAAAAAACCATCGGCCTTCTCATCTACTTCATCTTGTTGCTGATGCCCATCTACTGGATGCTCAGTATGAGTCTCAGGAGCAACGCCGACATCCTTGCATCCTTTTCCCTGTACCCGAAAGGCCTCACCTTCATGAACTACATGAGGATATTTACCGATTCATCCTGGTACATGGGTTATGTTAATTCCATGATCTACGTGGCCATGAACACGGTTATATCGCTCTCCGTGGCCCTTCCTGCGGCGTATGCCTTTTCACGCTACAGTTTCGTCGGCGACAAACAGATGTTTTTCTGGCTGCTCACCAACCGCATGGCCCCGGCGGCTGTTTTTGCCCTTCCCTTTTTCCAGCTCTATTCCACAATCGGTCTTATGGATACCCATTTTGCCGTGGCGCTGGCCCATTGCCTCTTCAATGTGCCGCTGGCCGTGTGGATATTGGAAGGTTTCATGTCGGGGGTCCCCCGTGAAATCGATGAGACCGCCTTCATCGACGGGTACAGTTTTCCGCGATTTTTTATGACCATCTTTCTCCCGCTGATCCGGTCCGGAGTCGGCGTGACAGCCTTTTTCTGTTTTATGTTCAGCTGGGTTGAGCTGCTGTTGGCCCGGACATTGACGGTAACCGAAGCGAAACCGATCTCGGCAATCATGACGCGAACCATCAGCGCCACCGGCCTCGACTTCGGTCTGCTGGCCGCGGCAGGTATACTGACCATTGTACCCGGCGCCCTGGTGATCTGGTTCGTACGCAATCATATGGCCAAGGGCTTTGCCATGGGTCGTGTGTAAAGGGGAAGCATTATGGAGTTGACTCTAGAGTGGATGAGATGGACCGTTCCAACGGCAATTTTCTGTGGCACCATTATTCTGACAGTGATTGCCATGACCATATGGCAAACCGTATCCCCGTCCCTGGAACGTCGCGGTTTCCTGCCAATTCCCACCACACCGGGTGACCGCCTCTTCATAGGGATCTTAAGCAGTGTGTATATCTTTTTTGCATGGATCGGATTGACCCATTTTTCCCTCTGGATCCTGCTGGCTGTTGCGGTATGCTGGATTATTGCTGTAATGGTCTGGGGATAGAGAAGGAGAATGTGTAATGGAAGGAGGTGATGGCTACATCAGAGAGATGGGGCACGAATAAAGCCTCTGGTTTGTCCTGCCGGTTTTCCTGACCGGAATACGGCTCAAAGGAAAGCACGTATGGGCGGGGCGTGTGCGATGAACCCAATCGATTTGAAAGGAGCAACGGCATGAGTAAGAAAAGAGTACTGTTTTGCATGATTTCAGCCCTGGCGCTTATTTTTCTCAGCGCCCCCTGCTGGTCTTCGCCGCAGATGGACGCGGCCAAGAAATGGGTCGACAATGAGTTTCAGCCCTCCACGCTGACCAAAGATCAACAAATGAAGGAAATGGAATGGTTTATCAAAGCATCCAAACCCTTTAAAGGGATGAAGATCAAGGTCGTCTCCGAAACCATTCCCACCCACGAATATGAGGCAAAGGTTCTCACCAAGGCGTTTGAAGAGATTACCGGCATCAAGGTCGCCTTTGACCTGATTCAAGAAGGGGATGTGGTGGAAAAACTGCAGACCCAGTGGGCCTCCGGTAAGAACATCTATGACGGCTGGGTGAACGATTCCGACCTCATCGGCACCCATATGCGTTACGGATTTGTGGTTCCCTTAAGTGATTTCATGAAGGGCGAGGGAAAAGACGTCACCCTGCCGACCCTGGATGTTGACGATTTCATGGGGAAATCCTTCACAACCGGTCCGGACGGAAAGCTCTACCAGCTTCCTGACCAGCAGTTCGCCAACCTCTACTGGTTCCGTTACGACTGGTTCAAACGTCCGGATTTCAAGAAAAAATTCAAGGAAATCTATGGTTACGAGCTGGGCGTGCCGGTCAACTGGTCTGCCTACGAGGATATTGCACAGTTCTTCACCGAAGTGGTCAAGGAAATCGATGGGAAAGCCGTTTACGGTCACAACGACTACGGCAAAAGGGCCCCGGATCTGGGCTGGCGATTCACCGACGCGTGGCTTTCCATGGCCGGCGTGGGCAGCAAGGGCCTTCCCAACGGCAAGCCGGTGGACGAATGGGGCATTCGCGTAGAAGGATGTACACCCGTGGGATCCAGCGTCTGTCGGGGTGGGGCAGCCAACAGCCCCGGAGCCAAGTACGCCCTCCGCAAATATATGGAATGGCTGCGGAAATACGCGCCTCCCGGTTGTCTTGGATTGGATTTCTACACCTACCTGCCGATCCTGGCCAAAGGGAATGTTGCTCAGCAGATCTTCTGGTATACCGCTTTCGTGTCTGATATGGTCAAACCGGGCCCCACGGTCAACGCCGACGGGACCCCAAAATGGCGCATGGCCCCCTCACCCCACGGTCCTTACTGGGAAGAGGGGATGAAGCTGGGTTATCAGGACTGCGGGTCCTGGACGTTTATGAAGAGCACGCCGCTGGATCGTCGTAAAGCCGCATGGCTCTTCGCCCAGTTCTGCGTTGCCAAGACCACTTCACTCAAGAAGGCCCTGGTGGGTCTGACCCCCATCCGCGACAGCGACATCAGAAGCCAGGCTTTCACCGACCGTGCCCCCAAGCTGGGCGGGTTGGTGGAGTTTTACCGCAGCCCGGCCCGAGTGGCCTGGACCCCCACCGGCACCAACGTGCCCGACTACCCCAAGCTTGCGCAGTTGTGGTGGCAAAATGTGGGTGAGGCAGTTTCCGGTGAAGTGACCGTGGACAGGGCCATGGACAACCTGGCCCGCGAGCAGGATAAGGTCATGGCGCGCATCGAGCGCTCAGGAGCGCAGAAGGAATGCGGTCCCAAGCTGAACAAATGCATCGACCCCAATGTCTGGTTGAGCAAAGCCGGATCGCCCAAGGCAAAGGTTAATGAGAAACCACAAGGTATAACGGTTGATTATGACCAGCTTATCAAAGCCTGGCGGGAAGGTCGTGTGAAATAAAACAGCAGGAAATGTGACGTTGTTTCCGGGGCGGAACCTGTTAGAATATACTTCAGGGACCGCCCCGGTTTTTTATGGTTCTGTGCTTACCGTCTCCCCGAATAAAACGCCTTGATTTTTGTGAGCGTTTCCAAATAGGTTTCTTTATACGACAGGTCCGGATAGTTACCCATTTCTTCAATGAGCAGTTTGACGTGTGGCAGCACGTTAATGCCGTAGCTGTTCCTGCCCGCTTTATCCGCCTGATAAATAATCTGAACCGAATAATAGGCGGCCAGAAGCCGCACCTTCAATCCACGCCTGAACATGTACGCCCGACCACCGGTGGTATTGAGGAAAAAGCCCGCATATCGATAGAGTACATCAAAAGAAGGCTTCACACCTCCGGGATTGTTGCAGCTGTTACCCAGCATGAGCCATTGGTAAAACATACCCGCGTTGTCTTCCAGCGTGTCCCGGTCGTTGGCGACCACCTGTTTGATCAAACGCAGATCCTTCTTGTCCAGCGCACGGCAGAAAAAGTATATGTTTTTGACCATAATGGCCGGGTCAACCCCTTCACCGGCGGGAATGGGCGGCTTGGCCGAGAGTCGCGCCATAATCTGTTTGAAGCGGGCGGCAGCGGTCTCCCCCAGCTCCAATCGTTGAATATACTTTTTCGTATCCAGGTACTGAAAAAAATCTTGCACATGCCCGTTGATCAGGTCGCAATAACGTTTCAGGCGTGCGTCTTCATCTTTTTTTTCAAGGTCCTTCTGATCCGTTAAGCCTTCCTTGACAGCTTTTTTTTCACGGGATTTAAACTGGTACTCTACCATTTCCCCGGTGGGCTTCGGTTTTAAAAAAGTATCCTTCTCACCGGTACCGGCACCCGTCGCCCGGTCACCCGGTACATCCCCGCTCTTTATGGGTTTGCCGGCCGCATCCAGGGCATCGCCCGGTTTCCCGGATGCATCATTAAGACGGCCTTTTTCGCCCGGTTCAACCCGGACACCTTCTTCGGATACGGATACCTCCACCGCCACCAGTTCTTCGCCAGTTTCAGGCTGGGTATACTTATACCAACCATAACCCACTCCTACCACGGCCCCGATCCCGATCAGGACCCACAACCAGACAAGGCCCCCTTTTTTTTCGCCCATGCTAGTCTCCTTTATGCTGAATCGATGTGGTTAGGCTTACGCTCATATGCAGGTGGTATCATTCACTACAATGGTCGGCAGGTTTTCCACCATTTCCTCCTATGGGATTGTTTTTGATGGAATATACAAAAGATGGGGAAGATAATCAATGATGAAAGTCGGAAAGGCTATTTACTCGGAAAGGGAAAACCGTGAATGGAACTTATTTTTGTAACAACCCTTTCAGTTTATCAAACGGATTATGGGTGAATGCGACATCCTTTTTGTCGTCAACCCCGGCATCAGCGCCTTCCAGGTAATCCAGATGGCGGCGATGCTCGTTGTCATGGCAATAGATGCAGAGGTTTTCCCAATTGCTCCCGTCGGACGGGTTGTTTTCGTGGTCATGGTCTTTGTGGTGAACCGTCAACTCATGCACATTCCGGTTCGTAAACTCCCTGGCACAACGGGCGCAGACCCAGGGGTGAATTTTGAGAGACTGCTCGCGATAGCCTTTATCTTTCCCACCCTGGTTCTGACGGGAACGGGCCAGAAACTCATCCACTTTGTCGGCTTTGCTTTTTCCCATGGATTTTTCCTCCCGTTTTTCCAGAAACAAAAAATCAGATATTGACCACCTTGTCGGCCAGCTGCATGGCCGTTACAATATCTAACATATTCGTGGTCTCCCCCACCATCTTTTTTTCAAGGAGATCAAAATGGGTGAGGCAGGTGCCGCAGACCAGGATATAAACGCCCCTTTCCTCCAGTTCTTTCAGCACCGGCAGGACTTCCGAATCCGAGATGGTCATTTTGACCCCGTTGTTCACAAAAACCAGCCGCCACAGCTCATCTCCCATCTCCTTCAGGGTGTTTAAGAAGCTGACCATGAGTTTTAAACCCAGTTCATCATCCCCGTGGCCCACGCGATCGTTGCCCACCATGACCATGATTTTCTGCATTATTTCTTCCGATTCAACCGTTTTAACGGGTGCCGGTTTCGACCCGGTTTCTTCTCCCGCATGGCCCGCCACGTAAAGATCGTTCCCTTCCTCCCTTGTAGACACAACAAACCCCTGATACTCCAGAAACCGCGTGACATTCTGTCTTGCCGCTTCATTGTCCACAATAACACTCAATTTTTCAGGTTGCTCCTGCTCGACTAATTCCTTCGTTTTCAGTACCGGGGCGGGACAGGCCAAACCGCGGCAATCGATTTCTTTACTCATTTGATTTCCCTCGTTGAATCTGATTTTTCGGCGCGTGATATCGTTGAGACCCTCTGTCGTTTTTGGCCCGGACCCCATGGCTATTCCACAAGAATCTTTTCCACGGGTGTGGACACGACTTCCCCAATGACCGCTGCCTCCGGAATGCCATGGTTTTTCAACTCTCGAACCAGTGATTCCGAATCATCTCCGGAGACGCAGATCAGAAGCCCCCCGGACGTTTGGGGATCGAACAGCATATCCTGGGTAATGCGATCCACCGATAGCCCGAATTCCACCATGCCTTCGCGAAATTCCCGGTTCCGATAGGCGCCTGCCGGAACAAATCCCATTTGCCCGTATTCCCGGGCTTCCGTCATCATGGGAATGTTATTTTCCAAGAGACGAACGCCGTACCCGGAACCGGTGACCATCTCCGCCAGGTGCCCCAGGAGACCGAACCCGGTGATATCGGTGCAGGCGTGCACCTCATAACGGCCCATAACCTCGGCCGGTTTTTGATTTAACTGCGCCATGAGCCGGGTGACCCGTTCAATGACCTCTTGAGAAGCCAGCCCCCCCTTAATGGCCGTATTGATGATCCCCGTCCCCAGGGGCTTGGTCAAAATAAGGTGGTCGCCTTTCTTAAGGTTTTGCTTGGTGAGAACACGGTCCGGGTGAACAAATCCGGTGACGCTGAGACCGTATTTCAGCTCCGGATCCTCCACGCTGTGGCCGCCCACCAGCACCACCTCGGCCTCCTTAATTTTATCAAGACCCCCTTGAATGATGTCCCGGAGAATTGAAATATCCATCTGTTCAAGAGGGAATCCCACCAGATTCATGGCGGTTTTGGGGGTGCCGCCCATGGCGTAAACATCGCTTAGGGCATTGGCCGCCGCAATCTGTCCGAACCAGTAGGGATCATCCACAATGGGGGTAAAAAAATCCACGGTCTGAATCAGGGCCAGATCGTCATTTATCCGGTAAACACCGGCATCGTCCGCCCGGTCCAGGCCCACCAGCACATTTTCATCCGTTGGAAATGTCATTCCACAAAGCGCCCGATCCAGGTCCCCTGGCGGCAGTTTAGACGCTCAACCGGACCCTTTTACGGTTTCCGTGAGACGGATTGTTTGTTTTGTATTCAACGGTTCTCTCCCTGGTCCTGATTCCATCTGAAACCCCTCAGATATGACACGAAGGACCCAGAATGGCTCATAATTGCTCCTAAAGTATATCGGCAATACTTCTTTTTCAATCTGGAACTTCCGATATGAAATTCTATTGAATAAGGAAAATCCGATGTGCCGAAGCCCCTATGCCTTTTCCTCCTGAGATCGCTTCTTCCCAGACGACTTCCGGTCCGCTGGAAATCGTCCATCGGGTGTGAGGTCCGGGCCGCCATGAATCAACACATCATCATGGTCGATGGGAAATTCCGCCACAATGTCCATGCCGCCGTTGTTCTTAAACCAGACTTCACCCTTCAGTTGTTTTCGGACCAGGTTACGAATCAGTTTTAACCCCAGGGTTTCGGTGCTTTCAATATCAATATCCCCGGGGATGCCAACCCCGTTATCCCGTACACGAAAATGAATTCGGTTTCCATCAAGTACTTCCATGGTGACCAGGCATTCACCTTTTGTACCTTCAGGATAGGCGTGTTTGTATACATTCGCCATCAATTCGTTTAACACCAGGGCACAGGGAATGGCCTGGGTAACGGACAGAAAAACGTGGTTGCACTCAATCTCGGGGCGAACCCTTCGATAGCTGTCGGTGTAAACCTGCCCCATGGAAGCCAGCAGTCTTCGGATATGGACCGCCATGTCGATGCGGGTAAAAGATTCGCTGCGATAAAGCTGAGAGTGAACCAGGCTCATGGCGTAAATCTTTGACCGGGCATCGGCCAGTACCGTCTTGGCCTCTTCATTCAATGTCCTTCGGCGGGTCAGGTCCATGAGGCTGGAAATCACCTGCAGGTTGTTCTTCACACGGTGATGGATTTCCCCCAGCAGCAGGACTTTTTCATCCAGGGAATCCTGAATTTTTTTCTCCGCCGCCACCCGCTCGGAAATTTCCGCCTTGAGCTGTTCATTGGTCTCCCGCAATTCGGATGTCCTCTCGAGAATCCGCTCTTCCAGGGTTTCGCGGTGTTTCTGAAGTGTTATTTCCACATCTTTTCGAATCCTGATCTCATTTTCGAGTGTCAAATTGGCATGGGTTACACTCTCGGCCAGACGAAGCGCCTCCTCGGCGGATTCGCGCGCACTTTCCCCGGTTTGCACCAGGGAGGCATTCTGTTGCTCAATCTGGTGCAGCATTTCGTTGAAGGCATCCACCAGAAAACCGATTTCATCGTTGCCGTGTTTGTGTGCCCTCACCGAGAAATCTTTTTCTTTTGAAACCGACCTGGATAAAGACGCCAGCTCGACGATGGGGTTTGCTATGGTTTTTTGCAGCCTGATGGTTAGCAGAAAGGAAAGAATGATGGAAAATAGAAGCCCCACACAGGCAATGTAGAAATGTTCAGTTAAGAGTTTTGCCATCTGGCTCATGTCCGCCTGTACAAAAACAGTTCCGATGGGTTCATTTTCCATGCGCACCACTTTGGTTAGATTCAATCTTTCCTTTTTGAAAACGGCGGCGTCTTTTTGAATCAGTGGTGGCATTTCCGGTGGATCAAAACCTTCTTTAACATAACCGGCCAGAAGGGTCCCCTGTGGCCTAAAAACCCACGCAGAAACAATGGACCCCTTTGTCTTGAGGAACGCAAGGGTCTCCCGGGCATCCGCCCCATCGTCAAACAACAGTGCAGCGGTGCAATTGTAGGCCAGGATGTCTGCAATGGTGGATGTCTGGTCAAGCATGGTTCGACGAATTTCCCATCGGTCATAGACCATCAAAGCTGCAAAAGCCAACAGCAGGGTCGTTATGTTAATGGCCATGACGACCAAAAGGAATTTCTGTTTGATGGGTCTGTCTTTGAAAAACTTCATGGCGTTTTAACGGCCTTTCATGGCTTTTCCGGGCTGTTGGGGTTTCTCGTCATGGATAATATGGGACATCCTGAGCAGCCTCGACCTGATTTTCAGCCCGGATTTATCAACAGCCGGCAGATTGATCACAAATCTCTTTTCGCCTTGTCCGTCCTTCGGCAAGTCACCAGCGTGTTTAAAAGATACCATCCCTCCCAGACGAACAAATCCTTCCATGTCGCTGACCGTCAGGATATGCCTGCCTCTGGCTTTTTGGAGAAGCTTTTTCACGACTCCTTTTCCCCCGTGACCAATAAAAAGAACCTTTAGGGAATCGTCCACATCCCCGGGGCTGGTGGGGCAAGAAATCATCAGCATTTTTCCTTTGATCATTTTTCCCGACATGGGTTTTATTGCCTCATAAACTTCCGGAGCACCATAAACACCCACTTTAATGGTATTTGAACCGGAAAAGACATTTTTCGGCCAGTCCACGAAAAGGAGAAAGTTATAAAGATACAGGGCAGTGATTTTATGCTCTTGAGGCGTATGGGAATCAGAGGAAAGAGATGTCCGTGGCATGGTGATCCAGGACAAGATCAGCAACAGGCAGAACAGCAGTCTCAAAATTTTCCAAAAGACGTTTTTCATTACACTCAGCAGGTCACAGATCAGGGCCAGGCAGCCAGAAAATATCGATCAATCTCATCCAGGGACGGCTTGAACCGGAGAGCCTTGTCCATTACGCAAATGACTTCCACGGAACAGATGGGGACCCAGAAGGCTTCTTCGGAAATACGTTTTTGAGCGTTGGACAGGTATCTGCTTCTTTCTTCCATCGCCATAGCGCCTTTCGCCTGTTCCAGAAGGCGGTTGATTTCAGGGGTTGTTCCATAACAGGCGCGAGAGTCGGCCATAAAGAAATGGTTCAGCAGCGCACTGGCATCGAAAATGGAATAGCTGCCCCAGGTCAGGAAAGCCAGTGGGATTTCCCCATTTACAAACTTTTGATAGAGGCGGTCCCATTTCCCCATCATCCATTTGGGCTTTGCCCAGATTCCAACGGCCTTAAGGTCCGATAGAATACTCTCGGCCGCGCTTTCGTTGTTAATGGCATAATAATCCACGTCAAACCCTGTGGGGAAACCGGCTTGGGCCAGCAGTTTCCGGGCCCTGGCAGGGTTGTAAGGGTACCGGGTTACGTTGTTTTCGTAACCGAAATGCAATGGGCTTACGATATTGTCCAATGGAACAGCAAACCCGTTAAAGGCACTATCGATGATTCTTTCCCGGTTAATGGCGTAATTCACCGCCTGGCGCACTCTTTTATCCATAAAAGGGGTGGCGCCGCTTCGCCCTCTGGCATCCATTACCAGAAAATAGACCCGCAGGATATCCGTGCTGAGGATCTTCACTTGATTTGCCAGCTTTAAGAACGGCACATGTTCGGGGTTCACACTCCCCGAACGGATGAGGTCAACTTCTCCGGAAACGAGGGCTTCCATCTGCAGAATGGTTTCCTTGATGATCCGGATTTTCAGTTTGGGAATTCCCGGGCTTCCCTTAGGCCCTTCGAAATACCGGGGATTGGCTTCAAAGTGCATCTCCATAAAACCCTTATTTAAGACCAGCCGATACGGGCCGGTTCCCACGGGGTGCTCCCCAAAACCTTCCTTTCCTACTTTCCGGTAGTACCCGGGCGGATAGATGAACAGAACGTTTGCAAGCAGCTCGGAAAGGGTTGGGATGGGCTTGACCATTTCAATTCGAACGTGATGATCGTCCAGCACGACCACATCTTTTATGTCCGCCAGATATCGCGCTACCCGGGAATCGGGTTTTTTGAGAAGATCCAGGGAAAACTTGACGGCCGCCCCGTTGAAGGGTTCCCCATTGTGGAATTTAACCCCCTTGCGAAGGGTCAGTTCCATATCACCATTGTCCAGGACCCTGTAGGACTGGGCCAGACCGGGGACGATTTTACCACTTACAGGCTCCCTGTAAAGCAAGGTGTCTCCCCAGTTGTGATAGAGGGTCAATACCTGACGGGTATTGCTGACGCCCGGATCCAGGCTTTTCGGCTGGGCTTTTCCCAGACAGACCACAAGGGTGTCCTTTTGGGTTTGAGAAAAAACATCCCCCCCCGTGTTCAGGCATAAAAAAAACATGCAAAAGGCCAAGAAAAACTTTATCATAACGGCATGTCTCCCAGCGGAGTGACCCTTGAACCGATTTTGGGCCCTTATTAAATGATCATTTGCCGACAAATTTAGCACTGTGGCAAAGAATTGTAAAGTAGCGGCGCCAACTGAACATGAAGGAAATCCCCCATGCCAGACCTAAAGCCCCATGAAGCGATCATAGACGCATTTCAAAACATCCTGCAAAAGAGCGCCGATGTGGGCGTATTATTCAAAGAATCCAAGAGCCTCTACGACGCCCTGAACAAGAATGAAAAGGAAAGCCTCTTTGAAACGATTATTGAACAGATGGAGGTCCTTCAAAAAGATCTACAGCCCATTTTAAGAAAACTGGTTATGTGCAAACCTGAAGACCCATCCTGGCCCCGCCTGATTTCGCAACTGAGAACCCTGGCCTATTCACCCCGCCTTGAGGTGTTTAAGAAAATCTCCCTCTCTCCGGGAGGGTTGAAATTTCTCCTGGATTTTAGGGGAGACCTTCTCGCCATTAACCGCCATGCAGACAGTGATCTGGGTCCTCTGGATTCGGATATTGTCTTTCTGTTCGAGATGTGGTTTCAGGAAGGGTTTCTATATCTGGAGGAAATCACGCTGAACTCCGCTTACCGGCAGATCGCGCTCATCAAGGATCGGGATCTGGTGCATCCCATGGCCAGTCTTGAGGAAATGGGGCAGCGCCTGGGAAAGGACCGACGCTGTTTTGCCCTTTACCACCGCCTGATGCCCTATGAACCCATCATCTTCATTGAGGTGGCTTTGACCCGGGGCATTGCCCGCAGCATGGCGGAGATCATGGTAGACCCCGAAAATAGACCGGACGACACCCGCACCGACACGGCTGTTTTTTATTCCATCAACAATACCCAGAATGGCCTTGTGGGGTTGGGCATGGGCAAGATGCTGATCGGAAAAGTCGTAAGCTATCTCAAGGATGAGAACAAGAAACTCAAAAATTTTGTTACCTTGAGTCCCATCCCCGGCTTCTGGAAGGGGTTCCTGAAACCGATTCTGAAAGGAGAAGACCATGGGTTCGCCCTTAAACAAAATGATATCACCGGCTATTTCTCCAAGAAAGGGGCTCTAAAGATACTGGATCGCGTGGATGACCATGGCGCCGGTTCGGCCGGTTTGTGCCGGGCACTCCTCTCCATTTTGGGCGGGGCCGCATGGATAAAGGACGAAGATCTGAAAAAGGACCTGAAAAACCCCCTCCGCAGGATCGCCTACCATTACATCGCCGAAGAAAAAACGTCCCGGGACAAACCACTCAACCCCGTTGCAGGTTTTCACCTGGGGAACGGCGCCGCGGTTTCCGAAAAAAATGTGCATTTCCTGGCCAACCCGTCGCCCAAGGGGCTGCGGGAATCCTGCGGGGTCATGGCCAACTATATTTACACCCCCGGCTGGCTCGGGCAGATCAGGCGGTCATTCGGGTGGATCGATCGGGTGGAAATCAGGGGGTTTTTTGGAAAAGGCTCTTGAAATCCGGGGGTTTCTCTTTTGCCTTGACAATCATTCGAACCGTTGGTATTTAGTTACATTGTAGCTAAATCATAGCCGTCAGAAATTTCTGCTTTCACTTCATGGAAAAGATGACAACCGCTATTTCAGGATAAACATTTACAGGAGGTCATGAAATGGATATCACACCCGAACTGATGGAAATTGTTGGCCAGGAAAACGTATTTGATGATCGCGTCGAATGCTTGAGTTACTCTCGGGATCTTTCCGTGCACGAGGGGGTTCCTGACGCGGTGGTCTTTGCCTATACCACGGATCAGGTCTCCGCCATCATGCGGCTGGCCAATGAGAAAAAGATTCCGGTGACTGTGCAGGGTTCCGGAACCGCCACCACCGGAGCGTCTTTACCCGTTGAAGGGGGCATCCTCCTGGACCTTCACCGTATGAACAACATCTTGGAAATCGACAAAGACAACTTCTATGCCCGGGTGGAACCGGGCGTCATCTGCCTTCAACTGAACACTGAACTGGGGAAACAGAACCTCATGTTCCCCCCTAACCCCGGCAGTGAGGCCATCGCCACCATCGGGGGCATGATGTCCACCAACGCCAGCGGTCACCGGGCGGTGAAATACGGAACCGCAAGGGATTATGTGAAGGATCTCAAGGTGGTTATGGCGGATGGCACCGTCATCGACACCGGATTTAAAACCCCCAAGTCCGCGTTTGGTTATGATCTCAACCGGGTCTTCGCCAGTGCCGAGGGAACCCTGGGGGTCATCACGGAGATTACGGTCAAAATTCAGGTCCTCCCGGAATACAATGCCCTGGCCCTGGCCATTTTTGACGACCTGTTTGCAGCGGGCGCCGCCGTCACCGACATCATCGGGAGCGGTATTCAGCTCACCGCCTGCGAAATTCTCGACAAATACAGCCTGAAAGTGGTGGAAAAAGCCATTGAACGGGATATTACAGGCATCGAGGCCATGCTGATTATTGAGTCGGACGGGGTCAAGGAAACCGTTGTCAAAGACATGGAACGGATCAACGAAATCTGCAGGAAACACCAAGTCAAGGAGTTTACCTGGTCCGATGATCCGCTAAAAGCAGAAGAAATCATGGCGGCCCGGGGAAAACTGGTGCCGACGCTATCCCGAATCAAACCGGGGAACCGGCTGGTGGCCATTTCAGAAGACCTGGGCATCCCCCCCACCAAGATTCCGGAAGTCATCAAACGGGCCCAGGAAATATCCCAGAAATATGATCTTTTGATGACCACCTTCGGCCACATCGGCGACGGAAATGTCCATACCACCATGGTCACCGACATGCGGAGCAAGGATGAATGGGATCGGTTACGGCCCGCTGCCGACGAACTGGCCGACCTGGCCCTTGAAATGGGGGGCACCATCACCGCCGAACACGGAACGGGCCTGGCCCGGGCCCCTTACATCGAAAAACAGCTGGGGCCAGCCCTGGACGTCATGCGGTCCATCAAAAAAGCCCTTGATCCCGACAATATCCTGAATCCGGGTAAGATGGGGCTTGAGAAGAAGAAAACCGACATTTACGACCATTTTGCCTTTCAACCGCTCATCGACCATCCGGAAGGGGTCAATTCCTTTGGTAAACGCATTGATGACGAACTTCTGGCCTGCATCTGCTGCGGCTTCTGCCGCCTGGGGTGCCCCACCTTCAGCATCACCCACAGGGAAAGCAAGAACGCCAGGGGCCGTAATGTGCTGGCTTTCAATTATTTAAACGGCACCATGGAACCCAGTAAGGAATTTGTTGAGTCCTTTTATACCTGCGCCACCTGCCAGTCCTGTACCTATTTCTGTCCGGCCCAGGTGAAGGTGGACGAAATTGTCGAAAGCGTCCGTGAAAAACTATACGAAGATGGTCTGGCGCCCGAATCGGCGCTTTCGGTCCAGGATAACATCAGCAAAACGGGCAACGTATACGCCAGCGCCCAGAAAGACCGGATCGACATCTATCCGCCCGCCCTCAAGAAACTGGCGGAAAGCGCGGAGCTTAAACCCCAGGCAGAAACCCTGCTGTTCATGGGGTGCGTGCCCAGCTATCTGGACATGAAAATGGTCCCCAGCCTGATTAAACCCCTGGATGCGGCAGGGGTGGACTACACCACACTGGCCACCGACGAGACCTGCTGCGGGTTCCCGCTGTTTCTCCTGGGAGACCGTGAAGGGTTCAAAGCCAACGGGGAGATGCTCATCAACAAAATCAAGGCCACGGGCGCCAAAGAGTTGGTCACGCCCTGTGCCGGCTGTTACAAGACTTTTGCCAAACTCTATCCCGAAATTGGGGATTTGGGCGTCCAGATCTATCACTCGGTCCATTATCTCGAAAAATTGATCAACGACGGGCGCATAAAGCTGAAAGGGGATTTGGGCAAGAAAGTGACCTATCACGATCCCTGCGACCTGGGCCGGGCCTTCAAGATTTTTGAAGAACCCCGCAATATCATAAAAAGCGTGCCGGGGGCGGAATACGTGGAGATGGCCCGCAACAGGCTGAAAGCCCGTTGCTGCGGTGCCGGCGGCGGCATGCAAGCCAACGATCCGGATCTGGCGGTGGCCATGGCCGCGGAAAGGGTTCGGGATGCCATGGCGGCGGGGGCGGACATCATTGTCTCCGGTTGCGCCGCCTGTAAAGACAATCTGAAAAAGGGCGTCAAAGCCATCCCCAAAAAAGAACGGGGCAAGATGAAGGTGATGGATATCACCGAGATGGTGGCAAAAGCGCTGGATCAATAGGGAGAAAGATCCCATGACGGAACAAGACAACGGTGCATTCAAGAAGATCGCGGCGGCCAAAGCGTGCAAAAAGCTCATGGCAGACCATTTTTTTGAACTGGATGAGGCGGTACGGTCCGGCACCCGAAAAATCGCATGGTGCACCAGTGTGGGTCCGGCGGAACTGCTGCGGGGAATGGGATTTCTGGTCTATTTTCCCGAGAATCATGGCGCCATGCTGGGAGCCACCCGCATGTCCACGGAGCTGATTCCCTATGCCAATGCGCTGGGGTACTCCCCTGACATCTGCTCTTATCTCACATCAGATGTGGGAAGCTATCTGCGGAAAAAAAGCCCGCTCACCAAGGTTTACAATATTGAATCGGTGCCCAAACCCGATGTGCTGGTGTTCAACACCAACCAGTGCCGTGATGTTCAGGACTGGTTTTCGTGGTATGCCAGGGAGCTGAAGGTACCGCTGGTGGGAGTTCATACCCACCGGGATATCGGTGACATCGGCTCGGTTCAGATCCAGGACATCGGCAGCCAGATCGAGGATATGGTCCCCCAACTGGAGGCCGTGACCGGAGAGAAGCTGGACATGGACCGGTTTAAAGAAGTTCTTAGCTATTCCAGGCGAACCTCCGAGCTCTGGCGCGCCTGCCTTGAGTCGGCGGGGGCTGTTCCCTCTCCCTGGACTTTTTTTGACGCCACCATTCACATGGGACCTGCCGTGGTGGCCCGGGGTACAAAGGAAGCGGTGGACTATTACGAGCTTCTGCTGCCGGAACTGCAGCAACGGATCAAGGACGGTGTGGCCGCCGTGGAAGGTGAAAAGCACCGAATCTACTGGGAAGGGATGCCCATCTGGGGAAAACTACGGCCCCTCTCGGATCAATTTGCATCGCTCAACACCTGCGTGGTGGCGTCCACCTACTGCAACAGCTGGATATTTGATCAGCTGGATCCGGCAGCCCCTTTCGAGAGCATGGGCCGGGCTTACACCGAACTTTTTATCGTGAGGGACGAGCCCTTTAAGGAACAGTACATTACCGATTGCTTCGAAAAATACCATTTTGACGGCATTTTCTTTCATGACGCAAAGACCTGCCCCAACAATTCCAACAACCGTTACGGCATGCCCGAGCGGTTGAGCCGGAAACTGGGGGTGCCGACCCTCACCATCGACGGGGATCTGTGTGATCTCAGGTGCTACTCCGAGGAACAGGCCAAGACCAATATTGAAGCCTTCATTGAACAGCTGGAAGAATAACATCAGAGAAAATGGGTCGTAAATTGTATGCAGGCGTCGATATCGGCGCCTCCCGCACCAAGGTCGCTATTCTAAGCGGGGATAAAGAGCTTATCGGTCATTCGGTCCGGAAATCGGGGACGGATTTCGGCAAAACCGCTGACATGGGTTTAGCCGAATCCCTGGAGATGGCCGGCGCTGCGAGGAAAGATGTGGCCGGTTGTGTTTCCACCGGTTATGGCAGAAAAAATGTTTCGTTCAGTACGGACACCAAAACAGAGATCGGGTGTCATGCCAAGGGGTGTTTCCACTATTTCCCTGTGGCCATGACCATCATTGATATTGGCGGGCAGGACAACAAAATCATCAAGGTGGACGAAAGGGGACGGCGTCTCAATTTCAAAATGAACCGGAAATGCGCCGCCGGAACCGGGGCATTCCTGGAAGAGATGGCCATGCGTCTGGACATTCCCCTGGAAAAAATGGACGATTTTGCCCGCCAATCGGAAGAAATGGTGGAATTGGGGAGTTATTGTACGGTTTTTTCAGGGACTGAAGTGCTGGAAAAAATCAGGCAGGGGAAGACGGTTGCCGCCATTGTCAAGGGGCTTTTTTATTCGGTCATCAAACGGGTTCTTGAAATGGATTCACTGACCCAAAAGGTGGCCATGACCGGGGGTGTGGTGGCCCACAACCCGTATCTCATTGAAATGGTGGAAGAAACCACCGGAAAAAGGATCCTGGTGCCCGAATACCCCCAATTAACCGGTGCCGTAGGCGCAGCGCTTTTTGCCATGGAAAATTAGCAGGGGTTTGCACAACCCAAAGTAACCAATAACGATAATTTCCGGAATGCGGCCACTAGAGCAAAGATCCAGAATCCGCAGTCCGCAATCAGGGGAGGGATGATCATGAATGTAAGCAAATGGATGCACGCGGGTACCATGTTGAAAATGAATGCCCTTAATTATCCTGACAAGCTGGGATGGCAGGATAAATCTCAGGAATTCACCTTTAAAGAATGGAATGAAAGATCCTGCCGGTTCGCCAACGGTCTTCACGGTATTGGCGTCGGACATCAGGATACTTTCGCCATTATCGCATACAACCGTGGAGAGTGGATGGACGTTTACGCCGGCTGCGCCAAAGGTGGCCAGATGGTGGTTCCCATCATGTTTCGACTGGGGGGCCCTGACGTTGAATACATCGTCAACCATTCCGAATGCAAAGCCATTGTGGTGGAAGCGCCTTTTGTGGAACTCATTGACAGCATCCGGGAAAATCTGCCGATCCCTGAAAACGGCTACATTTACATGGGGGACGGGCCAGTACCGGATGGTTACGTGGGTTACGAAGACTTCCTTGCCAACGCCTCTCCGGAAGAACCGGATCTCATGGTGGACAGCGCCGATATCTGGTGCATCATGTACACCTCCGGAACCACCGGCAGGCCCAAAGGGGTCATGAGAACCCATGAGTCCAACGTGAGCCAGTACTATTTAAACGATATCAACATGGGGGTACGGCCTAACGATAAAGTAATGCTGGTCATGCCCATGTGCCATGTGAACTCCATCTTTTACTCCTTCCCCTACACGCTGGTCTCCGCCCCGGTTTTTGTGTACAACATGGTCAGCTTTGATCCGGAAGATCTCCTCAAAACCATCGAAGAGTACAAAATCACCTTCACCTCTCTGGTGCCCACCCATTACATCATGATGCTGGGACTTCCAGACGACGTGAAAAACAATATCGACGTCTCCTCCATCCGTCAATTGCTCATTTCCTCAGCACCCGCCAGAAAAGATCTTAAGTTGGGCATCATGGACTATTTCAAGAACGCCGAACTGTGGGAGGCCTACGGCAGTTCCGAAGGGGGCCTGGTGACCCTGCTCCGGCCCGAGGACCAGTTCAAGAAGCTGGGGTCCATTGGCAAGGAAATTTTCGGAACCGACCGCATCAAAATCCTGGATGAAGAGCGGAATGAAGTGCCCGACGGCGAGGTAGGGGAACTTTTTTATCGGACACCCATGCTGTTTAAAGAATACCTGAAGGAACCTGAAAAGACCAAAGAGGCCTTTATCGGGGAATGGTCGTCTGCCGGCGACATGGTTAAAAGGGACGAAGACGGATACTATACCCTGGTGGACCGGAAAGCGAACATGATTATCACCGGGGGAGAGAACGTTTACCCATCGGAGATCGAAAGCGCCGTGGGCGCCCACGAAGCCATCAAGGATATCGCCGTCATCGGTATTCCCGATGAAAAATGGGGTGAGTCCATCAAAGCGGTGGTGGTTTTAAATGATGGTTATGAGGAGAGCGAAGATACGGTCAAGGCCATCATGGAGTTTTCCCGCGGGAAAATCGCCGGCTTCAAACGACCCAAAACAATCGATTTTGTCAAAGACGATGAAATGCCGAGAACACCCACGGGAAAAATTCTGCATCGTATTCTCAGGGAAAAATACGGCAAATGGAGTGATTCGTGATAAGAGCTAGTTGTCAGTTGTTGACCATTAAATATTTCATATAAATATATAAACAGTGTCTGTTCACAAACGAGAAAATTTGTTCGAGTTCAAGGAAGGCAAAAATTGTAACCGCAAGAATACATTGTAGTATTTTGTGGATTACAATTTTTGACTGACACCGAAATCGAGCTAATTGGCCGTTTGTGGATAGGCACAAAATAACTGGAGGAGAAAACGTATGTTGACCAAAGCATTTGTGCCGTTCGGCGGATATTATTCAACCCCCTTTACCCGTTGGCAGGGGAGCATGGCCAACGAAAATTCCATAGTTCTGGCCGGTAATACCAAAAAGCGATGGCTGGCCCAGAAGGGCTGGGATGCGGGCATGTTCGATTATCTGGTTTTCGGCGTCACCATCAGCCAGAAGAGCCAGTTCTATGCCAGCACCTGGGCCGCTGCCATCATGGGCGCGGGACATATTCCCGGGGTCACCATCAGCCAGGCCTGCACCACCAGCACCACCTGCGTTTTCAACGCCGCCATGGGCGTCGAAACGGGGCTCTATAAAAACTGCTGTGCCCTCATGACCGACCGCTGCTCCAACGGCCCCCATACCGTATGGCCCAACCCGAACGGTCCCGGCGGTGAGGTCCTTTCCGAAAACTGGCTCATGGACAATTTCAACAGCGACCCCAACGTGGGGTTGAAAATGATCGAGACGGCTGAAAATGTGGGCAAGACCGGCGGTTTTACCAAAGAGCAGTGTGACGAACTGGTGCTCCGGCGGTATGAGCAGTACACGGAAGCCCTGGCCGATGACCGGGCTTTCCAAAAACGGTACATGTTCCCCGCAGAAGTGAAATTAAGCCGGAAAAAGACCAAGCTGGTGGAACTGGACGAAGGCCCCATGACCACCACAAAAGAGGGTCTCGCAAAACTGAGGCCCGTCATCCCCGGGGGCATACTTTCTTTTGGCGCCCAGACCTTTCCGGCGGACGGCAACTGCTCCATCATTGTCACCACCGAGGAAAAAGCAAAAGAATTGAGCGCGGATCCCGCCGTTCCCATCCAAGTCATCTCTTACGGTTATTCCCGAACGGAACCGGGACACATGGCGGCAGCCCCCGTACCCGCGGCTCAAATGGCGCTCAAAAACGCCGGACTCACCATCAATGACATCAAAGTCATTAAAACCCACAACCCCTTTGTGGTCAACGACCTGTACATGGCCCAACAATTCGGCATCGATGCCATGGGGACCGAAGACCTTTGCTTTAACAACTACGGATCTTCTTTGATCTACGGCCACCCCCAGGGCCCCACGGCGGGACGGAATATCGTCGAAGGGTTTGAAGAAACCGCCATGAAAGGCGGCGGCTACTTTATGTGGGCCGGTTGCGCGGCA
>JAERTK010000217.1 GCA_016844935.1 Desulfobacteraceae bacterium | reverse complement strand
TCCTCATGGTCCACCTCCTTGCCGTTACGATTCGATGTGTCGGATTCGAACAGATCGAGAGGGCTTTTGATGTTTGACAGGGTTTCCTTGCTGACATGCAGGTAGATCATGGTGGTTGATAACGATTTGTGCCCCATCAGTGCCTGGATTTTTCGAATGTCATAACCTGCTTCGAGTAGATGAGTTGCAAAAGTGTGGCGGTTATGCCGAGCTCGGCATAAGCGTCACTATGCCGAGTTCCGGACTATGCCGACTCAATGATTCGAATACGCAGTAAATAAGCCTTTTTCCTTTCTTAAACTCGGCATAGTTTTTATGTCTTTTCCTTTGAAACCCTATTCAGAGGAGAAGACATCATGACCAAACTATTTTCCGTTACCGACCTTTCTCAAAACATGAGCAACGGTCCATTGGGCTACTTTATACCCTCCTACGCGGACTTTCTATGTCAACAAGGCTACTCAGAAAATTCCGCCCATCTACAACTGCGTTTCCTCAGCGACATGAACCAATGGTTACAACAGCAACAGCTGCAGGCGACCGATCTCTCAGAGAACACTATCCATCAGTATATGCGATCCCGCCACCAGCGGTTCCGCCCACGACGTGATGATGCCGCGATACTCAGCAGATTTGTATGCTTGTTGCACGCTCAAGGCCTTTTACCAAACGAGGATCCAAGGCCTCCTGATAATCCACATCAGCAAATTGAGAATGATTTTGCACGCTACCTGTCCGAAGAACGTGGACTTGCCGTAGCCACCCGTACCAATTACCTGCCTTTCATTAGACGGTTTCTGTCAACTCAGTTTGGTGATAACCCCGCTCGTTTTGGTGATTTAAAAGCCGATGATGTAATCCGATTTATACGGCACCAAGCTGCACATCTAAGCCCCAAATATGCTGGATTGATGGGTACCGCTTTGCGCTCTTTTTTCCGTTACTTGCGCCACCAAGGAGACATTATAACCGATTTGGCATCCTGTATTCCGACCATTGCCAACTGGCAGTATTCCGCATTGCCAAAATTTCTTCAACCTGATCAGGTTCAACTGGTCCTAAAACAGTGTGACCGTCGAACAGCTAAGGGACGTCGAGACTATGCGATCTTCCTGTTGCTTGCCCGGCTAGGCCTGAGGGCCTGTGAAATAGTTAGCCTGACCTTGGATGATATCCATTGGCAGGCGGGCGAAATCAGAATCGTAGGAAAAGGAAATCGGTCGGCGATGCTCCCTCTGCCGGCGGATGTAGGACGGGCTATTGCTGTTTACCTCAGGAAAGATCGGCCTATTTGTTCCACCCGCCGTGTTTTCATTCGCATGAGAGCCCCTCTCCGTGGATTTGCAAATTCCGAAGCCATCTCGACTATTGTCGCACGAGCTCTTAAAAAAGCCGGCATTGATTCCCCGTATACCGGCGCCCATCTGTTCCGTCACACACTCGCCACTCAAATGCTGCGCCAAGGGGCTGCCCTTTCTGATATTGCACTGATATTGCGGCACAGCAGTATCAACACGACCGCCATCTATGCCAAGGTTGATCTGACGGCCCTGGAAGCGCTTGCTCAACCCTGGTCGGGAGGTGTCAAATGATCTGCCTTCGAAGAGCTGTGGAAAATTATCTGACCATGCGTCGATCTCTCGGATTCAAGTTGCGGGATATGGGGCATAACCTCCACCATTTCGTGTCCTTTATGGAACAGCAAGGGGCATCTGTCATCACCGTTGAGTTGGCTTTACGCTGGGCAAAGCAGCCCCAGGACGTCCAACCCGCCCATTGGGCTGCTCGCCTCGGCTTTGTGCGCAGTTTTGCCCGTTATTGGAGTGCCATTGATCCTCGAACTGAAATCCCACCGATGGGCCTTTTGCCTCACCGCGCCAAGCGAGCAAAACCGTACATTTACTCCAATGAGGAAATTGAACGACTTTTAAATGCAGCGAAAAATCTTCCTCCATCAACAAGCCTGCGCCCCTGGACCTATTACACCCTTTTTGGCTTGTTGGCTGTTACCGGAATGCGGATCAGTGAGGTCATTCACCTTGAGTATGGCGACGTTGATCTCGATCAGATGCTCTTGACTATTCGGCTAACCAAGTTCAACAAATCCCGCCTGATCCCCTTGCACCCCACTACCGTAAAAAAAATCAAACGGTATCTTCAACGACGCGATCAGCTTTACCCCCCACCTACCACATCCCGATTTTTCTTGTCCAATCAGGGTACACCGCTCACCGACTGCACAGTCCGATGGACTTTCGTTAAACTCTCCCACCAGATCGGTCTCAGAAAAGTCGGGGATCGCTTCGGCCCACGTATCCATGACCTCCGCCACCGATTTGCGGTAACCACACTTTTGTATTGGTACCGAACCGGTGTTGATGTAGAACAACGCCTACCGGTACTTTCCACCTATCTGGGACATGCCCATGTTACCGACACCTATTGGTACCTGTCTGCTATCCCGGAACTCTTGGCTTTGACAAAAGACCGGCTTGAAAAAAGATGGGAGGCTTTATCATGACAACAATCACCCCATTGCCCCCCTTGCTCCAGGCCTTTTTTACTGATCGCCTCATGAAGCAACGACAAGTCAGTCACCATACCATCTCATCTTACCGCGACACCTTCCGGTTGCTTCTCGGATTTGCCCACAAAAAGCTTAAAAAACCGCCATCGAAACTTTCATTTGACGATCTGAATGCTCCTTTCATAGGCGCTTTCCTCGATCATATCCAGAGCGAACGCAAAAACAGCGCCCGTACCCGCAACCTTCGTTTGACGGCAATCCGCTCCTTTTTTCATTACGTCGCGTTTCAAGAACCCAGCCGTTCTGCTCATATTCAGCGTGTTTTGGCTATCCCCAGCAAACGCCAAGACCGTGCTTTGATTGCCTTCCTGACTCATCCGGAAATTAAGGCACTTTTAACAGCCCCTGACAAAACTACCTGGGCCGGACGACGGGACCAAGCACTTCTGATGCTTGCCATCCAAACTGGTCTTCGTCTTTCTGAGCTCATTAGTCTCCGTCGTCGTGATATCGCCTTAACATCAGGCGCTCATGTCCGTTGTTACGGCAAGGGCCGTAAAGAGCGCTGTACGCCTCTTACCAAACAGACAGTTTCTGTCATGAAAACCTGGCTGGAAGAGCGGGGAGGATCAGACGACGATGTTGTTTTCCCCAATGCTCGTGGAACTCGACTCAGTCCCGATGGTGTTCAGTATCTCCTTGCCAAACATGTGGCAGCTGCTCGGAAAACATGTCCGTCCTTAAAAGACAAGAGGGTTTCACCTCACGTCCTTCGACATACCGCAGCCATGGAACTACTTCAGGCCGGAGTAGATCATTCCGTCATTGCCCTTTGGCTTGGTCACGAATCTGCCGAAACCACAATGATCTATTTGCAAGCCGATCTGGCCTTCAAAGAGAAAATCCTGGCCAAAACAAAACCACCGGATGTCAAAGCCAGCCGCTACCGCCCCGGTGATAAACTCTTACAGTTTTTAAATGAGCTATGAATCCTCTCAGACTATGCCGAGTTGAGCATAAACAAATCATTCATACGAAAAGGCGAAATATGGTTGCTCGGCATAGTCCGGAACTCGGCATAGTGGCGGAACGTGTGCGACGATATGCGCTTTTGGATGCCCACCCTTTTGGTGGTCGCCTTAATGGCTTTGTTGATGACGGAAGGATCGATGTGGTGCCGTCTGGTATGGCCGCTTTGGGGATCCCGCGACAGAGTGCCTGATGGGAAGACATACTGCCATTGCCATTCCCTGGCCGCATTGGGGTATTTACGCGCCAGAGCGTAGGGCAGATAAACGGCGCCGAATCCTTCAGACACATCTTTTTTGTGAATCGCCTTCACCCCTATGAGATGGTTTTCCAGGATCGGCGCCAGGGAAACGGGAAAGGGGGTCACCCGGTCTTTATCTCCTTTCCCGGAACGTACGGTGATTTGTTTTGAATCATAATCGATGTCGTGAACACGCATCCGCAGGGCTTCCATGACCCTCAGCCCGCTGCCATATAGCAGTTTCACCACCAGGTTCGGCGTTCCTTTCATCAGCGAAATCACGGAAACGACTTCTTTTTTGGACAGAACAACGGGAATGTTTTGCTTCTTCCTTGCGCGAACGGCATTGATCCTGCCGTCAAGAGGCTGTTTCAGAACTTTTTTATACAGAAAAACGAGGGCATTCATGGCCTGATTCTGGGTCGAGGGAGAAACCTTGCCGACCACGGCAAGGTGGGTCAAGAATTGTTCAATCTTCGCTTCACCCCCCATAAGATCATTACGGGATTTCATGCCGTGAAATTTCACAAAACGCTTTATCCAGTCAGAATAGGATCTTTCGGTATGAATGGAATAATGTTCCAGCCGCATAACGGCGTGAACTTCGTTCATTAGTTTTTGGTTTTTTATTGACATTTTTCATTCCCATCAGTAATGTTTTCTCAATTTTCGAATAGTGAACTCCTGCTAGGCATTGATTGAAACGTCTTTCAATATTTTGCCTTGATAACAGAGGAGAAGCTCCTTATCAAGGTAAAAACGCTTTGTTAATGCAATATCAGAGCATAAATGCTCTGATAGCATGGAATATTAACTATTATCAGAGTGAAATGACCTGATAATCATTGGTTATGTGAACGGCTCAAGGACATCCAGCAAGATGTGAGGAATGATGAATGATTTAAGTTTTCCACGTCCAACACCCTTATTTCATTATACAACCGTCGAAAATCTTGCATTGATTCTGGAGAGTGCCAAAATCCGATTCACAAGACTCGACCAGGTGAATGATCTTGAAGAAACAAAGGTTCTCGACTTTCCTGAAATAAGGGAAGCAACATTTGTTTCGTGCTGGACAAGAACTTCCAAGGAATCGATTCCACTTTGGGCGCTCTATGGCTCAAACGCAAGAGGAGTGAGAATCAAACTCCCATCAAATATGTTCAACAGTGGATTGGACTCTAATCAGACACTGTACGAGAATTTACCGTTTATAAATCTATTGTCTCTCGAAAACATTTTTCAAAGAACCAGCAGGGTTCGTCAGTGGAT
>JAERTK010000216.1 GCA_016844935.1 Desulfobacteraceae bacterium | reverse complement strand
CTTTCAGATTATCCGCATGAAGCTGATAACTCCAATGTTGATAACTCTGGTACTGCATCTTCAGTTTTTCCAACAGCTCGCAACTCATGGCCGTTGTTTTGCCCATATCCGCCCGGGTTTTCCGCCTTAACGCTTTAATGGGGTCATCTTGACCCAATGCCCGATAATACCATCGTTCAATCGTTGAAGCGCCAAAGCTGACCCATGTATCTTCTTTTATGGGATGGACATAATGCTTTTTGGCCAGTTCCTGGATTTCCTGGCCCAGCTCTCCCTTGTCGGGAGGCTTTGCCAAAAGTCCTCCGATAATGGAAAACCGAAAATAGGCCCAATCACTCAATTGCTTTTCGGGTTTATTGTTCATGGGGTTGCTCCTTTCTGATTTTGGATGTTTTTCCGCCACGGGGAGCACCCTATATCGCCCTTTCTGGAAAGGCGAATTCCATCTTTTGCGTGAGTAAATTATTCCATCAGACTGCTTGACCTCCAGGTTGAAACGTCCGATGCCAGAAAACGAAGACAATCTACAAGGCCTTCCCCTGATGAATCTCTATTGTGGATAAAGTATGTCAGGAGGTTTCCGGGCAAGCCGCGGTTGCTCACCGATGAATGGACCCTGCCTCGAAGCTGCTGCCATTTTGTACTGAGCGGAAATTCTTCCCGGAAATAGGTGATCCACCGGATAAGCGTCTTTTTGGATATTCCAAACATGTTCTCTAATTCAGCAGAACTCGCGCCCCCGGGTCTGTTTTGCCTCAAAGCCATCACCACAAGAACAACCGCACCAAAGTAAACCCGTCGGCCCATAAAAAGACACGATTCAGGCAAACATCTTCGCCTGCATCCCTCACGACTACAACACAGGCTTTGACGAACCGAACAGTCATCAGGCAGATTTTCCGGTCCACCCCTCGGCTTTCGCTCGTAATTCGCTTGGTGCAAGGGACCATCGCAATAAGGACATCCCTTCAAACGGCAATGCTTGGCAAGATCGACATCAATTTTATGAAGAAGTGAGAAAAGACTTGATTTAAGAAGTAATTCCGATATCATACCCCTGTCCTTTTATGGGCAGGAGCCCTTTATCTTTAGTCGAGATATTTGAGGGGGCTTCCTGCCCTTCCATCAACTATCTTGCACTTTTTCCTCCTTTTTTACATCAATTTTTCTGATCAGGCTCATGGTTGATGAAATTGTCGTAGAAGTCGGGGAGCCGGTAGACGCAATACTGGCATGGGTTGAAAACTCTGGTTGTGACATTGTGGTTATGGGCGCGCGCGGCCGAGGCATGATAGTGAATGCGCTGATAGGAAGCACTTCCAGGAGGGTCGTGAGGCGATGTCGAAAGCCTGTGCTTGTGGTTCGGCTTCCCGAAGATGCTCAAACATGAGTCTCGGGTTCGTCCCAATGGCAACGTTTTCTATAGCTCTTTGCGCAGCCCTTCTGCCAGCGGGGGCTCCAGAAGCCTTCGATAAGTGGCTTTTATGAGTATCGATCCGATGGGCGCTGTGACGACGATACTAAGGACGGCGATTGCAAGAATCAGCTCCCCCGAAGGTATGCCCATGGAGAGGGGAATGGCCCCAATGGCGGCCTGCACGGTGGCCTTAGGAACATAAGATAAAATGCAGAAAAGACGCTCCTTTTCGTTGAAATGAGAAGCGATCAGGGATAGAAAAACTCCTATGCTTCTTCCCACTAATCCAATGAAAATGATGGCAAGCCCTACCAACCCTGAGCTGAAGGCCACCTCTAAATTGACCTGGGCCCCTATTAGAACGAACAGGATGATCTCCGCAAAAACCCACACCTTGTTGAACTTTGCGGCCAACCTCTTTGCTACCTCCCTGTTTTTCTCTAAGATGACGAAACCTATGGCCATTATCCCTACGAGGCTCGCTATGGGCAGCACCTTCTCCATATCGTACAAGACGATCGCGGATATTATGAATATGAGGACCTTTTTGGTGTCTCTTATCTTGTCGAATCTCCTGAAGAACAGTGCCAGAAGATACCCGAATAGTAACCCTATGGCGATTCCAAGGCCTATTCGCAGAGGAATATTCAGGATAGCGAGCGTTATGTTCTGGGCTTCTCCGAGGGCGATGCCAAGAAAGGCTCCAAAGAAGGTTATCGCAAAGACATCGTCAATGGACGTAGCTGCAAGAATCAGGGTCGGGACCCCTTTTCTCTTTCCGTACCCCGCATCAATGAGATTGAGCATTTGAGGAACGATAACCGCAGGCGACACCGCAGCCAGTATAAAACCCAACATTCCCGACTCCACGAGAGGGAACTTCAGAATGTACCAGGAAGCGGCAATGACGAAAGACCCTTCCAACAGACAGGGGATGAAGCTCATCTTTGCCGCCGACATTCCGATTTTGTTCAGGGTCTCCTTGTTTATCCCAAGACCGGCTCTTATCAGTATGATTATGAGCGCACCGATTCTAAGCTCCGATGCTTCCCCGATGAATTCTGTCGAAAGCCATCCAAGGCAATGGGGCCCCAGTATTACTCCGGCGAGAAGCATCCCCAGCAGCTCCGGGAGCCTTAGTCTATAGAAAATTAAAGCAAAAATCAGCGCAACGATGAAAATAACTGCAAATTTGGTCAACATAGCCTGAAGTTCAACTTCCCAGTCAGGGCAATCGCATGAAATATTTTATCCTCCGAGAACCTTTTGCAGGTAGGAATCGTCCCACCCAGCCATTTTCCGTTTAGCCTTAATGCCAACCTTCTGAGATTTCTCGCTCCGTAAGAGATTGAGAGCGATATGACGGATAACAGCAAGGTTTTCGGGGGCATGATCTTTACGAATTCGGTTATCGTCTTCCTGAAAGGCGACATCGAGAACCCAATGGACTTTGTTTTCGATACCCCAATGTTCCCTGACAGCTTTTGCCAACAATTTTGCATCTTTGTTGATGCTGGCGATAAAAAAGCGTTTTTCTACACTGACTTTCTCATCCATATGACGTTCCGATTCTACCATCCCGATTGTTTTTAATCCCTTCCAATCTTGTTTTTGGTCGAGCCAGTCGATGTCTGATACAGCCCAATGCCGTCTAATTTCAACACGGCCATGGCCGCCATCGACCGTTTCGTGATAGTCAGAGTCAATGTCGTTGAAATCGTTTTCTGATGCATCTAAAAAAAATAGCACCACATCGTCATTTAAAGTGCCTTGGTTCCCTTTCAGCGCCAGAACATAATCCGCATCATCATCCACAATCTGTGCTGCAATTTTTTTCTGACACCCCATAGCATCAATAGTCACGATACAACCCTTGATTTCTAACAATTCAAGGAGTTCAGGAATGGCCGTTATTTCATTGGATTTCTCATCAGTCTTCACTTGACCCAGGGTAAGTCCATTCGCAGAAGCCCAGGCATTGACCATATGAATAGCCGATTTGTTATTAGACCGGTCGTATGAGTGCCTGAGCATTTTTCCATCAATAGCAACAACTTGTCCCCAGTGATGGTAAAAACCGCTTGTATCCAATCCAAAAAACACCTTTGAAATTTTTTAGGTGACAGCAACGAAAAAACTCGCCCAAAAGTATCATGACTGGGTATACCATTGGGCAACTCTAAGAATTTTTTCAACCATTGTTGCTTCATTCTTCCATAACGGACGACCTCTGTCCAATTATTAGCACCACAAATTGTACCGCATATCGTTATGACAACAATATCGATAATTTTATGGCTTGTTTTAAGCTGGACACGTGGATCAGTCAGGGCAGAAAAATGTTCCAGAATCGTTGGTGGCTTCTCGTGCATTAACGGCGCCTTTCAAACATGGGATATAGTAAGCCACCTTATTCTCCCACATATTAATTCCTTTGTTCAGTACTATTACATGCGATTGCCCTGACTTCCCAGTCTTGATTTCTTTAATTAATTCAAATATAAACCATTTGGATATGCCGGTGGGCTAATGGTGATTTAAGTATCCTTCTGGGTGAAATGTTTTGAGAACTATCCTGAAGGGCGGATTGCGAAATTCTGGAAGGTTACCTCCTTCCAGATCGTAGCCATGTTTGATTTCTATCCCCCCCCAAATACCAGTTTCCAATGTGATTGGAGCTTAGGGCTCGCTCAAAAATAACTTCACATCTTCACATCTCAACTCCGGACCACTTCGGCCGTCGCTCAATCGTGAAGCCCTCGAAATAGTTCATTATTCCTGTGGGTCCACTCAATCGCGGCAACCAAATTATGACCCGAATCTGAGCGTCAATTCTGCGAACTTATTTTTGTGTGAGCCCTTACGTCCAAAAAAACAGCCGCATAAGCATATTGACAAGGTCCAGAAGCTTTGAGCCTCTGCTTTTCAGCCTCAATGCTTTATCATCCAGGGTGGGTAGCCCAGTTCTTTACCCCCGTGCGAGTGGTCGTGCGGCATTGGCAATGTTCCTTCGAGTGGTTCGCCTACGCCTTTCCTCACTACACGAGGTTCACGTCCCTTCTCCTCCCGGCGCATCAGCTTGTGTCTGACCCCGGAGAAAACTCTGGAATAAGTGGGGGGTGAGAAAAGACGCTTTGCCTTGGGGTTGTTACACATGGGGCAATGTATTGTCTCTTTGTCCGTATTTGAATTCACTATTTGTTCAAACTGTCCACAAGTTTCGCAAAAAAAATCGTAAAGGGGCATGCGCTTCCTCCAAATTTTAGAAACATAAGCAGTTAAACATATTTTGCCACATTCCTGTGGTACGGAAAATTCGTTCAACTTACTGGAATTACGAAAATATACAGCATTGGAACTCAGTCCCACGTCCGTATGGTTGTGTTTCCTATACCCTTCTATACCCTTCCCCCGCCTCGACAAGAACCAAAGCCCGCTGAAGGCCGGTTGGCATAGGCTCCCGGCCTTCAGCGAGCGATGATTGGTTGGACAGGGTTCTCTCAAAAGGCATCTTGCTTTACTATTTCATAACTCCGGTGAGCAGGAGCCATCCAGGAATCCATGCTGTGTAAATTCCCTGTATAAGGGTAAGCCAACCCACAAAGGTACCGATCTTTTCTTTTTGAAGGGCCAGAAGCACCCAAAATAAAAACCATAATACGGCCCACGATATCCAGTTTATTGCAAGCCAGAACGGCCAGAGCTTTCCACCGCATGTGAACAGCTGCCATACCCCCATGGGCATCGCCGAGACTGCCACAAAAAGGCAAAACCACCCCAGACCACGGCCGTCGACGCCGAGGAATCTATTGAGAGCGACCCAAAGATAGGTGAACGCAAACAAAAATATCTGCGCTGCAAAAAGCTGATCGCCCGTGATAGCGGCATGTATACAGACGATAACGCCGAGGCCTCCAACGAAAAAATCTATTATTGCCAGTTCCCTGTCTTCTATTTTACCCAGGATCCAGAGCCCGTTGCAGAAGAGAACCGCCCCAACATAAAAGAGCATAAGGTTACCCATTACTACCTCCTTTATACATAAAACTTACCCATTAACCTCAAGATATATCAGCGCTAATATTCGCCACACGTCTTGTTGGTCAATGGGCAGTAGCTCGGGCCTACACGGTTTGGTAAACCCGAGCAATGGAGCTTTCGGTTTAGGTGCAGTTAGACTGTGCGCCGCGATCAGCCTTGGTCGGTCCATCACCATTGGGCCTGATGTCAAAATCGAAAATCTCCGTTGGAAGCGCAAGCGTACATACCGCATGGGGTATATCAACGATGCCGCTCACACGGCCTTCGCATGGGCAGCAGCTCAAAAGCAGGTAGGCCTGCTCACCGGTGTACCCAAACTTCTTGAGATATTCGATGCAGTTCAGGACAGCTCGCCGGTAAGCAACGGTTGCATCCATGTAATGCACTTTGCCTTCGAACTCATCAACGGATATTCCTTCAAATACGAGATATTCAGAGTAACGAGGTTCCACAGGGCCCGGCTTGAAGATCGGATTGATGACCCCATACTTTTTCACGCCACCCTTAATGATATCCACCTTGAGATCTGCCCAGGCAGCCGTCTCAACGGCACCACAGAATGAGACCTCACCGTCACCTTGTGAGAAATGAAAATCTCCCAAACCAAGGCCCGCCCCCTTAACGAATACAGGAAAGTAAACCCGGGAGCCGCGCGACAAGTTCTTGATGTCACAGTTTCCCCCGTGTTCACGCCCGGGAACCGTCCGTGCGCCGTCTGCCATGATGCGCTCGGCTACGGCGCCAGTCGCTTCCCCAGGAAGCGCTTTTTCGGCGGTTGGCAAGGCACACAGCGGCGGCACACGCTCCGGATTTCCGTCAAAGAGTTCTGTTTCCCGCTTCGTCCATGCGGCCAGCAACTCCGCGGAGGGGAGGGTCCCAATCAGACCTGGGTGGGTCAACCCTGCAAACCTCACATTATCGATGTGACGGGTCTTGCAATAAATGCCCTCATAGTCCCATATAATTTTCTTGGCATCGGGGTAATGGTCCACCAAAAACCCACCCCCATTTTCCTTGGCAAAAACGCCGGTGAAACCATACTGGCCCTCTGGCCCCGGCATCATTCCGATATCGGCGATATCAACCACCAAGAGATCGCCTGGTTCGGCACCTTCCACGTAAAATGGTCCGGCCAGATAGTGGACCTGTTCCAGCTCGACGTCACGAACGTCGTTGGCGCTGTCATTGTTTCCTATCTGCCCACCGGTCCAATCACAGATTTGGACTGAGAAGACTTCTCCCGGTTTAACCCTTCCAGCCATGGGTACATCAGGATGCCACCGATTAAACGGTTTTATGGTTTGCTCCCAAGGTTTCTTTTTCAGTTCATACGGAAACTTTACATTAACACCATAAGACATGATATTTCCCTCCTTACCTTGCCACAACTTCTGGCTCAAACAGTTTTCACGTCAGACGAAACGAGACTCCGAATGTACCTCCTTTTGTTCACCCCCTCTCTTGGTAATAGCTGAAAATTAAATCATTAAGTCACAGGTCCAAACTTCGCGAATGTTGCTAAAACAGCCGCACATTTAACAGCAATACTATGCTACAAATATGCCAAACACAGATAGGAGACTTAACTGACTGGAATGATAGAAGTAATTAGAAGGACAAAATCGGTAAAGAGTTACTCATTTATTCTATGCTATGTTTTTTGTTTTGCTTAACATTTTGATATATAATAGGTTTTTCTATACCATAAAAAATGTGGCTACCAATAAATTGGAAGGGGTGTTTCCGGTAAACTACGTGGCAACAAGATATTATTGATTAAAACCCAAGTTTACCTCTCAACTCCTCAGCAAATGCCATAACCTTCTGAAATAATACATTTTATATGATTATAGCTCAGAACAATTACGTCTAAGAATGGGTGCAATCAAAACTGTTAGGATTCAGAGAGCGCTCTAAATAATTCCCATTGATTATTGGCTCGCAGAGTACGAAGTGGCAGCATGTTGTGTGCATTCTCAGCCGTTCACCAGGCTCCCGCCAACTTCAAGCGATCCTGAATGACATATCGGTGGGCACTTTCAATGGCACCCGAACCGATAGGAAGGTCTCGAGCCAAAGCCTCCTTATAGTCAAATTGGCTCCGCCGATTAACCATGTAGCGATGACATGCTTTTACAGGGGCCTGCTGTCTTGGGTGTGGATGTCCCCTCATCTCCAGAAATGGGTCAGGAACTCCTATTTTTCAACAATGTTGACATCGTGCAGCTTTATTGATTCAACCAATGCACTGTAATGGGAAGGATCACCAAAAACAAAGGTTTCGGCTTGTGTATCCAGTAGGTCAAAAACGGAGTGTGTTCCCGTCAATATATCAACTGCACCGCCCGATGCCGGCGCGTTTTGAGGTAGAAATAAACTGTTTCCGATTTCAATCATGTTACATTATCCCTGCCATGGAAAACTTTGAGCACGATACCGCTTCCCGCAGGATTATTCAAGAGTACAGCAGCTCTGAAGCACGAAATCAAACATGCCGGTAAATCAACGGTTTCTGACGGCATCAAATTTTTTCTTTTCGCAAAAAGGCTATAGACAAAAAAATCAGGATATCTTACTATAACGGCGTTGGAAATTAATGAAAGGAGC
>JAERTK010000215.1 GCA_016844935.1 Desulfobacteraceae bacterium | reverse complement strand
CACCGAATATTTAGGATAGTTCCCCCACCAGTTGGCGCTCAGGGGATCGTTGGTGGTGGGGGTATTTTTTTGGTTGTACGCGGCCAGGGTTTGTAAACCGGCTCTGGGGGCCTTCAGATATCCCGGCCAGATATGGTACAGGATGCAGTGGTCGGTGGAACCCTGCACGTTGGATTCACCCCGCAGCGCATTGACCCCCCCGCCGGCCACCCCCATGTTCCCCAGCAGGAGTTGAATGATGCTCATGGCCCGGATGTTCTGGGTGCCTACCGTGTGCTGGGTCCATCCCATGGCGTACATGATGGTGCCCGCTTTCCCTTTCCGCCCCGTGGCGGTGTACATTTCGTAGACCTTCAGCAGTTCATCCTCAGGGGTTCCAGTAATGTCGGATACGGTTTGGGGATCATAACGGTTGTAATGCTGTTTCAACAATTGCAGTACGCACCTCGGGTCCTGAAGGCTCGGATCCTTTTTGGGGTTGCCTTTTTCATCTGTGACAAATCCCCACATTTTCCGGTCGTATTTTCCGGCCTTGGCGTCAAACCCCGAAAACAGGCCATCCTTGAAGCCGTAGGTATCGGCCACCATAAATGAGCCGTTGGTATAGGCTGTCACGTACTCCTTGAAGTATTGGTTGTTTTCAAGAATGTATTTGATCATGCCTCCCAGAAAGGCGATATCCGTCCCCGACCGAAGGGCTGTGTAGAAGGTGGCCCTGGCTGAGGTACGGGTGAATCGGGGATCCACACTGATCAAATCAGCACCGTTTTCCATGGCAGCTGTGATCCACTTGAAGGAGATGGGGTGGTTTTCCGCCGGGTTGGAACCCATCACCAGAATGCAGTCGCTGTTACGAATGTCGATCCAGTGGTTGGTCATGGCGCCGCGTCCGAACGACTCTGCCAGAGCCGCAACAGTGGCGCTGTGTCAGATACGGGCCTGGTGTTCGATATAGACCAGACCCAAACTTCGCATGAGGGCCTGGATGAGCCAGCACTCCTCGTTGTCCAGGGCCGCGCTTCCCACGCTGGCGATGCCCATGGTGCGGTTGACCACCTGGCCTTTGCGGTTCCTGTGCTCAAAGTTTTTATCCCGGCTGTTCTTGATCCTTTCAGCGATGTTCGAAAGGGCCCAGTCCCAGGAAACTTTCCGCCATTTTGTGTCGTAGGGCGCGCGATACAGGGGCGTGGTGATACGGTTTTCATTGTTGACCAGCTGGCTTAAGCTTGCGCCTTTCGCGCACAGCGCCCCTTCATTGACCGGGTGGTCCGGGTCCCCCTCGATGCTGACGATCTTCCCCGCGCCGGCCTGGCCGGTGCTGCAGATGACGCCGCAACCCACGGCGCAATAACAGCAGATGCTGGTGGTTTCCGTGCAATGATTGATTTTCAGGGTCTGAGCATGGCTTTTGATGGGTTTCAAATTCAGGCCCAAGCCCAGAACGGCGGCGCCCGCAGCAGAAGTTCCGGTGATTTTAAGAAAATCACGGCGATCAATTTCCATGACCCCTCCTTTTAAATTGTTAGTGGGCAGTTGTCAGGGTGCAGAAGAATCGATTCTTAATCGGAGCCTGCCAACTGAAAACTGCCCCCTGCACCCTTTAAACAACATTTATTCATACCCATTTTGTTCGGCAATCAAATCCAGGTGGAGTGTGGCCAGACTCTCCAGTTCCAACGGTGCCACCTTCTCGAATACCCGGCTGTCCACAGTCTTGACATACCTGCGGCAAATTTTACAAACATAAACCCGTAACCCTTCCTCCCCTTGTGCCTCAAAAAACCCCAGAGACTCCGGGTCGCGGTTGTTGCAGAAAGGGCACCCGATTCTAGCAAAGGTCCAGCATGTGCCGCACAATTCGCAGTGAAGCCGACGTTTGCCCGCTTTTGTAAAACAGGCCATGTCCGGCTGGAAACCGCATAATGGGCAATAACCCTGTTCCCATGCTTTTTCGTTGATCATTTCTTCTGTCAAACGGCGAAGGGCTGAAAAAGACGGCCGCAAAGCTGTTTTTCCGAGGAACAAAAGCCCTTGAGGATCCAGACGAACCTGTCCCGCCATGACCGCCAGTGCTTTAAGGTCCCGTTTCAGGATTGCCTTGAAAACGCCGCCGGTCCAAAGAGGATCATTTTCCCCTCGTTCCCGCGCCTGGATCAGACCCTCCCGGTCCTCCCGGTCCGTCCGGCTCAGATGGGCGAAGAATCGGTTCAAAAGGGCTGCGGCAGCATCAAAATCAACGGGGAGATCTTCCCCCACAAAAAGAGGGAATCCTTCTTTTCGCCGGGTCTTTAAATGGTTCTGTTTGGGTATCTTCGGTTCATGGGCCGGTTCATCCCGGGCCATGAGGCGTGCCAATTCACCATATGACCGCAGAGCGGCGGCGGACCCGGGCCGCTGCTGAATCAGCCGGTCCATATGTTTCAGGTACTCCTCGTTCATTACGATATCCATTACGATCAAATGAGAAGCGTTTCCATGAGCGCCTCGTCCTGAACCAGGTCTTCAAAGGTTTTCCGGTAAAACCGGGTGTTGCGGGACAGGGCCGAATACCGATGCCTGACGCTTACAGATGATTTTGGGTTAATGACCACCATCTCCACATCCGGGTGAAGGTGTTTCTTGAAAAGCGCCTTCACGTGTACGTCCCCGTCCGAAAGGGAGTAGCCGATAAAAACGATTCGGCGGGCGGCACGTATTTCCCGGGACGCCTCGATGAAAAGCCGGCTGATCACCGGGTTGTTCAACGTCTTCACGTAGGAAGGCGGCAGGATCAGGGTTTGGAATTCGGTCCCGTCCACGGGACAGATGTACGCATATTCTTTCTGTTCCGGCTGGGTGTACCCCACAAAACTGCCGCTGTTGAGATCGATGCTGCGGTCCCAGGTGGTCAAGAGCGCCTGGTTGCAGCAGTTGCAGTATTTCCAGTTGAGGCTGCCGTGAAGTTTGATGATCTTAAATGGGACAGGATTCTCATGGGGCTCCGCCAGAACCGGTTCCCGGGGGTTGACCCAGAACTGAAACTCTTTTAAGGCGTCATGTTTTTCGTAGTTCATGAGCTGAAGGCAATAATCAATATACCCCGTTTCCGGATACAGGGGCTTAAACGCCTGCTCCAGCAGCGTGTCATAATTGAGGGTAATGATGGATACGTTGCGGTTGTGGCACTCGATGGCTTCCCAGAAACGGTGGTAAAAGGGGCTTTGCTGGTCAGACCGTTCATTGACAATGTAATGGATGATCTTGATCAGGTTTTCCCTGATCAGGACAATTTCCTCATAGTCGTACCGGGCATTCAAGCTTTCACGCTGGGAAATGAAATAATCAAGGAAACCGAACACCGCTCCCAGCTTGGGGAATTCCCCGGCCTCCCCATCCACATAAAAATTGACTTCGATGAACTCCTTCACCTGCTGCCCCATTGCGGATTGCTCCAGGCGCTCCATGCCACCGTCCAGGAGCATGGGCAGGATATCCCGCTGCAGGGGAACGCCGTCTCCATAGGATGCGCCTGCACCCAGCACAAACACCACGTCCCGCGTGGGCGCATATTTCAAGTATCGTTCGGTTTTCATTAGTACCTTATCAGCTTGCCTTCTATCACAGAAGACAAGAAAGTTGTCAGTTGTCAGTAAAAGCCTGCTGGTAATAATCTATTCTCAATTCTCTGAAGGAGGCTTCTGAATGCCGATCGATCCCTTCTGTTTTGAAAATAACCTCTAGATCTGACAACTGACAACTGAAAACTGCGGCTATGCCGCGTTAGGTCAATGGTGTCAATAAAGGCAAACAATACGGGCAAAGGGACAACCGTCCATACTTTACATCCAATTTTTGATAATGTATAGGTGCTATGAATTTCAGGTCGTATTTTTCTGAAAATTTCGTTCAGAGAAACATCTGAAGGAGGCGCTGTATACCATTATGTCCAGAATCCTGATCGTGGAAGACGATGTGATTATCGCCGAAGAGTTGGAGTCCATACTGACATCCGCCGGGTACCCTGTGATAAAGACCCTTTATTCCGCTGAAGAGGCGCCCGGTTATGCCGAAAAACTCATGCCGGCACTGATCCTCATGGACATCCTGTTTCCGGGGGGGATGGACGGTATCACCGCAGCCAGGATAATAAAGAGAGATCTGGATATCCCCATCATGTTTTTTACAGGGTCCTCGGGGCTGGAACAGGTTGAGCGGGCAAAAGACCTGGACCCCGTGGGATACGTTGTTAAACCATTTCACGAGGCCCAGGTGATATCAAATGTCCGGCTGGCCTTTCACCAGATCAAAATCAAGAAAGCATTACAGATGGTGCATGACCAACTGCAGGAGGCAAATGACCGGTTGGAAGAACGGGTGAGTGAAAAAACCGTGCACCTGGAGGAGGCCAACACCGCTTTGAGGGTCCTGCTCAGGAAAAGAGATCAGGATAAAGTGGCGTTTGAAGAAAGAATCCTGACCAATGTGAAACTGCTCATTGAACCCCATCTGGAAAGTTTGAAAAACAGCGGCCTGGGTCCCAGTGAGAGTGGGCTCCTTAGCCTTATGGAATCGGGCCTCAAAGAAATTGTTTCACCCTTTTCACAACGGTTGACCTCAAAATATGTGGGCCTCACTCCAGGAGAGCTGGAGGTTGCATACCTGGTAAAGGAAGGGAAAAGAACCAAGGACATTGCAGCGGTTCTAAATTTATCGGACAAAACCATTGAGGATTACCGAAAACAACTGAGATCGAAACTGGGCATAAAAAACCAGGGGATCAATCTGCGAACCTACTTGTTGACCCTTCAATAGGGGCTTCCGGAGGAAATGGGGGGAATTTACCCCTGTTAATACCACAAAAAACCAGGTTTTGTTTTCCAAAAACATCTGTCATGATGTTTTAAAGATATACTGGGGCGTGTGGTGAATTGCAATCACCGCGGGTGAATATCAGGATAACTGCTTTTTCACACCGCCGGGTGGAAAACTAGGCGCCTCCCTAGTGATTTTTAAGAATACCGCCTCTGATCCTGTGGGCGGGAATCCGGCCGCCCCAGCATATCTTTTCTCTAAGGGTCAAGCTTTCCACTTCCCCGGTCCGGCCTTAAACGCCGGCCATCCCGGGAAATTTTTCCTTCCAAATCATCCGGTTTCTGATCTATAGTGACCCCCACTGGTTACCCCCGGTGCTTCGGGACGCTGTGGCCAAGGGCTCTCTTTATTTTTGGTGTCATGAATGATTAAAGTTGCGGTGGTTATTCCAAAATATGGCCTGGTGGGTGGTGCGGAAGGGTTTGTTTACGCCCTCACGGAACGCCTGGCCCGGCTGGATGGGTTTGAGATCCATGTGTTTGCCAACCGTTACCGCCGGGGAGAGGCCCCCATTGTGTTTCACCGGGTCCCCATCCTTGTTTTTCCGCGATTTCTGAAGCAGATCAGTTTTGCCTGGTTTGTAAACCGCCGGATTCAAAAAGGGTCATACGATCTGGTTCACAGCCACGACCGGATTTTCAGAATGGACCTCTTCACCCTGCACGGTATTCCCCACGAGACCTGGATCAAGGGTATGCGAAATAAACATTTGAGCCTGTTCGATCGCGGGATGATCTGGGTGGAGAAAAAGGGATTGACAAGCCCCCCCGTCCCCATGGTGCTCCCGGTTTCGACCCTGGTAAAAGATGAGTTGCAAAAGAAATACCCGATTCCGGACAGCCGTATTGAGGTGATTCACCCGGGCGTATCCCAGGAG
>JAERTK010000214.1 GCA_016844935.1 Desulfobacteraceae bacterium | reverse complement strand
GTTCATATTCCGTGGGAATCGCTTCCTCCCGGGGTGCAAAACGGTCCCATAAATCCCTGAATTCCAACTCCATGAAAATACCGGCCAACGCCTCTCCGGAAGGTTCCCCCACCTTGAGTTTTTCGAGATCCGTGGAGACGGGAACAAAACGATCAATGGTGACCAGCTTCCGGCTCAAGAGCGCCACATCCTTTGAAACACTCAGATTCTCCTTCAGCTTTTTTTTCTTGATCTCATCCAGCCGCTCAAAGACCCCAATGAGAGATCCGAATTCCCTCACCAGCGACACCGCCGTCTTTTCACCCACGCCTCGAACTCCGGGGATATTGTCCGAACTATCGCCTGAAAGTCCCATGACATCGATGAATTTTTCCGGCTCAAACCCATAGGTCTCCTTCAGGGAACCATAGTCGGTGATTTTTCCCTTCATGGTGTCCCACATGGAAACGCACGGCCCTATCAATTGCCTGAAATCTTTGTCACCGGAGATGACCACCACATCAAACCCTTCCGATTCACCCACCCGCGCTAAGGTCCCAATGATATCATCCGCTTCATAACCTGACTTTTGCAGTATGGCGATTCCGAGATTTTCTACCACCTTCCTGATGAAGGGGAGCTGCACCACCATGTCCTGGGGCATGGCGGGTCGGTTGGCTTTATAATCCTCGTAAATTTCATGCCTGAAGGTGGGACCTTTCGCATCAAAAACAACGGCCAGACGATCAGGCTTTTTGTCCGTAAGAAGCTTGAGGAGCATCTTTGTAAACCCGAAAATCGCATTGGTGGGAAACCCCTTGGTGTTTTGCAGATTTCTGATGGCATGATAAGCCCGATGAATATATGAACTCCCATCCAGCAAATAGATTGTTTCTCTGTCTTTTTTCATTCTCATATTAGATTCAATTACACTTTAAACCGTAAAGTGGTAATTTTCAGAAACGGATGATGCACTAAAACAACACATGTGTCAAAATTTACCTATATAAAAAACTGATTATTTTCCCATATGTGCATTTACCACACCTAAGAGCCATATAAGGATTTGATATTTTTAGCATTTTTTAAACCACTGAGGACTTCTGAATTTCTCGCACAATTCTTGCATAATATTAACACAATCCATACTAAAAAATAGAGGCCATAATGGAAAAGATACTGGATGTACAAGATATTCTGGCAAGTATTCGAGAAGATGAGCAACAATTGGAAAGACTTATTGTTAAACTAAGGAAAGAAAAAGAGCCATTCTCCCCTTCACAACCTGACCCGGTCTCACCAACCTTATATTCAGCATGTCCCTTTCCCACCTGATTAAAGGTGTCAACTCCCATGAACTGATCCTCATTAAAAACACATGATAAATTATGACAATAAGAAAATACGCTTCCTTTTCGCAATGGTAATGCCGTTGTTTCTATTGCTTTGCGACCCGGGCGCTACGCCGGCCGCGAACCGGGAACCGATAATGGATACAGAACTCGGAACCGGCACAAATGTTTTATTTGTGGCCCTTGGGGGCGATGACCGAAATCCGGGAACCCTCAACAGACCTTTTCGCACCATACAACACGCTGCACGTTCAGCAAAGGCCGGCAACACCGTTTTGATCCGGGAAGGTTTATACCACATCCACCACCCCATTCAACCCGTGAACTCCGGAAAACCGGGGGCATGGATACGCTATGCCGCCTTATCCACACGATCAGGGCCCGGAGAACGGGTGATCATAGACGCTTGGAGCATACCGGTGGGCCCTCCAAACGGAAAGCCGCCTTATCCACACGATCAGGGAGCATTTCAGATCCAGGATGTATGTTATATCCGCGTTGAAGGGTTGACGGTTCAAAATGCCCGGAGCGCGGCCTTTACCGTTCGAGACAGCCACCATGTGGATCTTTACCACAACAGGACGAATAAGACGTTCTCGTCCGGCATCGCCGTCTGGGACACACAAAACGATGCTCAAGGGACAAACCACATTCGAATTGTTGGGAACCATGTAACGGGCGCCAATACCTGGGGTCTACTTCCCGTAGGCATGCGCCGACAAAAAGAAACGCCCCATGAAGCCATCTCCATCGCCGGGGCCCATCAGTTTGAGGTGGCTTATAACCATATTCATGATTGCTCAAAAGAAGGAATTGATATCAAAGAAACCAGCTCCAACGGCATTGTGCATCATAATCATATTCATCATGTCAAACGTCAGGGGTTGTACGTTGATGCCTGGTTCGGAACAGTGGAACAAATTGAAATATACGGAAATCGGATCCATCACTGCGGGGATGCGGGAATCGTCATATCCGTCGAAAACGGCAAAGAGGTCCGCAATGTGAACATTCACGACAACATCATCCATCATAATTCCGGATCCGGCCTGTTTTTCTCGAGATGGGGAGACGGTCCCAGGCGACATATTCAAATCCATCACAACACGTTTTACAAAAACGGCTGTGGCTTGCCCAATCCTGGAAGCAGCTATTACTGGATCACCGGCGGTCTGTATCTCTATTCCGACAATCTTGATCATATCACCGTTAGAAAAAACATCTTCAGCGAAAACCGCGGCTTTCAGATCGGCATAAGTGACCGGTATTTGGGGGATAATAAGGATATTGATCAGGCTTTAAAGGAAAAAAACATCGTGATTAGGGACAATGTGATCCACCAAACAGAGCAGGTTTACTATCCTATCCGTGTGGGATGGCCCCCTGATAATTATGCAAGTGTTTATGCAGTTACCGGCAGTCATCCAATCATGGCAAATCCCCACTTTTCAGCGCCCGAAGAGGGGGACTTCCAAATATCGAAACCTCAAAACGTCTTTGGGAATAGCGATGTCAAAAATTAAAAATCCAAGGATCTAATCGATCTTTAAGGATTCGCTTGACACCTCGACGCAAACATCCGAACCCACTTCCGTCATTCCCAAGGGCCCCGTCCTTTCCGACATTTTTCCGGCAGGGTTGGCATAGACGTCATTAAGCTTCTGCACATATCCATTGGTATCCGATGCCAATTTGGCAAGGCGGGCCATATTCCGACGACCCCACCCCGCGGGCTTGCGCCTGAAAATACTGCGCCACCAGCGGGTGTTTTTGGTAAAAGCACGAATATAGTTTTCTTGGCCCTCCTTTTCATCCATTCCCGCCAGTATTTTTCGAGCCGCCTGCTTCCCTGCCAATCGGCGAACCCGCATATGGATATAAATCACCAAGGCCCCTAAAAACGCCGCAAGCGTCCATTTTCCCCAAGGGTTGGCCATTATGACGTCCATGTAGGGGAGTCTCAAGGAAAACCCATTCCAGTAGCCCGCCCAGTGGGTAATGGTTAGAAAGCAAACCAGAAAAAGTCCAAAAAAAATTCCGTTCAGCCAGCACACCCAGCGGCGCCAGTTTTCTAGGAATGCCTGGATACGAGGATAAACATCCGTTTCCAGCACACTGGCCCTTTGACCCAGCATACCCACAATACGGTATGCCCTCGCCACGCGGACTTCCTCGATTCGTTCCTGGATTCCAGCCACATCCGCATCCCGTTTGCGCAAAAATCGCTCCCGCAATCCATTGTCCTCAATGGGCATGCCCGCTTCCGGATCATAAATGGTGAAGCACTGGCCCGCTGTCATGCCTTTTTGTGCCAGGGCCCGTTGCCAGGCGGCAAACACCTGCTCGGGGTTGTCTTCACGTGCGGTCATATCGATCTGGTTAAGGATATAGAGAAATTTATTGGAATCATTTCTATGAATGGTTCCTTTCACAAGGGTTTCAAGGGTATCGCTCATGGAGCCCGACTCCGGATGACGGGCATCAAAAAAAACCAGAACAAGATCCGACAAATCTAAAATATGCCTGGTGATACTGAGGGTTTCCGTCCGCTGAGCATCGGCATCAAAACCGGGGGAATCAATAATGATTTTACCTCTAAGTTTTTCACTGGGACATGTCTTCAGCTGCAGGTAAGCGTCCACCCGCCGCCCCTCTCCGGGGGTTGCGGCATCAATAGCTTCAGTAATCTTATACAGGGGAAATCGCGGATCCGCATCCAGAGCCAACCCGGGGAGCTGCCGAATCCTGTCTTCATCGCTGAAACAAATCACCGTGAATTTATCATCAACCGCCTGGTTCCCCGTATCCTGCAAGTTGTAGTCCAGATAACGGTTGATAAAGGTGGATTTTCCCGAGGAATAAACACCCAATACCGATATGAGCGGCCACCAGGGCACACTGAAGGCATGGGATTGTTCTTTGGAAAAAAAACCCATTTGGCGGCTCACCAAATCGAGGTCTTTGAAACCCCTGATCACATCAACGAGTACGGGGTTTTCTTCTTCCAAATGTTGTTCAAGGTTATTGATGCGGTTGTGGACGGAATCTGATTCAGGCATGCATTTTTTCCTCTTGCATTTTCACATATGTTTGTCAATATACACCGTCAGCTTTCCCAGACTGTACACATAGCTGCCGTATTCGTTGTCATACCACCCGAAAATCTTCGCATGGGTCACCGGCAGTCTCACGTCATAGGCTTCTTTCACACCGCACTGGGTCAACATCTCCGATGGAATGTCCAAAAACCCCGTACGGGTGTGCGTGTCGTGCCCTTCCAGAACCACGGATGCCTGAAAACCGATGATATCGGCCGAAACATTCTGTTTTTCGCTGAAAACCAGCAATCCTTTCTGAGAACCATCGGCGGCCTCTTTATAAATGCCGTTTAAGAAATCACGATTCGCCACCGGCAGCCCGGATTCCTTCATGGGTGATGAAAAGGTGACGTTCAAAACGATCAAGGACGCCGTATTGGTGGGGATCCGCACCGAATCAGCCATGAAACCGAACTGCTGGATTTCCGGCAGGACCTGCTCCAGGGCCTTGGCCGCCCCCGTGGATGTCAGGATAATATTGTTGAAGATGGAACGGTTTTTCCGTAAATCCCCGGCGCCTTTTTTGGGGGATGAATCGAGGATGCTCTGGGTGCCCGTAGCCGCATGGATGGTGGACATGGAAGCGGTCAGGATCTTGTTTGTTTCACTGTTTTCGAGCAACGGTTTAATCATGTGGCTCAAACCGGTTGTGGTACAACTGGCGGCGGAAATCACATGATGCCTTTGGGGGTCGAAATCCAGGTGGTTGATGCCGTAGATAAACATGCCGCAGTCATCGGGCATTTTCGCCGCTTTATCGGCAATCTTGGTGGGCGCGCTGATAATCACCTTTTCAGCCCCGGCAGCCAGATGTCCCCTCACACTCGGTTTCCCGCTCCCTGATGGGACGGTGGGATCCTTGTGGGCCCCGGTACAGTCTATGACCAGCCTGACCCCGTACTGACGCCAGTTGATATCTTCAGGATTACGGGCGGACCTCAGGATGGTAACCGGCATTCCGTCAATTTCAAGCAACCCCTTTTCCCGATCCACAATTCTAATGTCAAAGGCATTTTCCGAATACCCGTATAGAAAGCGCTGAAGACTGCCGTAGGTGGAGTCTCTGGCAATGGTATGGGCCGCCGCCGCCAGTCCGGTTCCCACTTCCCGCCCGATGTTTACCACAAAGCCGTCAAAATGTTTCAACCGAATGTGTTCCCACAAGGTTAACTTGGCAATTCGACCCAAGCCGTTAATTCCCAAGAAGTTCTTATTATCAAACATTAGTAACCTCCTTCGCATGCATCAGATGAATATTTATTCCGCGTGTCAAAAACAATTTCGGTGGTCTTGATGGGGTAAGCACCCCGATAGATGTTTCCCCGATGACCATCGATGGAGATGTCATCTCCCATTTTGAAATGCTTGCCGCCGATACGACACTCCTTCCGGTCTTCATTTACATATAAATCTGAACAATTGACTATACAGGTTTTCCCGATTTTCGTGGCTGTCACCGCCGCGTGGCTCGTAATACCGCCCCTGGCCGTCAAAAGGCCATCACATTTGAAAATCATGCCGATATCGTCGGGGACCGTATCGGGTCTCACAAGAATGGTTCTTTTGTTCGGATATTTTTGTGCAAAAATCTCCAGGTCATCATCCCCAAAGGCCAGAATCCCGCTCAGGGCACCACCGCCAATGCCGATTCCCCGGCCCACCAGGGTCATATCTTCCTTTCGGGGCTCAAACACTTTCACCTGGGTTTCACAACGGATATTCTGGTTGCGAACCTGGAGGATATAGAGATCTTCAGGCTTCTCGGACTCAAAGGTGAATTCGATTTCCTGGTGGGCAAACCCGAGATTACCAAGCAACTCCCTTGCAAGGGCGTGTATCTTCTTATAAATATAGGGAAAGGCTTCCTGAAGGGACGTCCCCCCCAGTTTCAACTGCTTTCGCTGGGTCTTGCCCACGGGCAATGAATGCACCAGCCCGGAGACAATATCTTCCCCCTGGCTGCTCAGATTGAAATCCCCGAAAAGATGGACTCCCGGCCTGCCCCGTGTGGGATTATGGGTGAAAACCACCCCTGAACCCGACTTTTCGTTGCGATTGCCGAAGACCATCTGTTGAACAATCACCGAAGTGCCCCAATCCTCCGACACCTTTAAATACTCACGATACACTTCCGCCTGCTCATATGACCAGGAATCAAACACAATTGAAATGGCTTTTTCCAATTGGCGCAGGGGATTCTGTTCAAATTCTTTATGATGCACCTCAAGCACATGCTTGTAAGCAAACGCCACTTCTTTCATCTGTGCCACACTCAAACCCGTCTTGTACTTGGCCCGGTATTTCTTTTTGTGGTCGGAAATAACCTTGTCAAAGACATCCCGCTCGATATCGTGTGCCATCCCCCAGTTTTGAAGTAACCGGCGGTACGAGTCCCATGCGGCCCAGCCGAATCCGGGTTCCCGACTCAAATGGTCGGCAATTTCATCGTTCATCCCCACATTGATAAAGGTTACCATGGCCCCGGGCATGGACACCGCGGCGCCGGATCTGACGGATAACAAAAGCGGATTTTCGGGATTTCCGAATTCCCGGCCGCAGAGTTTTTCCAGATCTTTGATTTGAGACCCGATTTTTTTATCCAGTTCAGCTTTCAACTGGGGATGTTTGTAAATGGCATGGCGCTCGCGAAACACCTCCGTGGTTAAAACAAATGCGGGCGGCACGGGAATACCGGCGCCATAGAGTTTTTTCAGAAAATACCCCTTTTCCCCCACAAACACCTTGTTGTCCATTTTGGGCGATCTTTCATTGAAAGGGGTGACGATCAAATCGGGATTGTACCGCATGATGCTATTGATAATTTCCGGACTGAAGTTATCCACCATGTTATGAAGCGTTTTCAGGATGCCGGCAATAAACCCGTCGAATTTCTGCAGGAGAAAACAGTTGGATATCATTTCCCGATTGAATTCTTCGGTCTTCTGCAACAGGATTCTGTTTTTTTCTTCACTTGAAAGGTCCGGTTCCTTCATGAAAAGCTGCGGCACAACCACATTCAGCGGGTATTCATAGGATCGGATAAAATACTCATTGATAATTTCTCGAATCCGTTCCGCCATGAACTCAAAAATATTCGTATACTGCCCCAGGCTGAAGGTGGAAGAGGTGAGGGAATATCGGAACATCTGGAGGTTGCTGTTGAACCCCTCGTTGCTGATGCCGTCCAACGCCATACCCTCTTTAAAAAATTCAAGCACCTTGTAGATACGATCCAGCGTGGTGGCTGAGATATAATTCAGGTTGATTTGGTCGATGATGCGATCCATCAGGTTGGCCGCCACCCGCTCCAGCCTGAAGATGAGTCCCATGGCCTCAAACTTTGGTTCACGGTATACACCATACATGGAAGGGATTCCGAAGGCCACATGACGTTTGTAATAGATATTTTCCCATGCTTCGCTCGGTTCAGGGTCCAGAATAATATGTTTGAGACTTCCCATGAACCGGAAGATTTTCTTGAGCGCCCCTGAATGCTCTTCATTCTCCATACAACGCTTGAAATCGGATATGTCGTCTTTGTTCAGAGAACCATATCGCTCCAGAATTGAAACAATGTCGACGGTATCGAAGGAATATTTCTCCCGCAAAAGGGCATAGAGGCGACAAATATACCGGAGTCGTTTTTCATCAATTTCATGGACCCGGGGAACCGATGACAGGGCTCGATCCAATTCCGCCTGCTCCATATTCAGAAATTCTTCAGGTTTGCAATCCTTTTTTTCACAAAGGGTTTTGAGCAGGGTATGGATGGGCGCAAACCACCGCCCCGTTAAATCGATGGCATCATACACGTCGGTGGGAAATCCTTTCTTGAGCGATTGCAGATCCCCATCATACCAAAAATGAAATATCTTCCGGGTCATATGGATGAGGGTGTTGTTCCCTTCAATGTGAACCTGTTTCCTCAAAAAATGAATCAACCGGTCATTTCGATGAGACAATTCATCCATGGAGGTGGTCACGTGACGAATCTCACCCTCGGCGCCAATTTCGTTGAAGTAGACCGGGAAGATAAAGGAGAGTTGTTTTACCTTTTTATAAAACGGTGAAATATCCGAATTCAGAATGTTGGTGATGTCCCGCTGAAAAAGATCCGTGTCCGAAATATAGACCCCACCCAGCCGCAGATTAACGATTAGGGCAGACAGAAGCTTCTCTGGAATCGACGAACCGTACTTCAATATGTCAAGCCAGACCCGAATATTTTTCAGGTGGTTCTTGTTTACATGGGTCTTCCAGTCTTTATCCACAAAGACGATACCCGGGAACTCAAATCCGAAATCAATCAGTTTCTTTTCAAAATAATTGACCCGAAAATGGTCCTCCGAATCGTCAACCTCGATGATTTTTTTTCCGAGGGTGGCGATGCAGTTGAGGATGGGAGAGGTGTGATCCCGTCGAAAAACCCTGAACATATCGAATATTTTGTCCAAAAATTCGAATATCTGACCTGGATCGATCTCTTTGATCACTTTTGCCAGCAGAAAATTGATGTCGCGGATTAAGCGATCTTTGAGACCGGACATTCCCGGCAGATAGAGAAGATAAAAAGCATAATAAAATTTCTCAATAAATCTATCAAATTCGTCACTCAATTGCCTGTAATTATTTGCTATATCGCCATAGGAAGGCACATTTTCGATCAGAGCATCAAATGTATTCGATGCGTTGATCTTTTGTTGAAGATCGGTATAATATTCGATCCCGAGCTGTGCGATGGTGCTTGTATAATTCCGTTGGAAAATACCTTCGTTTTCCCGGTACCACCGTTCAATTTGGGTGGTCTCCTGCCAGAAATTAACATTCACCTGCAACACTTCCCTGGTTAAATCGAATATTTCTTTTTCAAATTCAGATATATGCGCGGTTTTTCTTAGGTGTTTTTTAAAAAATGCAGAGCAACAAATGTAGATATCACGGTTCTCCACAAGGGCTTTTTCCAAAAGGTCCATGCAGGCTTCAACAATCTTTTTGTGTTTTTCCGGAAAATCCGCTAGGCGATCTATGAATTCCACCAGGGTCCTGACAATGGTTTCCTTGAGTTTCTCATCCGTGCCGGGCGACAAAAGAAGGCCGCCCAGGCTCTCAACCATGATGTGGAACGCATCGTCGGATTTTTCCGACTCCCCGTAAAACCAGAAATCATTCAGGACAATTTTCCTGAGCTCCGCCACCACAAACCCATGGTTGGCATAGGGGTGGTGGTATTCGGTCATACACTTCAAGGCCCGCTCATGAATACCAAAATGGGATGCAGACAGATCGATAAACTCACGATACGGTTTCGGAACGTGAACCTTAATCTTCCGAGTCTCTTCCAGATTGACTTCCAGCGCTTCCGATTGGATGATTTTCTCCATTGTACTCTGTCTTTTGAGGGTATCGTTTGCAGTTGTCGGGGTGCAGAGGAATCAGCTTCCATTCTGCCCCCGCACCCTGGGAAAAGTTACGTTCTGTAAAACATATGAATTCCCACTTTCCAAAAAGATGAATCTCGCTCTAAACTGTTTTCAATAATTACAACTTTTGAAACAAGATCTTCATATTAATTGACCAACGACTTAACATCCACTATTTTTACTCCAAAATCGGGAGACCGGCTTTCACACGCAAGTCGTTACAGGCCGCCCACCCCGGCTCGAACCACCGGCAAAGAAACGGCCGTGATTCGTGATGCCGGCATTTTCCGGAATCGAGATCGAGCCAGAGACACGGATTGGAATCCTGGTACCGGGCACTGTGAGCATAGTCATCCACCTGCCTGAGGAGGTCGTCCGACGCCCTGACCAACTCGTTGGCATCGAAGGGTGGGAGTGAAAATGACAGGCAACAGATGCCACAATTTTCGCATGGGTTATTTGGTAAATCCTTCTTTGTCATATCAAATTCAATATAACCGGGCGCAACGGCATTTGCCGTAATCCCTCGCCTGGCCAATTCCCTTGCCGTTGTTTTTGTTAATCCGATCAATCCCGCCTTGGAAGCGGAGTAAAAGTATAGGGTTTTCTTATGTATTCCCCCACACCCAACCGTTGTGCCTTTTTAACCCGGTCCGTTTCGGAAAAACCACTTGCGATGATCGCACTCTGTACGGACATGGCATTATGAGGGCGCATGTCACCAAATTCGTAATGCAAATCCTTTTCAACATTTATCCCTGCTTTTTTCAAGAAAATATAACCGGGATCATACGTTTTTCCTTCAGACAATTATATTAGCTATCGGTACAGGTTTGGTATGTCCATCAATTTCATTCTCCTCATTTCCGGAAGCCGCTTGGTATTTTGAACAACGCACCTCACTCAAAACATTTTCTTCTGATCCCTCAGAACACAAAAAATCTCCTTTTCAAAACTGTTCGGGATTGTGTATAGTTGGCGCAGATATTGTGTTTCTCGTTGTGAATTGAGAATAGAATCAGCTAACCGATCGAACAAATGTAGATTTTAGATTCAAGTTGAAACAAACACAACAATAAAGAATGGAGGTTCAAAAATGAAATTTGGTGTAATTCTGGCGCTGGTTATTGCATTGTGCAGTCCCTTAACAGCTTTTGGGGGTCTTTCCGACAACCCTCAGGTCATCATGGAAACGTCCAAGGGAACCATTGTTCTGGAGGTTTTCCCAGATGAAGCACCAAAAACCGTGAAAAATTTTCTGCAATACGTGCGATGGGGGCATTATGACGGGACCATTTTCCACCGGGTGATTCCGAATTTCATGATCCAGGGGGGCGGTTTCTCGCCGGAGATGAAGCGACAAACCACTGAAATGCCAATTCGAAATGAGGCGGATAACGGCCTGAAAAACAAGCGGGGTACGGTGGCCATGGCACGTACACCGAATCCCCACAGCGCCACCGATCAGTTCTTTATCAACACCAAGAGCAACGGTTTCCTGAACCACAAAGACACAACCGCACAAGGATGGGGATACGCTGTCTTCGGCAAGGTGGTCAAGGGGATGGATGTGGTGGATGCCATCTCAGGGGTTAAAACCGCTAAAAAGGGGATGATGGGTGATGTTCCGGTGGAACCGGTCAAAATCATCAAAATGACCGTTAAGAAATAGCAATCAGGCACGGCTCCCACCGAATCGTTCCTGGAGGCTGTTTAGAAGTGAACAAAGGACCGGCACCACCACCAGGGTCAGAAGGGTGGCCACGGCCAGTCCGAAGATCACCGCCACGGCCATGGGTCCCCACCACTGGCTGGACTCATTGCCGATATCCAGGGCAACTTTTCGAAAATCAAAGCTGATGCCCGTGGCCATGGGCAACAGCCCCAGGATGGTGGTGATGGCCGTCAACATCACCGGTCTAAACCGCACCAGGCCCGCCTTAATCAGAGCGTCCCGCGCAGCCATGCCCCGCTCCTTGAGCTGGTTGTAATAATCAATCAAAACAATGGCATTGTTGACCACCACACCGGCCAGACTGATCACACCGATACCGGTCATGATCACACCGAAGGCGGTATCCGTTATAAGCAACCCCAAAAAAACACCGATAAGGGACAGCAGGACGGAGGTCAAAATGATAAAGGGCGTCATAAACGAATTGAACTGGGTCACCAGAATAATGAAGATAATAAACAACGTGGCCACAAAGGCCTTTCCCAGAAAAGCGGCGGATTTTGCCTGCTCCTCCTGCTCCCCCGAGAAGCGATAAGAATACCCGCGCGGCCAGTCAATACGGGTTTTCAACCGAGAATCAATATCCTGAATTACATCATTGGCCAGTCTTCCGGAAACATCGCCCGAAATGGTGACCACCCTCTTCTGATCCAGCCGCATGATGGCCCCGAGTCCGCTGCTGAGCTTGATCTCCGCCAGGGAAGTGAGGGGTATGGGTTGCCCTTTGCTCCCCGAAACCGTGATCCGCTTGAGACTCTCAAGGGAGTGGCGATCCTTGTCCGGCAGACGGGCGACAATATCGTATTCATCCTTGCCTTCCCGATAAACACCCACTTTCGCGCCATTAATGGCGGTCTTGACCGTATAGGCGATGGTATAGGTATCCAACCCCATCAACGCGGCCTTTTCTTTATCCACCCGGACCCGGATTTCAGGTTTTCCTTTTACGAAATTGTCCTTCAAGTCCACAAGACCTTGAATATCCTTAAGTTCTTTGGCTATTTGCCCTGCCAGTTCGCCCAGCACATGGATATCTTTTCCGGATATCTCCAGGTTCACCGGCGCGCCGGTGGGAGGGCCTTCCTTTTCCTTTTCCACCTGAACTTCTGCCCCTCTAACGGCACCAAGCGTTTTTTCCCGAACCTCGTTTACCACGGTGGATGAAAGGGTTTTGCGATCATGGAAATCCTTGAAATCCAGCGCCACACGGTTGATATGGGTCCCAGTCCCCCCTTGGGAAAAGGGATCGCCCCCTTCAGCGCCGATGTTGGAAATCACGTAACGGATGTCTTCATATTTGGAAACAATGTTTTCCACCAGCTTAACCAGCTTGTCCGAAGCATCCAGATTCGTGCCCTCCGGCGCCTTGATATGAACATAGGCCCGCCGCGGTTCGGTATCGGGCATGAATTCGCTCCCTTTTCCAAAAGCCCCATACAGAACAATGGCCCCCACCAGAAGTATAAATGCGGTAAACATCACAAGCAGACGGTGATTGAGAGACCACTTAAGAAAAACAAGATAGATCCGTTTGACAAAGGGTTCTCCGGAAGCTTTCTTTTTCTTTCCGACCTTCATGGGTTTTGCAGTCTGATACCGGGCTGATAGTACGGGGTTAATCACCAGGGCCACAAATAGCGAGGCGGTAAGCGCCATGATCAAGGTCTCGGGAAGGTACCCCATAAACTCCCCCATGATTCCCGGCCAGAACAGCATGGGCATAAAGGCCCCGAGAGTGGTGGCGGTGGAGGTAATCACGGGCCAGGCCACCTGGTTGGCGCCCACCAGGGCCGCCTCCCTCCGGGTCATACCCTGCTGGATATGCCGGTAGATATTCTCCACGATGACGATGCCGTTATCTACCAGCATGCCGAGCGCCAGAATCAGGGAAAAGAGAACTACCATATTGAGGGTCACATCAAATGCGGCCAGGAGGATAAAGGTGATAAACATGGAATAGGGAATGGCCAGGGCCACGAAAATCGCTGAGCGCCCCCCGATAAAGAGCAGAATCACGGCCACCACCAGAATCAATCCGGAAAGAATGTTGTTTTCCAGATCGGCCACCATCAACCGAACATCGTTGCTCATGTCGCTCGTGAGGTCAATTTTCAGATTGGGCGGCAGAAGCGGTTTCATCTCCTTGACAATGGCCTTGACCTGGTCCGTGACCTCCACAATGTTTTCCCCGCTCCGTTTTTGAATGGCCAGGGTAACACTTTTCACCCCGTTGATGCGACTTCGGGTGCGCGGGTCCTTGTGACTGTCCCGGATAAACGCCACATCTCTTAAATACACCGGCTTGCCGTCCCGAACAAAGGCCACAATGGAAAAGATCTCCGCCGGGTCTTGAAAATCCTCCGGCACGCGAACCAGGTACTTGGCCTGGCCGATATCCATACTGCCACCAGGCATGTTCACATTGCTTTTGCTCACGGCATTGATGAGGCTTGAAAAGGGAACCCGGTAAGCCCCTACCCGGTCCAGATCAAATTCCACATGGATTTCCCGTTCCAGACCGCCGCTCAAGCGGGCATCCAGTACCCCGGGGATGGACTCCAGGCGGTCTTCCATATCCTCGGCAAACTTTTGCAGACGCCTGAGGCTGAAAGGTCCGGACAAAACCACTCGTATGACCGGAAGATCGGAAAAGTTAACCTCCTGAAGCACCGGATCATCGGGAAGATCCCCGGGCAGGTCCTTCTTGGCCTGGTCCACCTTGTCCCTGACCTTTTGAAGGGCATCATCGATATCCACTGACGGCAGGAATTTGACCGCTACCGTTGAAATACCCTCGGCGGACGTGGATCTGATCTCCTCCACATCGGAAATGCCTTTCAGCTTTCGCTCAATGGGAATGGAGATCAATTCCTCCATATCCTCGGGCGCCACCCCCTCATAGGTGGTGGTCACAAAAACATAGGGGATGGTGATATCCGGAAAGTTTTCACGCGGCAGGGTGATATAGCAGTATATCCCCGCGATGAGGATGAACACCATGAGGGTCAGGACCGTCGCCTGTCTCTTGAGCGCAACCTGGTTGAGGATCATTGGACTTGAACCTTCATCCCTTCCTCAACATCCCTCTGGCCGGTCACGATCAGACGATCGCCCGGTTTCAAACCGTTAATGATCTGAACACGGTCCCTCGCGATGACCCCGATGGAAACGGTCCGGGCATGGGCAATGCCGTCTTTTTCCACAAACAGAAGACGTTCGCCCCCTTTATCCAGAATAGCGAACAGGGGTGCCGAAAGTGCATCGGGAATCATTCGCCTTAGAAACGCCACCCGGGCAATCATACCCGGCCTGATTTCATGATTCTGATTGTCGATCAGAACCCTCACCCGAAAGGTCTTGGTGGCGGGATCCGCCTTGTAGGATACAAAATCCACCGTTCCTTTCAGACGAAGATCGGGAAAGGCATCGATGGTGACCATGACGTCCTGCCCCTTTTTCAGATACCGCACATCCAGCTCCGGCACATTCACGTGAATCTTGATCTTATCCACGTTTACCAGCTCCACCATGGGTTGACCGCGGTTGACAAATTCACCCTCATCCACATGGAGATAATTTACCATACCGCTGATGGGGGAATGGGGAAACCCGCGATCATATTCCACCTTTGCCTTCACCAGATTGCTTTCCGCTACAGCTTTATCGGTTCTGGCACGCTCAAGGGCCTCCTTGTGTACAATCCCCCGATCAAACAGGGTTTTTCGTCGTTCATAAAGGTCCTTGCTCAATTCAGCCGAGGCCTCGGATCGATCGATGATGGTTTTGAGCGCTGAAACATCAATTCGCGCCAGAAGCTCACCTTTCTTAACTTCCTGACCTTCACGGGGACCGATCCACTCCACCCGGCCGTTCTTGTCCGCGGCCACCAAAACATCCTGCCAGGCTTCCGTTTCCCCCGGCAGCACCAGAACATCTTGAATGGGTTCAGGTTTTACTTCAACTACATCTACTTTGACGGCTTTAACGGCATCCTGGGAATTTCCCGGTTCAGCCTGACTCTCAGAACCGCGACATCCACTCATTGAAATGGGAAACAACATCAACAGTAAAACCAATCCCAGCCATCGCAGTAAACATTGCATGAAAAAACCTCTTAATTTATCGACAGGTTTCGAAATTTTCCCAAAATTCTTCGTCATCATGCTGCCAATCCGGTCCGAATTTCCTTTCGTAAAAGGACCCCATCCTTTCAAGCCATCGATTCCTCAAATTCTTCCCATTCCGGAGAGCAAGCAGGATGTCTTCCAGAAAACGCTCAATATGGACCATCTCTTCTTTCGGAACATAAAAAGCCGCCCCCCCTTTGAAAGACCTCACCGTATGGCTTACGCTGAGTGCGTTGGCCGTCAACATGATAGCGGGGACATCCTTGTCTTTGGCAATCTCCAAGAGTTTGTACCCGTCCACGCCCATAATATCCAGTATGGCCAAATCAAAGGATTCCCGCTCAAAAAAGTCTCGGGCATCCTCAAAGGTATATGCTTCCACCAGGCTACACATGCTCAGTAGATCTTTTAGGGTTTCAATCACATCCGGTTCATCATCGACGATGAGAATTCTTCTGCCTTCCAGTACATCTTTTGCCATGGTTGTCGCTCTCTCAAAAAAAAACCCGTCTCCATCAGGGTCTTGAAACAATAATTTAATAGAATAACGCTTTCTTTTCCTCTTTCAAGGTATCAGCCCCACAAAATCATTTTCCCTGAGGAGATTAGCTGCTTGACCCAGCCTGACTCAGGATACAGCCGCTATTTCAGGTTCCGGGACCCGGCCCGCATAAAGGCTTACCCCGTACGGCACCCGGTCCATCTGGAAATCGTGGGGTTTGGTGAAAAACGGATCATCAACCACCTGTTTTAGCAAATCATCCCTGTATTGCGGGTGGGCAATGCCGGCAATGGCCACGGCTTTGTTTCCAACACTCAATCCACGGAGGTCCGCGACCCCGTATTCCGTCACAATCACCACGCCATCATAGGAAGATGCGGTCAGGGTGATGCCGGCCGGATGATGGGGCACGATCTTTGAGAGCCCCTTATTCGTGATACTTTTGACCGCGATAATGGGCGCACCGTATTCCCGACGGTTGATGGCCCGAATAAAATCGGGCTGCCCCCCCACACCGCTGTAATATTTCCTGGGATCGATGAAATCAGCCCAGACATTGCCGAACAGGTCGATACCCATGGCCGTATTAATAGAGATGAACGGAGTGTTTTTGCAAATGATTTCAGCCCCGTTTGTGTAGGCGCATGGACGCATTTGCACGCCGGTGCGCATGTGGCAGAAATCATAGAGGTCTCTTGATCCCATGATCAGAGATGTGGTACTGTAGCCTAAATTGGCCTTCTTCCTTCGGTTGGTGACAATCCCCATCTTCTGCAACAGCATGAGCCCGTCACCGTACAGTTCGGTCTGCACACCCAAATCCCGAAACCCGCTGTCCCGAATGATACCGATGACCGAATCGGGAATCTTGCCGATCCCCGTCTGAAGCGTCACACCGTCACGGATAAAATGCTCCACAATGAGCTCGCCGATTCTCCGCTCGGCATTGGGCAGATCGTCGAAATCGGGAGGATCAAAGGCATAAACCGGTTTCACATCCGCTTCCACCAGATAGTCTATGGAAGCGACATCCACCACGCTCTGACCCTCGGTGAAGGGCATGGACGGATCCAGTTCAGCCACCACAACCCGGGCATGGTCAATGGCCGTATGGAGTGCCTCCACGGATAGCCCCAGGCTGTATTCGCCGGTGTGGGGATTCCGGGTCACTTTGAACAATACCACATCTGTCTGGTATTTCTGACCTTGGCCGATCAAACCATCCACATTGGCCAGTGTACAGGGGAGGTAATAGGCATGGCCCCGGTTAGCGGCCTTTCGCACCTCTCCCCCCGAAAAGATGGAATAGGCCATCACCCGGTCCTGTAACCCTTCTTCCAGATACGGAATCGGTCCCTGAAGCAAGAGATGCACCATCCGCATAAAGGGCAACCCTGAGGTACCAGCCTTTATGGCATCAGCCAGAGATTCAATCAACGTGGTCGGTGTTGCGGCATTGGATCCGACATAGCAGTTAATGGATTCTCGTCCTTTGAAGCGTGCGGCAATGACCTCGCCCAGTTGATCGGCGAGAATAATTTGTGGCGTTTTCGTCATGGTTTCATCCATTGTTGATTTCTGAGCGCGATCCTCTTAAGGTTTGCCCCCTATTCCAATTTCCATGGTTCCGCATCCATTCCCAAGTCCGCGAAATCCCATCCTCCAGAGATAAAACAGGATGCCAATGCAAATCTCGAATTGCAAGTCCAATATCGAGACAATTGATCGGCACATCTTCTTTGCGGGCATCCGTATATTCCACACAAAGCCTTCTACCCGTTACATGTTTGATAACGGTCAGGACATTTTTTAGTGAAACGGCATGACCGCTACCGATATTGTAAATTCTTTCATGGGTATCCTGTTCAATTACTTTCAAAAAGGCCGTGACCAGGTCGCTGACATGTAAGTAATCCCTTGCAACGGACCCATCCCCCCAGATTGTGATTTTTCCCCCTACAAGAACTCTACCTAAAAAAACAGCAATAGCCCCCTGAACGTTGTCCATACGTTGCCTCTCTCCATATGGATTGGCAATACGAAGCACAGTATACTCAAGACCCTTAAGATGACGAAACAACTCCAAATATTTTTCAACCATGAGTTTTGTTATGCCATAGGAACACAACGGGAAGGTTGGATGGGCCTCTGGAATTGGAAGGATATTCGGGATTCCATAAACGGTTCCCCCGGAAGAGGCGAACACTACTTTCTTGACACCTTTTTTTACGGCCGCATCAAGTAACTTCAGAGTACCTATCACCGTAGTTTCCACATCGTATACAGGGTTTTGGTTAGACGGCCCAGGCAAAGTCAATCCAACAAGATGAATTACAACATCCACACCATCAAGGGCATTTGAGATATCTCTGATGTTATTGAAATCACCATTAAAGATCACTACAGCCTCGGTTAATTGAATCAGATTTTCCATGCTGATATGAGGCAGGTCAAACACTCGGACATCGTGTCCTTTTCCTACAAGGGCATCTACAATATGAGATCCGATAAATCCAGCGCCTCCCATAACGAGGCAACGCAATTTTGCACCATTTGAAAAGGCTATCCGGGTTTTGGGGTTCCGATTTCCAAATTTTGAAGTTGGTTCATTCATAAGTCATGGATGGATTGATTTTTTATGCATTTATATTCGAGCATTTTTTAAAGCGTCCTTTACCGATGTCGTCCGTACTGCAGAAAGACTTTATTTTTTTGATTCTGTTTCTATATTTTGGTCATCTTTAGACTTGTATTGCAACAGAAAAATCAGCATCGCCATTTCTTCTTTGCTCTAGAAGCGTTCGAAAATGATTTTCCTTTGATGAAGTCTACTCTTGGCATACTTCTGTAGAAATTAAAATTTTGACTCTGAATCTATTTTCTGCTATTCAGATTTTCTCTTTTAAACATTTCCGGTCGTGATCACAGCATTATCCTTCATGGTTGAAAAGCTGAAAGCTGAAAGCCGCAATCGAACGCAATTACACTCTATACAGCAGTGGTACATCCCAATAATCGAATCCTAATGAAAAAGAAGCCAAACACCAACAAACCTAAAGTAAGCGTAATTATTCCTTCCTACAATCATGAAAATTATGTGGTAAGAGCAATTCAGAGCGTACTGGCTCAGACCCTCAATAAATTTGAACTCATTATTATCGATGACGGGTCAACAGACAGCAGTGCACAACGCATTAAACAAATAAAAGATAAAAGAATCAAATTTTTTGCCCAAGAAAACCAGGGGGCTGCAGAGACGATCAACAAGGGTATTGAACTTTCAAAGGGAGAGTACATTTCCATATTGAATTCAGACGATCTGTATTATCCTGATCGACTGATGAAAATGAGTTCATTTCTTGACGTGAATCCTGACAAAGTGTTGGTGAGTTCTCTCATTCAACCCATAAATACGACCAATGAAAAAGTTACAGAGGGTCCTGAATATAATGAGTGGCTTGAGTGGTACGATACCGCTTTAAAAAACAGAGCGGAATATGATTCGGCGTATATCTCTCTTGTCAAGTACAACTTCATCGTTTCCACATCCAACATCTTTATAAGATCCTCCATCTTTGAGCATGAGGAAAAATTCAGCACTCTTTTGAAATACTGTCACGATTATGAACTGCTCCTCCGGATTTCCAGCAAGTACGCCGTTGCGATACTTGAAGAAAAGCTCCTAAAATACCGTTTGCACCAAAATAACACCATCGGGGAGCACCCATTTCTAAGACATCTGGAAATTCTTTACGCTCTTTTTAAAACGGGCGACTGGGAAAGGATGCTTGCCGCAAAGTCTATCAAGAAAAGGGAAATATCTGCTTTATATAGGGGTTTGTCCAAAAATCCGGAAATAAATTTTTCCGGGTGGATTGGAAAGTATCGTGAAGATTTTGAAACAGCTCAAAAGTCAGCATCATTAAATGAGCAAGCACTTCAAAAAGCGAATGTCCTTATCGAAAGTTTTCGCTCTGAAATACGCGAGGCTAATGGGCATTTGCAGAAACTCGATGCTGAAGTTATAAAGAAGAATGCGAAACTTGAATGGGTAGATGGATATCTCAAAAAACTTCATGGATTACTAAGTGAAAAAGATGTCCGCCTGGCAAAAGCGAACCATGAAATTAAGGCTCTAACCGCCATCATTTCAAACAAAGATCAGGAACTCAATTCCGTCATTTCAAACAAAGATCAGGAACTCAATTCTTTGAAACAGAAAATTGAGAATCTAAATACCCAGCTGGAAACAAAGGAATTGCTTTTGAAGGAAATCTTTTTTTCAAAAGGATGGTTATGGCTGACGAGGTTCAGGAAAATCAAACTGAAATTGAAATCCGGAAAGGCATTGTCCCCTGAAATTGTTGAACAGAAAACGGATGACAAAACCTATGCGGTAAAAATTCTTCATCCAGTCAAATCCGGCAGGCCAAAGATTATCCATGTCATTGCTAATTTCATGACAGGGGGATCAAGTCGCCTTATTGTTGATCTGATTGAATATTTAGGCCACAAATATGATCAGGAAATTGTGACTTTTTTTATTCCTCGGATCCCCGCATATGCAGGGGTAAAGATCAATGATTTTTCGGGTCACAAAAAAGCAAAGGACTTTTTAGCATTTTTCAAGAGGAAAAAGCCTGCAATTGTTCATGTTCATTACTGGGGAGAAGGCGACGCAAACTGGTACAAAGAGGCTTTCTCCGCCGCTGCTGACTACCGGTGTTCGGTAATTGAAAATGTAAATACACCTGTCGCTCCTTTCATTGATGACGGTGTGTGCAAGTACGTATATGTCAGTGAATATGCCATGCACTATACGTCACCCGTTGTCGATAAATCATTGGTAATCTATCCGGGAAGTGATCTTGCCATGTTTAGTCGCAAAGGAACTCCGATGCCGGATGATACCATCGGCATGGTTTATCGCCTTGAACTTGATAAATTAAAAGAAGATTCGATCCAAGTATTGATTGATGTCGTAAAACGAAGGCCACGGACGAAGGTATTTGTAATCGGCGGGGGGACACTTCTGGATATCTATAAGATTCAATTAGCTGAACAGGGGGTTTCCGCCAACTTTGAGCTTCCAGGTTTTGTACCATATGACCGTTTACCGGACTATTATAGAAAGTTTTCCCTGTTTGTGGCACCGGTCTGGAAAGAGAGCTTCGGCCAGGTTTCCCCATTTGCCATGGGAATGGAAATTCCCGTGACCGGATACAACGTGGGCGCGCTTTCCGAGATATTAGGCGGAAATGAACATCTGGGAACAAACAAAGAAGAGCTATGCAATATCATAATAAACCTTTTGAATGCCAGGGAAAAGAGGCGCAGTGTCGGCATTTCAAACAGGATCAGAGCACTGGAACACTATTCGGTTAATACCATGATTCATAAATATGATCGGCTCTATGGAGAATTGTTAAGACAGGGTAACAGGTAATTTTAAAATGATTTTTGAAGAGTTGTCGTAACAAGGTCGCTCAGCTCAATTACGGTTAAAGAAAAAGAATAAAAAGTTCTGCATTCATCATAGAGAAATGTTGTTCATGGAACCATTAAAAATTTTACTTCCCGTACACTGTTTTTTCCCCAACCATTTTTATGGTACTGAAACCTATACGCTGGAACTAGCAAAAACGTTGAGGTCAGAGGGACATGAGGTCAGCATTCTCACGGCGATTCTCTATGGAGAAGAAAGTACGGGAGAACTCTATACAAAATATGAATATGATGGACTGCCGGTACACTGTGTTGATCTGAACTCACAACCCTTGAAGACATTTAAACAGATGTATGTAAGACCCGATCTGTACCCTGTGCTGCGGGATATTCTCGCCCTTATCAGTCCGGATATAGCGCATGTGACACACTTGATGGGACACACATCCACGCTATTAGAGGTCTTGCGGGATCTTGAAATTCCGACTGTTGCAACCCTTACGGATTTTTTCGGAATTTGTACCAACAGCAAACTCAGGCGTTATGACGGATCTTTATGTCTAGGACCAAACCATCGCTCAACCAACTGTTTGGTCTGTTATCTCAAAAGCCATGTCCGTTTCCAATCACATAAATATATTGGGCGGTTCATAAATAATGATATTGCTTTGAAGATTTTTGCTGAAATGCTACCCTATGTTACTAAGCTCCCTTTTTTCAAGTCGCGTCTCCCATGGGAGCAGACGAATGAAGTTACGGATAGGATTGACATTCTCCGCCCACTGTATGGTGTGTATCGAGCCATGATTGCTCCCACTGATTTTTTGTTCGATGCCTACATAAAGAACTGTTTCAATCCAAAAAAACTAAGAAAGATTAATTTCGGTATTAACCTTGATCTTGTGGAAGGGTACCGGACGTGCAGACGAAAAAAAGATACTCACATAACATTCGGCTACATCGGCCAAATAACCCACCATAAAGGGATCGACTTGCTGATCCGTGCTTTTTCGGAGCTGAAAGGAAACAACAGTTCTCTTATGATATATGGTCCATCCGATCAAGACAGTCAGTATATGGATCAACTAAAGGCGCTTTCCAGGGACCTGGATAAAATAGAATTTAAAAATACGTTTCCTCAAACGGAACTGGCGAGCCATCTTTCAAAAATGGATATTCTGGTTATTCCCTCCCGATGGTATGAGAACAGCCCTTTGGTGCTCCTTTACGCCCTTGCCACGCGTACACCGGTTATCGTTACCGACGTGAAGGGAATGAATGAATTTGTCAAAGATGGTTTTAACGGATACACTTTTAAAATGGACAATGTACAAGAGCTGTTATCCAAAATGCAAAAAGTTGCAGATGATCCTTCCCGCATAAATCGACTTTCCGAAAATGCCAATTATTTAAAAGATGTTTCTGACCACACCAAAGATATCCTTGCCATTTATGAGCAAGTCTTGAAGTTGTAACCGTTCACAGCTTACAAACTATCTGCTCCCGGATGAAAACGGAAGGTAGAGTAATTAGGGAACCCGCTATTAAAGATTTAGATGTAAATGGATTCAAAATGCTTCAAGCTTTGCAAAGTTCTTCGGAAAAGCTGTGAACCTTTAACAATTGCGCCCCATGAAAATACTGTTCACGACCCATCAATTTTTACCTGAATATTCCTCCGGAACGGAGATCCTTACCTATTCAACGGCCCGGGAAATGAAAAGGAGGGGGCACGAGGTTTCGATCATAACAGGATTTCCTCCCAAGGGAGAAACAGGTCAAACGGTGCTGTCTGACAAATATGAATACGACAATCTGACCGTTGATCGTTATTTTTGTTCTCAATCGCCTCAGTGGATTCAAAATCGCATGGAAGCTGAATATCATGAACCCTTCTTTTCCCAGTATTTTCAGAAAAAACTGAAAAAGATACAACCGGATACTGTTCACTTCTACCATCTTCAAAGGTTGTCGGCGGAAGCGATCAATGTTTGTGCAAAAGCAGGGATTCCCACGGTTTTTACCGCAACCGATTTCTGGGCACTTTGCCCGACAAACCAGTTGCTCTACCAAGACGGTTCCATCTGTGACGGACCCGGTAAAGACGCGGAAAACTGCATTCGGCATCTGGTAGCGCTGAGTCAGGGCCCGCATCTCCAGTCTATTTTTGAAAAAGTACCGGGAGCAACATTAAAATTTCTAATTCAATGCATTAAAAACCCCCTCCTGCCAAAAACACGTCATGCTTCTTTTGTTCAATCTATTCTGTTGAGGCAAGTCAAGATGAAGAAATGCTTTTCCCAGGTGAACAGAATCTTGGTGGCAACAAACTTTATGAAAAAGAAGTTATTGAAGTTTGGTTTGGAAGAAAAAAAAATTTCCAAGCTGACATTTGGCATTGAATCTGATAACAGCGTCGCGCCTTCTAGGGAGAAAGGCAATGGAAAAAAGCTAACGATTGGATTTATTGGGACTTTGTATTTTCACAAAGGCGCGGACGTTCTCTTGAAAGCGATTCGTCTGACACCCGAAGATCTTCCTGTTTCGGTGAAACTATATGGTTCACTTGAGCAATTCCCCAGTTATTCCCACATGCTCCAAACAATTGTTGGGAACGATCAGAGAATTGAGTTCCGCGGAACTTTCCCAAATGAGCGCATCGGGAAAATCCTTAAACAAATTGACATACTTGTCGTACCGTCTCTGTGGCATGAAAATTCACCTCTGATTATCCATTCAGCCCAGGAGGCCCATATCCCCGTGGTATGTTCGAATACCGAAGGGGTAAGCGAAATCATTCAGAACGATTTTAACGGTCTTCTTTTCGAACGGGGGAATGTTGAAGCACTTAGTGAGATCATCCAGCGGCTTTGCCACAACAGAGAAATTGTCAAGCGGCTTTCAAGAAACGCTAAAAAACCGAAATCCATTGTCACATATGTTAACGAGCTGGAGCAGGTCTATGATAGCCTGGTGAACCACGACGTTCGTGTCACGAATGTCTTCCAACAGAATCAAAATGGAGAATGATGGAGAAATCAATGGATGCAATACCGGAAAATACGAACTGGGAGGAAGGATGCTGCCTGCCAACGGATAAATGGACATGGATCAATAACGACGCCGTGTTTAATAATCCGTCTCTCCGACACCATCTAGCGCCGTTTCCCCCCGAAGAACTAATGCTCATCGTCGGTGGATTGTTAAACGAGAAAGATTTTGCCGAACACGGGGTACATATTTTTGAAGCTGTCGAAAAAGCCTCACCCAAAAGAATTTGTGAATTTGAGAAATTATTGGATTTCGGATGTGGTTGCGGAAGGCTGGCAAGAATGTTCAAAGGGCATCCTTACAAAATTTCCGGCTGTGATGTGGATATCCGGCATGTCCGTTGGATCAATGAAAACCTGGATTTCATGGATGCGGTTCTGACAGGCCCAAAACCGCCACTCCCTTTTTCCACCGGCGAATTTGATGCGATCATCAGCATATCCGTATTTACCCATTTAAATGAACGGAGCCAGGATGAATTTCTTCAAGAACTGAACAGGATATCAGCTGAAAAAGGATATCTTTTTGTTACCGTACACGGCACAAAAGCACTAGAAAGGGCCAGAACGGAAAAAATGGTTTTTGATATGCTCGGCATCGAAAGAGTCTCGCTTGATGAGGCGACTTACGATTTTGAAAACGGAGCGCATTCGTTTATTTTCCAACAGGATTCCCATCTTACCACAGTTGGTTCTTCGAATGGAGATAGCAGCAAGAAGTCATCACCGGTAATACTTAGCGAACCCTATGAATACGGCATTACATTTACACCTGAAAGTTACATAAGGAAACACTGGGTGAAGTGGTTTGAAGTGCTTGAAATAAGGCAAGGGGCCATCCACGATTTTCAGGATATCGTTGTTCTGCAACCCAGAAAATAGCATCCTTTTTGATCACAAATCAAGGTTTGCTCCCCATCCCACACCGCCTTTATACAGGGTAATGTTGCCCGAAACGGCATACACGGGAACAGCTGAGGGGACAATGATGGACATCCCTTTTTTTAGCGGCAGCGCCCGACCGCCATCCAGTTCCTCAATCAAGCCTTCCCCCTCCATACAGATCAGGATCTCCACACTTCTTTTTTTTCTACTGGTGAACCGTTCCCGGTCTTTCAAAACGATCAGAGAGAGTTGAAATTCATCTGCCGGGGTTTCGTAGACGCGCTCGAAGTCGTCATCTGCAAGCGGTCGCTGTTTTATAACAGGATTGGCGGTAAAATTGACGACGTTCAAAAGCTCCGGGATATCCATATGTTTAGGGGTCAGTCCACCTCTCAAGACATTGTCCGAACTGGCCATGATTTCCACGCCGACACCTGAAAGGTAAGCGTGAAGTTCACCTGCCGGCACATAGATAGCTTCTCCGGGGGAAAGGTCCACCAGGTTCAAAAAAAGCGGCGACAACACACCCACGTCCCCCGGGTATTCACGGTTCAATTCCATGAGCCAATGAAAAGCAGGATCTTCACCGGCGAGCCGTTGTGCACCTAGAACAGAATCATTGACCACCCCAGCTTGTCGCGTTCTGTCCATCGACAACAGAGATGTAAAAAAGCGCTTCAATCCATTGGCATTTGGGTCTTTTCGTAATGGATCCAGTTCTTTCATGGGCGTTCCACTGAAAACCTGATCCATCAATTTCAAGGTATCTTCCGGCGCCCGAAAGCCTTTCATGGCCTCGAAGCGTGTCACGGCACACAGGCACTCGGGTTTGTGGGAGGCATCCTTGTAGCTCCTGTTGGGCGCATCAAACGGAATATTGTTCCGGTTCTCCCGTTCAAACCCCTCCCGGGCCTGCTCCATATTCGGATGAACCTGAATGGACAAAGGCCGATCAGCCGCAAGGACCTTAAACAGAAAAGGGAGTTTGTTTAAAAACTGTTTTGCTACATCATTACCTAAAACGGATATGGGATCGGCTGCAATAACATCGACCAGGCTTCGCCAATCACCGTCCACTTCGACCTTTGATGGCGCCTTGGGATGGACGCCCATCCACAGTTCCGCTGCCGGTTCCTCCCAGGGTTCGGGCCAATCTAAAAGGGAATGCAACGCCGTTCTGGAGCCCCAGGCATATTTCTGAACCGGATTTTTCAATATATGGATGTGCTTCACGGTTTTCTCCCTCGTGGTAGGAACATGTTTAAGTGAGGAAGTCTCCGACAATGGATTCGATTTTACCGGTCTCATCCCAATAAAAATGATCCGCCCCTTGAATAACATGCAAATCCGAATCCTTATTCCACCCAGGGCTCATCTTTCGAATCATGTGCGGCGGAGCAATATCATCCCGGGAACCGGCGATAATGAGTCTAATCTTGGGTGTATATTGCAGAAAGGAAAAATCCATGAAATTCACCGGCGGAGATACCATAATCATCCGGCTCACGTGGTTCAGGTCTCCAATTGCCTGGGCATTGACCCAGGCCCCAAAGGAATACCCTGCAAGATCAACGGAATTAATCCCCAGAGCTTTGATGTATGCCACAGCCCCACGGACATCGTCCTGCTCGCCAACCCCTTCGTCGTAATGGCCTTCACTTCTACCCATGCCCCTGAAGTTAAAACGAAGGGTGGTGTAGCCTGCTTTTCCATAGGCTTTCACCAGTGATTCCACAACATTGTTGTGCATGGTTCCGCCATATTGGGGATGTGGGTGGGTTATCACCACTCCTCTATCGCCCTCTACCCTGTCCAAAAGGCCTTCCAGGTTCAAATCCCCTGATTCAAAAACAATGTTTTTTTCCGACACCGGCACACCCCGTTTTCATAATGAATCCATTTATTGCGATATCACTTCTTTCAACATCATGTATTCCCCCCCATCCTCCAGGCTGTATAGTTTATCCAGTACCTGAAGCTGGGGGGCATATTCAAATGTGGTTTCCCTATCCCGGGCCTGGGAAAGCTTTTCCAGGATCTCAGATACAATGGCCCCCATCAGTTGGAAATCCATGACCACCAGATGACCTGGTATGGAAATTTCTTTCTCCGCAAAATTAGTATAAATCCCATGGGTTACAAAAACATTTTCACCCTGAACATATTTAATCTCGATGCGCTGAGATGGATCGTTCTGATTTTCAATGGATCCAACGATGGTTTCCGACCCCAGCGACATGGTGTCTGTTGACATGATTTTTCTCTCCCTGGAACACCTCAGCTGCCATGGAACAAGGTCCCGTTCTCACAATCCAAGCGTTCCTTCATTCAATTTTTAATTCAAAACATTGCTCGTTTACCAAAACACCCCATTGCTCACCTCGTTGTTGTTTAACAAGACTGAAACCCGTCGCTTCATACAAGTACCTGGCAGCGCCGAGCCCTTCAAAGGTCCAGAGGAATGTCCTTTTGTAACCCTTCCCACGACAAAACGCCATGGCTTTATCCATGAGCTCCCGACCTATCCCTTTACCCCTCAGTGCATCGGATACGATAAACCACCTCAGATGAGCCCCTTTATTTTCAGCCTGAATACCATCTATAACAATGGCCCCTTCTATTCGGCCATTTTTTTCAGCAAGCCAAATACCATCCCGTTTTTCATCAAACCGCTGGAGAAAGGCCGATAGTTCAGTGGCCACTTTGGCTTCAAAATAGAGTCCAAAACCCCAATAACGGTGGTAATAAGTCCCGTGAAGTTCAGAGATCCGACCGATTGATCCAGGGATATATTCAGCTTTAATGAAAATTTCCGGTGCAGCATTCATGGTCATCTGCGCCTCGGTGGTTCATAGGTTATTTTCTAATGGCACCGAACAACAAATGGAAAGAAAAGAATAGATATGAGGGCATCAATCAGAAGCCAGGCCCTTGACCACATCCGAAGCTTCCTGCATGGTCCGGTCAAACAGGTCTTTTACCGTGGGAATATCATGAACCATGCCGATTCCCTGGCCACAGGAAATAATCCCAATGTCCCGATGTTTCAACGATTTTGACGCCTTTCTCCAACAACACATCCAGGTATTCGTTGTTATCAATGGGGCGCATCATGGGAAAAAGGTTCAGGTTCACGGCAAAGGGCTCATCCGTCAGTTCAAATAGCTGATCCAGGGCCTCGGCAAAAGACTCCCGGTCTTGATAAATGGCTGAGGTCAGCACACCCAGCCCACCTGCATTGGAAATGGCCGCGGTAAATTCTGCATTGGACAGGTGCATCATGGTCCCACCCACAATGGGATACCTGATACCCAGCATTTCCGTTATTTTTGTTTCAAACATGGATCACTCTGCCTACGCACCCTTCATAACCGCAAGGGGTATCAACGATTTTCCCCGTTTCTGCGCCATTTCCATCAGGGTCAGCTGAGCCTTTGCCGGCGGATCGCGGCGATCTTCGGAGGATTTGGGTTCCAGGGTCATGGCTTCCACGTCACAGGTGGTCACACACAGACCACAGCCGATACACCGATCCAGATCCACAAGGGCCGTGCCGTCATCCCCCATGGTAATGGCATCCATCTGGCAACGGTCCAGGCAAACTTCGCACCCCACGCACAGGTCCTCATCCACCACGGCGTAATGGTTGGTTACCACTATTTCAACGGGCCGGGGATGTTTTTTCAATGCGCGCAGCATGCCACAGCAATCGCCACAGCAGTTGCAAAGCCCCCCAGGGTTGATGGCATTAAAGGGTTGGGGCACCAGCCCGGCTTCTTCGCATTTATCCAAAATCTCCAAAGCCTCCTCCTCTTCCACCCAACGGCCCATACCCTTATCCACGTAGTACGCACCATGCGAGCCGGCCAGGAAACAGACCTCCAGAGGTTTGCCGCAGGAATTTTCCAGTAATCCCTGCTGAGTGCGGCAAATACAGTCGGCCACAGCCAGACGGTCCTTTGATTTGATGATTTCACGCGCATCCTCATACTGCGTCACATTCCAGGACACACCGATGGATTTATTCACGGGGATGGTCCGCATGGGCACCACCTGTCGGGACGTCTGTTCGGAAAACGCTTCCTCAAAGAAATCATCAAAGAGCCGCGCCAGCGCCGTATCCATGGTTTTCAATTGAAATTCATAAATACCCACCACAAAGGGCGCTGCGCCGTACTTGGCCTCATCCCCTTTTCGCACCCGGAACAACAGCCCTTTTTCAGCCATTTCGTCCAGGCGTTCGGCGACTTGGGCCGGATCCTGTTTCAGGCGGCCGGCCACACTGTCGGGGGTTTCTAGCATCATGCTCATAAAAAGGTACATCTCCGCCTCTTCTTCCGTGAAGAGCCTTTTCAAAATCTTAAGCTCAACCCCGGATTCAGTGGCGGGAAACCCAATGGAATACTGATCCAGCTGTTCCTGTAATTGTCGAAAAATATCTTCGGACATAATAAACTCCCGTTTAGGGCTAAAAAGTCGTCCCCCCTACATCATTCCACAATTCCATCAAGTTCCCATCTCCCAGGAAGAGAGATAATGCTTCTGTTCATCGGTCAGGGTATCGATCTCCACACCCATTGATTTCAACTTCAACCGTGCAATTTCCTGATCAATGTCATGGGGAACCGGGTAAACCTGTTTTTTCAAATTGGCGTGTTCCTTGGCCATATACTCGGCGCTTAAGGCCTGGTTGGCGAAACTCATGTCCATGACGCTGGACGGGTGCCCTTCCGCGGCAGCCAGGTTCACGAGCCTGCCCTCGCCCAGCACGTAGATTTTCCGGCCGTTATCAAGGGAAAATTCCTCGACGAATTCCCGGATCTGCCGACGACCCACCGCCACTTCCGCCAGTTTCTTAAGATCCAGCTCCACATCAAAATGACCCGAATTGGCAACGATGGCTCCGGCCTTCATTTCCAGGAAGTGCTCCAGGCGGATCACATTGATATCGCCTGTGAGGGTGCAGAAAAAATCACCCAGGGGCGCCGCATGGGCAATGGGCATCACCTGAAATCCATCCATCACCGCCTCAAGTGCTCTGAGGGGATCCACCTCGCAGATGATCACGTGGGAACCATGTCCCTTGGCCTTGGTGGCAACCCCTCTGCCGCACCAACCGTAACCGCTCACCACAAACGTGCTTCCCGCCAGCAACCGGTTGGTGGCGCGGATAATGCCGTCCACCGTACTCTGCCCGGTGCCATAACGGTTGTCGAACAGGTGTTTGGTATCGGCGTCATTCACCGAGACCACGGGAAACTGCAGGACCCCGTCTTTCTCCATGCTTCGAAGTCGAATCACGCCGGTGGTGGTTTCTTCGGTACCGCCGATGACGTTGTTCAAAAACCGGGTCCGCTCTTCGCTGGAGAGACTCTGGCCCCAGGCGCTGACGGATGCTTCCAGGTCATCCCATTTCTCGAGGGCGATAAAAAGAAGGGAGCTCACCAGGTCCGCCCCGTCGTCCATGGTAATATGGGGTTCATGCTGAAGGGCCGACAGGATGTGGCTGTAGTAGGTGGCGTGATCTTCGCCTTTGATGGAAAACACGGGAATCTCGTCGTCCGCCACCAGGGAAGCGGCCACATCGTCCTGGGTGGAAAGGGGGTTGGAGGCGCACAAAACCACTTCCGCGCCGCCGGCTTTGAGGGTTTTCACCAGGGCGGCTGTCTCGGTGGTCACATGAAGACAGGCGGAAAGCCTGAGTCCTTTCAGGGGCTTTTCCACCTCAAAACGTTCCTTGATCGTTCTAAGGACATTCATGCTCTTCTCAGCCCACTCGATTCTCAGTCGGCCCTTTTCCGCCAGCTGAATGTCTTTGATATCATAATCCATTTAAATTATCCTTTTTATGTTTTATGCCCTACTTTACGGCACTTTTGAGTGTATTGACCATGTCTGTTTTTTCCCAGGCGAACTCGGGAAGGGCGCGCCCGAAATGACCGTAATTGGAAGTCTTCCGGTAGATGGGCCGAAGCAGGTCCAGCCTCTCAATAATGGCCGCCGGCCTCAGGTCGAATTCTTTTTTGACGATCTCAGTCAATTCCGCACTGGATACCGCGCCGGTACTGTAGGCACCCACCATCACGGATACCGGATCAGCGCGTCCGATGGTATAGGCCACCTGGATTTCGCATTTTTCCGCCAACCCTGCCGCAACGATGTTCTTGGCCACATAACGGCACATATAAGAGGCGCTTCGGTCCACCTTGGACGGATCTTTACCGGAAAAAGCGCCGCCCCCATGGTAGCCAAATCCCCCATAGGTATCCATGATGATTTTGCGGCCGGTGAGCCCGCAGTCCCCCTGGGGACCGCCCACCACGAACCGCCCCGTGGTGTTGATAAAATACTGGGTGGCATCATCCAGCATCTCCTTGGGGATCACTTCCATGACCACCTTTTCGATGATGGCCTCCCTGAGGGTATCATAATCCACTTCCGGACTGTGCTGGGCCGCAATGACCACCGTATGGATTCGTTTGGGCTTTCCATCTTCGTATTCAACGGTCACCTGGCTTTTGCCATCAGGCCTGAGCCATGGCAATTGGCCGGATTTTCTCACGTGCGCCAGCCGCCGGGTCAGTCCGTGGGCCAGATAGATGGGCATGGGCATCAGAACATCGGTATCCTTGCACGCATACCCGAACATAAGCCCCTGGTCCCCTGCCCCCTGTTCCTGAAACAAACCGGAGCCGGTATCGACGCCCATGGCAATGTCCGGGGACTGCTTGTCGATGGTGGAAAGCACCGCGCAAGTCTCCCAGTCAAATCCCATTGAGGAGTTCTTATAACCGATATCCTTGATGGTCTGCCGGACCACATCGGGCATATCCACATAGGCGGTGGTGGTAATTTCACCGGAGATCATGGCCATGCCGGTGGTCACCAGGGTCTCGCAGGCCACCCGGGACTGGGGGTCCTGTTTGAAAATTTCATCCAGAATGCTATCCGAAATCTGGTCCGCTACCTTATCCGGATGACCTTCGGTCACGGACTCAGAGGTAAACAAAAAATTTGCACTCTTCATAAAAAACTCCTTTTACTTTAAGTGTTAAGCTTAGGTTTTACTAACATTCCGGTTAGCAGTTTAAAACTGGAAACTGATAACTGCTTTTCATTTTTTCAACCGGCCGTTATCAATCAATCGTGTTTTCCCCACCCGAACCGCCAGTGCCATGAGGGTGCCGTCTGTGAGGGTGTTCACATCTTCCAGGGTCACCGAATCGCACAGGGAGATGTAGTCGATCTCCGTATGGGGGTGCTCCAGGATATAAGATCGCACAAAATCCTTCACAATGTGCGCCTTCTTCTCCCCTTCATGGAACAGCCGCTGTGCCAGGTCCAGGGATTTCTTGAGGGAAAGGGCGGACTTCCTCTCTTCCGGGCTCAGGTAACTGTTCCGGGAACTCATGGCCAACCCGTCCGCCTCCCTTACGGTGGGAACACCCATGATCTGGATATCCATATCAAGATCCATGACCATCCGGCTGATCACGGACAGCTGCTGATAATCTTTCTGCCCGAAAACAGCCACGTGGGGCTTGACGATATGAAACAGCTTCGCCACAACGGTGGTCACCCCGTCAAAGTGTCCGGACCGCGACAGGCCGCACAGATGATTCGGCAGATCTTTCACCACCACACTGGTTTGAGCGCTCTCTGGGTACATTTCCCCCGCTGAGGGCATAAACACCATATCCGCCCCCGCATCTTCCGCTTTTTTGAGATCCCCTTGGGTGTCCCGGGGATAAGCCTCAAAATCTTCGTTGGGGCCGAACTGGGTCGGATTGACAAAAAGGCTCACAACCAGCCGGTCGCAATGGTCCTTGGCCGCCCGCATCAACGTAAGATGTCCCTCATGAAAAAAACCCATGGTGGGCACCAGAGCAAGGGACTCCCCGCCTTGGCGAATGGCATCGGAAGTCTGCTGCATGTGATGAACGGTTTTTATGATTTCCACGGAAAACGCTCTCCTAAAGCGGTATTTTCTAATGGTTTTAAAACAGGACTTGATCTTGTATCATCTGCCTACCCCGTTGTCAATTGCCAGCAAGGACGAAAGCCGCAGAAAATCCGCCATATGGAGCACTTCCGCCCGTTTTCCGGGATCGATGCCACATGCCGCCAAGGCCGATAGAAGAGATTCCCGGCTCTGATCCCGAAACGCCCCTTTCAGGGAATTCAAAACCGTCTTTCTTCGGTGGGAAAAGGCCCCCTTGACCACTTTCTTAAAAACCGCCTCATGCCCCCCCCGTTGGGGATAAGGTCTTTCAAAATCGAGAGAGACCACCATGGAATCCACCTTGGGCACAGGGAAAAAAGACCCCTTCAAGACTTTGAGCACCGAAAAGGCTTCGGCATGGTATTGCACCAGAAGGGTCAGGGCCCCATAGGTTTTGCCTCCCGGTGTTGCCGTCAAACGATCGGCCACTTCCTTTTGAAACATGAGGATTGCCTGACCCATCCATTGTGAATGTCGGCACATTTTCTCAAGAACAGGGGATGAGATATTGTAGGGGAGATTCCCAATGACGGGAATTCTACCTTCAAAATATTTTTTCAAAGTTTGCCAATCGACCTTCAAGATATCCTCGTGCAGCAAGGTCACATTGTTGAAGCCGTCTTGATGGAGCCTGTTGTTGAGCCAGTCCACCAGTTGACCATCCTTTTCAACGGCCACCACATGTTTCACCTTTCCCGCCAGGGGCAGAGTCAAGGCGCCTTTCCCCGGCCCGATTTCTAAAATCGTATCTTCGTGGGTAAATCCCGAAAAAGATATGATCTTATCGCTGATGAAGCGGTCCACCAGAAAATTCTGACCCAGTCTCTTCTTGGGCCGGAAGGGCTCAACTGGTTTTGTTGACCCGGCAAAAGCCAAACCATCCCCCCTCAGGAATCACGCCACCGCCGTATACGTTTAAAAATATATAGGAAAATGAAATAAGACGGGAATGCAACGGCCGCACCCATCATCAAACCTCCCACAAGAAATGCAGCACCCATAAGCCCGCCGGCTTCAATGATTTTTTCCACGATGAGCATGGATTCGGCCTCGGATCGAACCATTTCCATAATGGTTGTAAACATGGCGCTGTAACCTTCCATGCCCAGAACCCAAGCGCCGAGCTTGTAGCTGAAGTAGTACAGAAAATACCAGTTCAGAGGATTGCTGATCCACGTTCCCAGGGCCGCCGTGATTTTGCTTCCCTTGAAAACAAGCGCCAGCGCAACGGAAATGGCCATCTGAAACGGCATGATGGGCATCATCCCCGTAAAAATCCCGAAGGCCATGCCCAGCGCCAGCTCATGGGGATCACCCCGCAATCGAATGAATCGGAGGTAGTAGTATCGGAGCCGCCTGCGTACTTTCAAGATAAATCAGACATGGAAGAATGGCGAAGGGGTTGTCGTCTCCATGTTCCCGGAAAATAAATTTTTGGAAAAAAATAATGTCTTATGGTCATTCTCGGTTATTCGAGCATCAAATCCTGGATGGGATATCTGGCCCTCACGTCCACCGCCATATGGGTGGCGCCATCTCTCACGAACCGGTGGTAACCCGTCAGGGCAATCATGGCCCCATTGTCCGTGCAGTAAGCGGGACGGGGATAATATACCCGCATACCATCAATGCCGGCTGCTTCCACTAGGTTTTTTCTTAAATGATTATTGCATGCAACGCCGCCCGCGAGCACCACCGAGGCCACCCCCATGCGTTTTGCGGCCACCATGACTTTGGCCACCAGCACATCCACAACAGCTTCCTGAAAAGACGCGACAATATCGTTCAAACTGATCTCCGCACTTAACACAGGGTCATCACGCCATTTTTTCAGGAACAGGGAAACGGCCGTCTTAAGCCCGCTGAAACTGAAATCGAGTGATGTCTTGGACATATAAGCCCGCGGGAACTTCACACCATCATGGCGGCCATTCCTGGATGCTTTTTCGATGGCGACCCCGCCCGGATATCCCATTCCGGAAATCTTGGCTACCTTATCGAACGCTTCGCCGGCTGCATCGTCAAGGGTCTGGCCCAAAAGGGTATAGCGACCGAAATCTTCAACATAATAAAGACTTGTATGCCCACCTGAGACCGTCAGGGCCACGAAAGGAAAGGGAGGATGCTCCGATTCCAGGAAAATGGAAAGGATATGGGCCTCCAGGTGGTTCACGGCGATCAACGGCTTTCCCAGCACATAGGACAACCCTTTGGCATGGTAAAGTCCCACCAGAAGCGCCCCCACCAGTCCGGGCCCTACGGTGACAGCAATGCCGTCCAGGTCCGTCATACCGAGCCCCGCATGTTTCAAGGCCTCGTCCACCACGGGCACAATATTTCGCACATGCTCCCTGGAAGCCAGTTCGGGGACCACCCCGCCGTGGGGATGGTGAACAGCCACCTGCGAATGAATCACATTGGCCAGGGTTTTTATTCCATCGGCCACAATGCCGGCGGATGTATCATCACAGGATGTATCGATGCCTAAAACGATCATTTACTTTCAAATGCACTCATAGTGTAAGATAAGGGCTTATTTTGTGATAAAGTGATGCACTGATCCCCCGGATGGACATGAGCTCCTTCAACTCCCTGAACCCACCTTCCCGTTCACGGGCGCGAACAATGGCGGCGGCTGTTTTCGGTCCGATTCCGGGTACAGCCGTTAATCCATGAGCGGTGTCCGTGTTGATGGATATGGGAATCCCGAGGGTCAACCGGTGAAAAGCCGAAACCTCGCCTGAGGGATCAACAAACACTTCCCCCGCTATCCGCCCCTTTGGCGGGAAAGACGATTTTACGCCGCCGCCCAGAAAGTTTATGAGCAACAACAATAAAAGCAGGAAAAATACCCCGGCGCCGCTAAAGGATTTCCTCTTTCGCATGATCCAGACCAAAGGCGTCGTGAAGAACCCGCACCGCCAGTTCGGTATATTTTTCCTCGATGACGCAGGAAATTTTAATTTCCGAAGTGCTGATCATCATGATGTTGATGTTTTTGTTGGCCAGAGCCGCAAACATCTTTTTGGCGATACCCGCATGAACCCGCATACCGACGCCGATGATGGAAACTTTTGCGATGTCCTCATCCCCCAGGACTGTCTCCGCACCCACATCCTTCCCCACATCACTGACCAGTTTCATGGTCTTGTAAAAATCCGGTTTGGGAACCGTGAAAGTGAGATCCGTGAACCCATCCTGACTGGTATTCTGAACGATCATGTCCACAACAGTGCCCGCCCTGAAGACCGGGTCAAAAATTCTGGATGCCACCCCCGGTTGATCCGGGACTTTTCGTATGGTGATCCTGGCCTCATTCTTGTTGTAAGCCACCCCCGACACCGCGATTTTTTCCATGTCCTTTGTTTCAGCAACCACCATGGTACCCCTTTCATTGGTAAAAGTGGATCTTACGTGAATCGGCACATTAAATTTTTTGGCAAACTCCACGGAGCGAATTTCAAGAACTTTTGCCCCCATGCTGGCCATCTCCAGCATTTCATCGTAAGAAATGAAATCCATCCTTCTGGCTTTCCGACACACATTGGGATCCGTGGTATAAACCCCTTCCACATCCGTCAAAATCTCGCACACGTCCGCATCGAGCGCCGCCGCAAGGGCCACCGCCGTGGTGTCGGACCCGCCACGACCCAGGGTAGTGATGTCACCGCTGGCGTTGACCCCCTGAAACCCTGCCACCGTGACAATCCTTCCCGCATCCAGGTTTCGCATAATCCGATCGACCTCGATATCCTGAATCCTGGCTTTTCCGTATAGATCGTCCGTATGGATGGCGGTCTGAAATCCCAAAAGAGAACGGGCATCATACCCAAAGGATTTCACCGCCATGGCAAACAGGGCCACGCTCACCTGCTCCCCCGTACTCATGAGCACATCCAGTTCCCGCGAGTCCGGATCGGGATTGATCTCTTTGGCCATTGCAATCAGACCGTCCGTTTGACCGGCCATGGCGGAAAGCACCACAACCATCTGATTCCCCTGCCTGCAAGCTTCTATAACGCGCTCGGCCACCGCCTTAATCTTTTCAATGCTCCCCACCGAGGTGCCGCCGTACTTCTGTACAATTAGTGCCATACCCTTTCCTCATTCAAATGCCTGATTTCAGCCCTGTTAGAATTTCAATTATCCGGGGATGCTCCCCGGTCAACAACAACTCCCTCGATTGCTCACCCAGAATAGAAAACGCCACATTCAAACGACACACCGGTAGAATTTCAGGCCACTTGTCACCCCACTCCATCACCGTAATACCTCTGCCGTCAAAACACTCATCCAGCCCCGTATCGAGGAAGGTGCCATGGGTTTCCAAACGGTAAACATCCATATGGAAAAGTCTACAGTCACCCGCGTATTCGTTCATCAGCGCAAAAGAGGGACTGGTCACCACTTCACGCGGGGAAACACCCACTCCCAAAGCAATACCCTTGGTAAACCACGTTTTTCCGCAACCCAGTTCTCCGGCCAGAACAACCAGATCTCCCCTGGTTAGAAGCCGGCCCAGCTTCTGCCCCAGTTGAACGGTTTCTTCTGGGGATTCGGTCCTGTAAGAAAGGCGTTTCTCTTTCAAGTGACGAAAGTCCTTATGACGTCGCCCTTACCCACAATACCCACCAGACGATTTCCGTCCATAACGGGAATCGTATAAAACTTCTCCTGGGTCATGAGGGTAGCGATCTCGTCAATGGGCGTTTTTTCATCCACGGTGACCACCTCCCGGGTAAAAAGATCTTCAACGGTGGTGGCACTGAATTGTTGAATCTCCTTTTCCATTTTTTTCGAGCTTTCAAGATAAAACACCGCATCAAAAAGCGCTACCACCGTTGGGATATGCAGTTTTTTGTTTTTTCGAATCAGGTCGCTCTCACAGATGATACCGATCAGCAACCCCTCGTCATCCAGTACGGGAACCCCGTTAATATGGTTTTTGTATAGAATTTCCGCGAGTTCCGCAAGAGGGGCTTCCTTTTTGACAGTAATCACATCCGTGGTCATAATATCGCTGGCATTCAACATGATTGTTTACCTCTCCACTCAAATTAAAGGGATTTCACCAGATCGATCATTTTTCGAACCGCCTGATCAAATCCAACCAGAACCGCCATGGCAACAATGCTGTGCCCGATGCTGTATTCTTCCACCAGGGGCAACGCTTCAAACCGTTTGATGTTCATATAGTTGAGCCCATGGCCGGCGCTGACGCCCAAATCCATTGATGACGCCGCCTGTGCGGCACGTGCCACCCGCCCAAAACGCTTTTTGGCCTCATCTTCGGTTTGTGCCTCTGAATAATGCCCGGTGTGAATCTCAATAATATCCCCCCGGCAACCCCGTGCGGCATCTACCTGTTCGGGATCCGGGTCTATGAAAAAACTGACCTTGATCCCCGCCTGGTGAAGCCGTTCAACCACCTCTCGATAATGGTCCGGGCGGGCCATAACGTCCAAGCCCCCTTCAGTGGTGAGTTCTTCTCTTTTTTCAGGCACCAGTGTCACCATATCCGGTTTGACGGATGATGCGATTCCAACCATCTCATCAACAGCCGCCATTTCCATGTTAAGCCTTGTTTTAACGGTCTCCCGCAACAACCTCAAATCCCGGTCATTGATATGGCGCCTGTCCTCCCTGAGATGACAGATAATGCCATCGGCACCTGCCAGTTCAGCAAGGCCGGCCGCCAAAACCGGATCCGGAACATCAATCCCCCTTGCCTCACGAACCGTTGCCACATGATCCACATTTACAGCCAGTTTCGCCATCATCCAACCTCCATACGGCAATTCTTCACGGTTTTTCGAGCGCTGCAAGCAGTCTCTCTTCCTCTTTTACCATGAGCGCGGCATCCATTTGGGACCTCTCATGATCATACCCCAGAAGGTGCAAAATACCGTGAATCATCAACCGGTTGACGGTTCCTTCTAAGGGCTCTTCCAGGTCTTTCGCTTCCCGCAGCGCCGTATCCACGGAAACAACCACATCTCCCAGCATGACCGATTCGAAAACAGGGGGCGATGCCTCCCCGTCAGGATCTTCCATCATGGAAAAGGAGAGCACATCGGTGGGGCCTTCTCTGCCCCGGTACTGCTGGTTCAAGGCCGCCATATGTTCGTCGTCCGTAAAAAGGATACTCAGTTCCTTATCATGACAACCCAAGTCTTCTAAGACTCTCTTCGCCCTCACCTTTATTTTCGGCTCGTCCAGTCCGGGGACCGGACAATCCATCTGGATCTGTATCTCCATTTTCAACCTTCTTGTTCAGACCGTTTTTGCCGTTTCCCGCAACGTCCCGATGGCGCACGGGGGCGATCTTCGCCACAGGCTCGGGATATTCGACCCGATGATGAAAAATACCGCTCAAGGTCTGGTTGAAACTTTTGGCAATGGCATGTAGATCCTTCAGGGTCAACTCGCACTCATCCAGCTGTCCATCTGAAAAAATCTTATTCATAATCTTCTGAACCATCCCCTGTATCCGCGCCGATGTGGGATCCAGCAGGGTTTTGGAAGCTGCCTCTATCACATCCGCCAGCATTACGAGGCCCGCTTCCTTGGTCTGGGGCTTCGGCCCCCGATAACGAAAATCTTCCTCTTTTACGCCCAGGGATTTGTCCCCTTTTTTCTCGGCCCGTTCTCTGGCCTTTTCGTAGAAGAACAAGATCAGAGAAGTCCCGTGATGCTGCTCAATAATGGAAATAATTTCCCGGCCCAGCTTGGCCTGACGGCCCAGTTCCACGCCATCCTTCACATGGGCGATGAGAATAAGGCTGCTCATTGAGGGCGCCAGTTTTTCGTGACGGTTGCCCCTGCCCCCTTGGTTTTCTATGAAATACAAGGGCTTTTTGATCTTGCCGATATCATGATAATAGGCGGCCACCTTGGCCAGCAAAGGATTGGCGCCGATGGCCCTGGCGGACGCCTCTACCATGTTGCTCACAATCACGCTGTGGTGATAAGTCCCCGGCGCCTGAACCATGAGCTCCCGGAGAAGTGGTTGATCGAGATTGGCCAATTCCATGAGCTTGATATCCGTGGTGTAACCGAAAGCCATTTCGATGAGCGGCATCAAACCCGTGGCAATCACACCCACCAACACGCCCCCGATGAACGCCGAACAACAGGCGATAACCGTCTCAATATTGAAAAAGGCGCCATGCAGACCTTCCATGGCAAAGGCAAGAATCATATTGCACAGGCCCACCTTCAGACCCGCCTCAATAAAAACGCCCCTTTCCCTGTAACGGCGCACCCAGGTGGCCGCCAGAAGGGAGCTGACGAAAAAATAGATAAAGGATTCCACTTGGCCATCCACAACCGCGCAGGCCAGGACGGAGACAACTAGGGCAAAGCTGGCGGCGGTGACAATGCCGTGAAATATACAGATCAGCATGGCACCGCCTGCCACCGGAATGGCGTACAAGAGAGCCCTCGGAGAGAAAAAATGGAACCCTCGAGCCGTTTCAATTGCCACGGAATTAAAAGCGATCACCACAAAAAATATGGCCAGCAACATCACTGCGTTTAAGAGCAGGTCTCTAATTTCCGAATCTGTTGATCGGCTCTTTCTAAGCCCTAGTTGGTACATGGAAACCAACAGAAATGCCACGAGAACTGCCATGGCAGGAACCCTTCCCAACATCTTTTTTTGTTTCAGATATTTGTACTGGGCGCTCAGTTTGAGAAGCTGTTCCGGCGTAATTCGCGCGCCTTCCCTGATAAAAATTTCTCCCTTTTTTACTTTAAAAAAGAAAGGCTTAACGGATTTTGCGGCCGCTTCCTTCCGTAGAGCAGTTTCCCGCTTGTTAAATGTGAGATTGGGTTTGATGAGAGATACGGCCAACCCCAACGTGGTTTGCGCCAGTTTTTCGGGCCATAATATCCGGATGGATTCCTTCCCCTGCTCTCGAACAAAAGCGATGGCGGTTTCAGGGTCATAAAAACGACCCAGGTCGGAAATCTTCTCCTCTTTTCCATCTTTAATATTTTGAAGGATAATCCCCTTGCTACGATGTGACAACAGCATCACCTGATTGCCCACCACACCCCGCTTGAAAACATCTGTGGTCAGCTTGATGACCACCGACTCCGCATTGGGCGAAAAATCATTGATCATCAGTGTATGGAAGAGGGAATTGTTTTCCGGAATATCCAGAATTTCGAAAAACCGTTTTCGAAAGGCATCCGTCATGGCCAGGTGCTCTTTTTGGGCATCTTCAGGGGCCGTGGACGTCCACGCCAGCTTCAGGGAATCGGACAAATACTTCCGACCCACCGCAAAGGCTTCGCGTATCCTGGGAACCACATCGGTGGCGGTGGGATCAAAATCATAAACGGGCAAAACGGCGCGAACCGTTTCCTGTCTGTTTTTTTCCGTGAGTTCATTGTTTTCAACGAGAAATTCCCGGGAAGCTTTGATATCGCGATCGGCCACATCCCCCAGGCTGTATGTTTTGGGTGACGTCAGGATGCTGGGAAAGAGAAGGACTGAAAAGATCAAACTGAGACCGATGAAAATAGACCATTTCTTGGTATCATCCCGAAGCCAGAACGCCCGCCCCCAACCACCCGGTTTGACCCTGGAGGAGGGTTCTTTCTCCCGCCGCCCAACAACTTTTTTTTGTTGCAGGGTCTTGAGTTTTCGATCATTTGAAGTATGCCTTACCATTTCAGCACCGCGCCTCAAGCCTTATTCCGTCTTTCCAGTTTTTCGTAGGCATCGATGATTTTCTGAACCAGCGGATGCCTGATCACATCTTCCCTGGAAAAAGAAACAAACTGAATGCCTTCAATTCCCGAAAGCGTATCCATGACCTCAATTAAGCCCGACGTCTGGCCTTTGGGTAAATCCGTCTGAGTAATATCCCCGGTAATCACCGCCCTGGAACTGAAACCGAGACGGGTCAGAAACATCTTCATCTGCTCAGGGGTGGCATTTTGCGCCTCATCCAGGATTACGAAGGAATCGTTCAGTGTACGACCCCTCATGAACGCTAAAGGCGCCACCTCGATGACCCCCTTCTCCAACAGATCGGATGCGTTTTCAAAGGGCATCATATCGTGGAGGGCATCATACAAAGGGCGCAAGTAGGGATTCACCTTCTCATACAGATCTCCCGGTAAAAATCCCAGGCGCTCCCCAGCCTCCACCGCAGGACGGGCCAGAATGATCCGGTTGCAGTCTTTCCGGATCAGCGACGCCACAGCCATGGCCATGGCGAGGTAGGTTTTTCCCGTCCCCGCCGGTCCGATCCCGAACACGATATCATACTTTTTAATGCTGTCGATGTATTTTTTCTGGTTAATGGTTTTGGGCGTAATAATTTTCTTCTGGGAGGTGATATAGACCTCGTCCTTGAATATTTTCTTCAAATTCACCGAACGGTCACCGCTTAAAATTCTGATGGCGTAGTCTACGTCATTGATATAGAGTGGATACCGAGACTCAAGCAACTCATAAAGCTGCGAAAACACCTTTTCAGCCAGTTCCACCTCCCAGTCACCGCCTTGAAGTATCAGAACATTTCCCCTCAAGTTCACGGAGACCCCGATCTTCTTTTCAATCAGGTGCAGATGGGCATTCTGCTCTCCACAAAGCGCCCGCATCAGTTCATTATCCGGGAAATTGATCTTCTTGCTGATCAATGGGATTTTTTTCTTGGAGGATGATTTACTCAAATATTTGCACCTCAATTTGCCGTTTGCGGGGCCTGTTGTCAAAATCAAGAAGCACGATCTGCTGCCACGTCCCCAGGGTCATGTGGCCGCCAACGATGGGGATATGCAGGGAAGCACCGAAAATGGCCGCACGAACATGGGAATAACCGTTTCCATCCCCCCACCGTTCGTTGTGTTCGTAATAAATATCTTCGGGCGCCACCCTTTCTATGGCCTTTTTCAGGTCACTTACCACACCGCTTTCAAATTCTATGGTGGTCAATGCGCCTGTGGAACCCGGCACAAACAGGATCACTGCCCCGTTTGTCACCCCCGAAGCTCCGATCTCTCTTTCAACTTTATACGTAATATCAATGACATCCGTTTCGGCAGTGGTGTTTTCGAAAATTTGACCATGTTTTACAGGCATAATGCCAATCTCTCCTTCAAGGTTCCGTTTTCATGCAACAAAAAGAAAAGGTAAGTCTTCCAGCCCAGGAAGCAACAAGGCTCTATTGAAACATAAAACGCCGCATGCTGATATTCATCAAAAGGCCCATGGCCGCCATGGTTGAAATCAGGGAGGAACCCCCGTAGCTGAAAAGCAGCAGCGGAATCCCCACAACCGGCAGAAGACCCGTGACCATACCCACATTGATGACCACCTGCCAGAACACGACGGCAACGATCCCGACGGCGAGGATGGCACCGAATCGATCCTTGGATCCCTTGGCGATATTCAGGCCCCAGAGGATCAGGAAAAGGTACAGCAACAGCAGCGCCGTGACACCCACCAGACCCCACTCCTCCGCCAGAACGGAAAAAGCAAAGTCCGTATGTTGTTCCGGCAGAAAATGCAGGCGGGTCTGGGTTCCCTGCAAATATCCTTTGCCCCAGAATTGACCGGACCCAATGGCAATCTTGGACTGGTTGATATGATATCCGGCCCCCAGGGGCTCTGTATCGGGTCTTAGAAACGTCAGGATTCTCCGCTGCTGGTAATCTTTCATGCCGAACCAGACCACGGGAGCTGCCAGCAAACAGAATCCCAGAAAGATCAATAAGGATTTCCGGTTAACCTTAACAATTAAAATCACTGAAAAAGAGACCATGGCCAGAAACAGCGCCGTGCCCAGATCTGGTTCTTTCAGGATAAGACCACAGGGTACCAGAATCAGGATAAACGGCTGCCACAGGTCTCTCAACCGGTATTCTTCGGATCCTCCCCGGTCACTGAAGAATTTGGCCAGAACCAGCACCATTGAAATTTTTGCCAGTTCCGACGGTTGAAAAACAAGCGGGCCCAGGCTCAGCCAGCGCTGCGACCCCGACATGACCTTTCCCACCAAGAGGACCATAATCAAGAGCGCTACCGTAAAGAAATAAGCCGGGTAAGCCAACCGCTCGAGGTAATAATAATTGAAGGTAATCATCACCAGGAGAACACTGAAACCGATCAGGAACCAGTAAAACTGTTTCATAACGATCCGGGAACCGCCCACATCCCGAATGGCATAGGTAGCGCTGTAGAGGTTAAGGATGCTGATTCCCGCCAGCAGAAGCAGAAGCAGAAGCAAAACCCAGTCAAAATTCTGAATCAGTCTTCGATCAAGCATGATTTACTGAGGTTTAATCAACCGGCAACCGGAGATATGCCTCGATGAGTGTTTTGGCAATGGGTGCTGCGGCGCTTCCACCGTGCCCGCCGTGCTCGACTAAAACCGCCACAGTAATCCTGGGGGCATCGACCGGCGCGACCGCAACGAACCAGGCATGATCCCGATACTTCCAGGGGATTTCACCTTTTGATTTTGCATCCTTTTCTACTTTAAGATTAACCACCTGGGCCGTGCCGGTCTTCCCGGCAACCGTAATATCCACAAGCTTCGCTTTTGACCCGGTGCCCCGGGGATGGTTGACCGCCCCTGAAAGGGCATACTTTACAAGCTCCAGATATTCCGGTTTGATCTTCACATCCCTGATCAGCTGGGGCGTAAACTCAAAAATGCTTTCGCCGCCCGGTTTCCGAACCCATCGGGTCACCTGGGGCCTGTAAACATGACCCCCATTAAAAACCGCAGAAACAAAGGTAGCGACCTGTAGTGGCGTCACCAGCACAAAACTCTGACCGATGGAGGTGGACACCGTTTCCCCACCCTGCCAGGGGACGCCCCACCGTTTCCGTTTCCATTCGGCCGTGGGGATAAGCCCGGCCTTTTCTTGTCCCAGGTTCAGGCCGGTTTTTCGCCCCAAGCCCAGCTGATGGGCATAATCCGCTATCCTGTCCACCCCAAGCCGCAATCCCAGGTGATAGAAATAGATGTCACAGGATTCCACGAGTGCTTTGTGGAGGTTTACGTTCCCATGGCCCCAACGCTTCCAGCAACGGTATTTCCCGCGGCCCAATGAATACTGTCCATTGCAGTATAGCACTTCATGGGGCGTAATAACCCCCTCCTGAAGGCCGGCCAGTGCCACGACGATCTTGAAAACACTACCCGGGGGATATTGTCCGGTAAGCGCTCGGTTATGCAGCGGATAATCACTGGACGACACCATGTTTTTCCATGTGGCCGCATCAAAACCCGTAATAAACAGATTGGGATCATAGGAAGGACTGCTTGCCAACGCCAGGATCTGTCCGTTTCTCGGGTCCATGGCCACAACAGCCCCGTGCTTTCCATCCAGGGCCTTTTCCGCCAACATCTGCAATTCCCGGTTGATGGTCAGGCAGACATCCGCACCTGAAACGGGCGGCCTCCGGGAAAGCACTTTAATCCTTCGCCCCGCCGCATCAACCTCCACCTGCTCCCCGCCGCGACCTCCGTTAAGGGACTGCTGCCAGCTCCGTTCTATTCCGGTTTTGCCGATCAAATCACCGGACTTGTTCTGGGGGAATTCGCCGCTTTTCAACTGCTTCTCGCTGATCTCTCCCAGGTACCCCAGCACATGTGCAGCCAGGTCGCCGAAAAAATAATGTCTTTGAGGGCTTACCTTGATCATAACCCCCGGCAGATCGAATCGGCGGGTTTCAAGCATGGCGAGTTTCTCACGGGAAATATCCTTTTCGAGGCAAACCGGTTTGAACGGATATCCATTATCGGACCGGCTGATTTTTTCTCTTATGGGGCCCATTTCCAGATTCCCAAGTCGGGTCAGCCGGTCCAACAGGTCCTCGGCATCGTGAATATCCTCCGGGATGACATAGAGATCGTAGGACGGGCGATTATCCACCAGGATTTTTCCACTGCGGTCCCGAATGACCCCTCTGAAAGTCGCCATGCTCTGAAGCCTTATGCGGTTGTTTTCACTCCTGGCCCGATAGGTTGGCCCGCCCACAATCTGCAGAAACCACAGCCTGAGGACAAGGATGCCGAAAACCACCAAGACGAATATCACAGCGATTTTCAGCTGTTTTGCAAAAATATCCTGGGAAACAGGATCAAAATTTGATGCTTTCAAGGTTTGTTTACCCTTGTTCTTCTATGTAATTTCGGCAACAGGGTCGGAAAATAAAGAATTGCATATCAACCAGAGGCGTCATGTTTTCAATTCTTTTCCGGCGAAGCCCCTTCAACCATTCTGACGGGGACCCCTCTAAGATGGTTGAACAATTGAAAAAAAAGTGGCGCAGCTAAACCGGTAACGCATATGGAAAAAAGGGAAATCAGCAGAAGTGTTTTTGAATAAACAATATCCTGGGAAAATATACGAAGCAGGATCAGCAGCATGACATTTTTTAGCAAAACCGAAAGAGACACAACGATGACCTGACCTTTCGGATTCAAAAGGTTAAAAAACCGGGATCCCAGCAGGATCACGAAAAACACACTCAGGTAGGCAGCAGTAAACAGGCCATGCAATCCTCCTGAAAAAACATCAATCAAAAAACCCTGTCCCAGGGCGAAAACACCCGCTGTAATCTGACCGAAAGCCACAAAAAGATAAGCCGTCAGAATCACCAGAAAATCCAGGTCGAAAAAATCCAGTCCCCAGGGATTACTCCAGATACCGGTCAAGAGCGTTACACCCCCCCCGCCCAGCCATGCCCATATGTAAAAGCCTATCGGCTTGTTTCCTGAAGTTCTGATGGCGCATTCCTCATAAAGCCCCGAAAACCCCGAGGGGTCCCTTAATGCATTGGCGGGTCCGGGTCTATTTTGCCTTCATGGCTTTCTGCCTGCTGAATAACCAGGACCTCCTCCAGCTTGGAAAAATCCACGGCAGGCGTCACGTCTATTTCCTTGAAAAGCGTTCCATCCCCTCCCTTCACATTAGAGATGGTACCGACGGGAAGGCCTTTGGGAAATGCTTGTCCCAAGCCCGATGTAATCACCACATCCCCTTCTTTCACGTCGCCGGATTTGACCATATAATCCAATCGACAAACCTGGGCAGACTGCCCCCTCACCATTCCCCGGTCGCGGGATCGCTGCACAAGGCAATCGACAGCACTGTTCTGATCCACAACCAGCAGCACCTTTGCATAGTTGGGGGAGACAGATACAACCCGGCCAACCACACCGGAGGCGTTCACCACAGGCATATCCAGACCAACTCCCGCTTTCTTCCCCTTGTTGATGACAACCGACTGGAACCAGCCTGTGGGGTCCAGGCCCACAACCTGAGCAGCGACGGCCGGCCGGCTGACCGCTTCCTTGAACATCAAAAGATCGCGGAGTCGCTCGTGGGTGGCCGCCAGTTCTTTGTACAAGCCATTTTCCCGCTTGAAGGAATCCAACTCCAGTTTCAAACGTCGGTTTTCCTGTCGAACATCCACCAGATAGAAATAATCGTCCCACGTGTCCACCAGCAGTTTTACGGACTGCTTGAAAAAGTTCTGGATCGGCGTCGTGCCCTCAACAACCAGTTGCTCAGCTGAATTCCAGCTCCTGCGCTGAACAGCATTTGAAGAAAGCAAAATCAGCGCGAAACAGATAAAGGCCAACCAGATCCATATTTTTGGAAAACGTCTTTCACGCTGCACTGGCTATTACCCCGCCGTCCCCGTGACCCACACCCGCCAAAGGACGGTTTCGGATGAACCATAAATTTTTTTGTTATCGACACGGAAGCCAAACACCCTGGCCGAGGGAAAGGCAGTGGAAGGGCAAAGGGGAACTAAAAGATTTTAGGGCCTCGGCCCTTATCGAATGGTAACCTCTTTCAGAATATTGATGTTGTCAAGGGCCCTTCCGGATCCCAACACCACTGTGGACAACGGGTCTTCCGTAATGGTGACCGGCAGTTTTGTTTCTTCTCTTAAAAGAACGTCCAGGTTCTGAAGCAAGGCGCCTCCCCCGGCCAGGACAATTCCCGAATCCACAATATCCGCAGCAAGCTCGGGAGGTGTTTGCTCTAAGGCAATTCGAACGGTTTCCACAATGGTCTCGACTTGCTCAGAAATCGCCTGCCTCACTTCATCGGAGTCTATGGTGAGGATTTTGGGGATTCCCGTCACCAGGTCTCGCCCCTTAACTTCAATGGTCTCGATCGTATCCCCCGCATAAGCATTTCCAATACCTGTTTTGATGATTTCAGAAGTGCTGATACCGATCAGCAGGTTATATTTCCTCTTGATATGCTGCAATATGGCTTCATCCATCTTGTCTCCGCCGACCCTGACGGATTTGCTGTAAACAATTCCTGCGAGGGAGATGACCGCCACCTCTGTGGTTCCGCCCCCGATATCCACCACCATATTGCAGGTAGGCTCGGTGATGGGCAACCCGGCACCGATTGCCGCCGCCATGGGTTCCTCAATGAGAAAAACTTCTCTGGCACCGGCGGATTCCGCGCTTTCACGAACCGCCCGTTTCTCCACCTGGGTGATGCCGCTGGGAACACATATGATAATGCGGGGCCTGACAAGGGTTCTTCGGTTGTGGACTTTTCGAATGAAATGCCTGAGCATGGCTTCCGTAATTTCAAAATCTGCAATGACCCCGTCCTTCATGGGCCTGATGGCCACAATGTTGCCGGGGGTTCGGCCCAGCATCATTTTCGCCTCTCTGCCCACGGCCAGGACTTTACTGCTACCTCGGCCATCCTTTCTAACCGCCACAACGGACGGCTCACTTAACACAATCCCCTTGCCCTTCATATACACAAGGGTATTTGCCGTGCCGAGATCAATGGCCAGATCATTTGAGAACATTCCCAGAATGGGGTCAAGAAACATCGCGCTTTCCTCTCTGCCTAATTCGTAAACTAAAAACGAACTTTTTTTCCACGCCTATGGGGGAAACTTCCTTCCGCACATGCCACAAACGAAAGGCCATACGGCCAACGGGCAATCAACAGTTAATCTACTCGGGCCTTAATAGATATAGGATGCAGCAAAAATTATCAATTAAAAATGTTAAAAAACCATAATTGTCGGAATCAGGGCTGAGACTTCAGGCAATGGCCATGGTCGCAGTTGAAAAGGCGGATGAAACCGCACTGTTTTTATCATGAGAATTGCCGATTGGCGGAATTGCCGCTTGACAAGGATAAACGTATGTGTTTATATTATCGTTTAAATAAAATTTCAACAAAGGGGTTCTACACCATTATGAAAATGACCTATCAACCCAGTAGAATAAAGAGAGCGCGAACCCACGGTTTCAGGGCCAGAATGCGAACACGGGCCGGAATAAATGTGCTGAAAAGAAGAAGGGCCAAAGGACGAAAAAGACTGACCGTATAAATGCCCTTTGAACCGAAACGATTTTCCACAAGCCTGCGGGGGGCCTTTTCTTTCCCGAAGCGTGAGAGACTATTGCGCCGCGCGGATTTTGTCAAATTAAATCGTTCGGGAAAAGGTCGCCACATGGGGCACTTTATCGCCATCACCAGAAAGAACGAGCTAGGAACAACCAGACTTGGGGTAACGGCCAGCAAAAAAGTGGGTAATGCCGTCCGAAGAAACAGGGCCAAACGACTGATCAGAGAATTTTTCAGGCTCAATAAAGCACGCCTTCCCCAGGGATACGACATCGTCATCATTGCAAAAAAGGGCGCCGGCTATCTGAACTTCCGAAAAGCCGAAAAAGAACTTGAAAAGATCGTTGTCTAATAAAGGTTTCATATATAAATGCAGATATATGCCTATCGCCCTGATAGCCCTATATCAGTTCTGCATTTCGCCTTTTTGGTCGCCCTCCTGTCGTTTCTACCCCACATGTTCCACGTACGCTCGCCATGCCTATGGCAAGTATGGAATCCTGAAGGGCAGCCTTTTGGCCCTAATCAGGATTATTAAATGCCATCCGTTTCACCCCGGCGGATATGACCCTCTGGTATGATGTGATTGATCCCATTTGAACGGCGTACCGTCGCACCGTTATTTGACATGGTTCTGAAAAAGCGGTGCCGTGCCGGTTTTCCGAACAGAAACCTTTAGGACTGAGTAGCCCAGATTATGGATAAAAAAACAATATTGGCATTTGCCCTATCCTTTGTGGTCCTTGTTGGATGGTCCCTTTTTTTCTCGCCCGAACCGAAACAGCCACCGGCTGAAAAAGCGCCCATTGCGGAAAACATCCAGCCGTTGGCACCCACGGGTGACAAAAGCCAAACCAACATCGCCGCCGTTTCACCCACCAGGGCTGTTACTACAACCGAAAAGCCTGTAATCCAGCGGGAAGAGAAGAGAATCGAAGTCGATACACCCTTTTACAAAGCTATTTTCAGCAATGTGGGACCCACCATAAAGAGCTTTAAACTGAAAAAATATCATCAGACAACGGATCCGAATTCTCCTTTTGTGGAACTGGTTACCCTGGAACAGGGGATGGGTGACTACCTGACCGTTCAATTTGACGGCAGCGCCACGGGCGGAAAAAGCGACGTGGTTTTTACGGTGGACAAAGAGTCCCTGAAACTCAATGAGGGATCAGAACCCGCAACGGTCGTTTTTCGCGGAACCCAGCAAAACGGTCTTGCCGTCACCCAGACCTACCGCTTTTATCCCGATCGATACGGGATCGATCTCGCCGTGACGGTAGCCAATCCAACCGAAACCCCTGTAAACGGCGTTTTCAGGACCACTTTGAGGACAGTTCCCCCCAAAGACAAAGGCAGCTACTATGCCTATGTGGGTTTCGCCCTGTTTTCGAATAATGAACTGGAAGAAATAGAGGTGGAAGACCCGGGTGAAGAAGAATCCGCCAGGGGAAATATCGGCTGGGTCGCCTATGAAGACAACTATTTTATTTCAGCGATCGTCCCCGAGATACCCGCCAAAGGATCCTTTACGGGGAAACGTCTTTCTTCGGGAGCGCTGGAAGGGGTCTTCCTGCCTGCCCCGGTTACGCTCCAGCCATCCACCCAGGCCACAAATCAGTATCAACTGTACCTGGGCCCCCGCGAATTGGGCATCCTGAAAAATTTCGGCAAGAATCTGGACCGTGCCATCAATTTCGGTTGGACGGATATCATCGCCAAACCCCTTCTCTATACCCTGCGCTTTTTCGACCAGTACATCCATAATTACGGTGTATCCATTATCCTTTTGACCATCCTTGTCAAAATCTTGTTCTGGCCCCTTACCCATAAGAGCTATAAGTCAATGAAAGAAATGCAGAAACTGCAGCCCCGCATGACCAAGCTCAGGGAAAAGCACAAGGGCGACAAACAAAAACTGAATCAGGAAATGATGGCACTGTACAAAACCTATAAGGTGAATCCCATGGGCGGATGTCTGCCCATGGTGGTCCAAATCCCGGTATTCTTTGCGCTGTTCAGGGTTCTGGGCGCCTGCATCGAGCTGAGACACGCTCCCTTCGTGTTCTGGATCAATGATCTTTCAGCGCCCGATCGATTGTTTCATTTCTCATTTGAAATCCCGTTCATGACACCCCCTTATGGAATACCGGTGCTAACTCTTTTGATGGGCGGTTCCATGTTCATCCAGCAAAAGATGACCCCGACCCCTGGGGATCCCACACAAGCGAAAATCATGATGTTTTTGCCCGTCATTTTCACCTTTATGTTCATCAATTTCCCTTCCGGCCTTGTTCTTTACTGGTTGGTCAACAACCTCCTTTCCATAGGACAGCAATACCGAATTTACAAAATGAAGGGGTAATAACTGGAGGACACTCATGGAAACTTACGAATTTGAAGGAAAAACCGATCAAGACGCCATCGAAAACGCGTGCCGTAAACTGGCTCTCCACAAAGACCAGATGGATATTGTCATCATTGAACCAGGTTCAGCCGGCATTTTCGGTCTCGTGGGCGGCAGAAAAGCGAAAATCAAAGTCACCGTAAAACGGGAAGAACCTGAAGCGATTGAAAAAGTACCGGCGGAAGCAGTCCAGGAAGCGACCGCTCTTTCGGAAAAAGTACCCACAACAGTTGATCCGCCGGAAACAACCGAAACAGGCGATCCGGAAGCTGCCCCCACGAATACCCGGGAAGATGAAGTTGCCATCGCCAAAGAGGCCCTGGAAAATATCCTGGCCCTGATTCCCATGGAAGGGATCACCGTTAAGGGCCGGGTAGAAGACGGTTCTGTAAACCTCAATATAGACGGGGACAAAACCGGCCTCCTGATCGGTCGTAAAGGCAAAACCCTGGATGCACTCCAGTTTATTGTCAATAAAATTGTCAATAAGTCACTGGAAAAAAGGTCCCGCGTGATCGTAGACTCGGAAAACTACCGGCTGAGACGGCAGGAGTTCCTGGTTCAGATGGCGCTGAAAATGGGTGACAAGGCCAAAAAAATAAAGCGGCCTGTGACCACCAACCTCCTCAACCCCCATGACAGAAGGATCGTTCACCTGGCCCTTAGAGACGACGACGAACTGGGCACCAAAGGAAAAGGAGAAGGGATTCTGAAAAAAGTGGTCATTATTCCAAGGAAAAACGGCTCTTCACGGGTCGCTAAAGCCCAATAGGTTCTTTTGATTTAATTTTTTCAAACCGGCCTCAAAGCGTGCGGGTTCCCCAAACCCGGTTCCCGCAGCAAGGGCCCCCTTTTTTATGTCCTCAGCAGAAGATACCATCGCGGCCATCGCCACGCCTATGGGTCAGGCAGGTATCGGCATCATCAGAATCAGCGGACCTGAATCCCTCAAGATCGCAAAAACCGTTTTCACGCCCAAAACCGATCAGCCTCTTTTCAAAAGCCATCAGCTGTACATGGGGTATATCCGCGATCCCGAATCAACCCATATCATCGACGAAGTCCTGGTCTCTTTCATGGCCGCCCCCAACAGCTACACCTGCGAAGACGTTTTTGAAATTAACTCACACAGCGGATATGCCCTGCTCTCCAAAATCATGACGATCCTCATGAACCTGGGTGCGCGGATAGCCGAACCGGGAGAATTTACCAAACGCGCGTTCTTGAACGGAAGGATTGATCTTTCACAGGCAGAGGCCGTGGTTGACCTGATGAATGCACAATCCGAGCGAGGACTGGTTCTGGCGTCCCAACAGGTCCGGGGATCCATAAAAACAGACACCGAGGCCCTGCGGGAAAAAACCATTCATATTCTGGCAAACGCGGAAGCCGCCATCGACTTCCCCGAAGACGACCTGGAACATCTTTTCAGGGATGAGGGAGCGGAATCAATCGAAAAAAGCCTGGTGCAACCCATGGAAATCCTCATTAAAGCCCATGCCGACCGCGTATGGGTTGACGGCATCAACACCGCCATCGTGGGCCGCGTCAACACAGGCAAATCAAGTCTGTTAAACCGCCTTCTGGATGAACCGAGGGCCATTGTAACGGACATACCCGGAACCACGCGGGACGTTATTGAATCCACGCTCAATATTTCCGGCATTCCCCTTCACATCGTAGATACCGCAGGCTTGAGAGAGGTCAAAAACGAGGTGGAGCGGCAAGGTGTTCATCTTACCCGGCAAAAAATCGCCGAAGCCGATCTTCTGCTCATGGTCATCGACCGGAGCCGACCCCTCGATTCGGACGACATGGACATTCTGGCACAATGCGAAAAGAAAAGAGCCCTGGTGGTGGTCAATAAAATTGACTTGCCGGCCGCCCCGGGTTACGGGGAAATGGGTGATCTTCTGAATCGCTTCCCCACTGTGGAAATCTCGGCGCTGACCGGTCAGGGCATCGACCACCTGAAAGAAGCCATAAAGGATGCCATCCTTTCAGACAGCTCACTTGAGGTCACAACCTCCCATGCAGTCCCAAACCTGAGACACCGTAAAGCCCTGAAGGCTGCAAAAAACTGTTTTGCAAATGCGAGAAAAAAGGCGAGAACCGGCGCACCCATGGAGATCGTTGCCTTTGAGCTCAGAAACGGTCTGGAGCTTTTAGGGGAAATCACGGGGCAGACCATCGATGATGAAGTAATGGACAGTGTTTTCAGCCAGTTCTGTCTGGGGAAATGAACGGACCCTGGGCATCATTTCCCAGCCCGGGCCCGCAATAAAAAAAACCATAACGCGACTTATCTATTCAGATTTCATCAACCCGTAAAATAATCTCTCACCTGTTTGATGGCGCAAAATTTCCCGCACATGGTGCACACATCATCCTCTTCAGGTGGATTCTGTTCACGATAGCCCCTTGCCTTCTGTGGGTCAATGGCCAGCTTCATCTGGGTTTCCCAATCCAGATTACTCCTTGCCACGGCCATTTGCCGGTCCCGTTCTATGGCCTGCTTGTTCCCTTTTGCGATATCCGCTGCATGGGCGGCGATTTTGGTCACCACCACTCCCTCGCGAACATCTGCAACACTCGGCAGGCAGAGATGTTCAGCAGGCGTCACATAGCAGAGGAAATCGGCACCGGCAGCGCCGGCAAGAGCCCCTCCAATGGCGCAGGCCACATGATCATATCCCGCCGCAATGTCCGTCACCAATGGGCCCAGCACATAAAACGGCGCATGATCGCACATTTTCTTCTGCAGGATGATATTGGTTTCAACCTGATCCAGCGGCACGTGACCCGGGCCTTCGATCATCACCTGGACGTCTTTTTTCCAGGCTCGCCGGGTCAATTCGCCAAGGGTCATCAACTCGTGGATCTGGGCTCTGTCCGTTGCATCAGCCAGACAACCCGGGCGCAGCCCATCCCCCAGGCTGAGGGTGACGTCATACTTTTGAGCGATCTCAAGGAGCCGGTCATATTCCTCATACAGGGGGTTTTCCTTTCCGTGGTGCAGCATCCATGTGGTGAGAAAAGATCCCCCGCGGCTGACGATATTGGTTATGCGCCCCTGCTTTTTCAGCATATCAAGGGCCGCCAGGGTCAATCCGCAATGCACCGTTATGAAATCCACGCCGTCTTGTGCCTGTTTTTCTATCACCTCAAAAATTTTATCCCCATCGAGCTCGATGAGAGCGCCCTTATCCTCCACTGTCTCAACAATGGCCTGATAGATGGGAACCGTCCCGATAGCGACCGTGGACGCGGCCAGGATGCTTTTTCTGGACCCATCCATATCCTTTCCCGTGGAAAGATCCATGACCGTATCTGCGCCGGCATCAATGGACACCCGGAGTTTTTCCAGTTCCTCTTCAAGGATGGCCCTGTCAGAGGAAGTTCCAATATTGGAATTGACTTTCACCTGCAGTCCCTCGCCGACACCACAGGGGACCAGACCCTCATGACGCCTGTTGGCGGGGATGACCACCCTTCCCGAAGCCATCTGCTCCTGAAGCCAATCTACATCCACCTGTTCATATGCTGCCACCTTTTCCATTTCCGGCGTAACCACTCCGGATCTTGCATCTTTTAATTGTGTCATTTCAATTGCTTCCTTACTTAGTCATATTTTTAAAAACAGGGAACCTTCTTCGACGTAACAATTTTTCAGTATCCCACAAATTGGCAAATTATTGCAACCTTTGCATCGAAAAAATTACAGTTTTCCTGTTCGTCACAACTTGTCGCCCACATCAGCCAAACCTTGCCTTTCAAATGTCCACACATTATACTGGGAGCCTGCGCCGCTGAAGATAATTCACCAAAACGTCCAACGGAGGTTTCATTTTTGATGGCAACGAACACGATCATTCTGGCCTGCATCCTGATGCCGATCCTTCTCTACTATGAAAGCAAAGAAATCCCAAAAGGCATCCTGCCCGTCAAAACCGTCATTTCCCTGCTTTTCGTCATGGCCGCTCTTTTGCAGCCTAAACCCGTTCCATCTTATTTCGCTTGGATGTTGCCCGGATTGTTATTCTGTCTGGGCGGGGATGTTTTTCTGGCGCTGCCACAGAAAAAGATGTTCTTCCCGGGGCTGGTGTCATTCCTGGTGGGGCACGTCTTTTACGTGATCTGTTTTTTTTACACGGCACCTCCCACGGGATGGGCCATATGGGGCGCGATACCGGTCCCAATTGTCAGTTTCTTGATTTTCCTTCGACTTAAACCCCATCTGGGCGACATGATGATTCCGGTACTGGCCTATATCGTCGTTATCACCATCATGGTCTGCGGCGCTTTCTCCCTTCTCCTGGAACCCGGACTGGCCTTTTCGGGTCGGTCATTGGCCTTCTGCGGCGCCCTCTTTTTTTACATATCGGACCTTTTCGTTGCCAGGGACCGGTTTGTGAAGAAAGAGTCCATCAACCGCATTCTGGGCCTCCCCCTTTATTTCGGCGGCCAATTCCTCCTGGCCTTTTCCGTGGGGTATCTATGAGTGACGACATTTTCAGCCAGGGCGGGTTCCACAATATGAAATAAATGAGGGGCCTCGGAATTTGTGGAATTTCAAAATTTGAAGATCAGAAAAGGCCCAGACTGTGGAGATAATGATAGGAGACAATGCCCACGGTCGTTGAAAGATTCAAACTGCGAACCTTCCCCCAGATGGGGATCCGGTAACAGGGATAGGTTTTTCGCACATAGGGCGGCAGGCCAAAGGTTTCACGCCCGAACAGAAGATAATCCCCGCGCTTCACCTTCGCCCGGGGATACACCATCTCAGCGTGACGGCTGAAGCACAGCAGTCGAGCGCTTTCAGTCATATTATTCCGGAAAGCATCAAAATCTTTGTGATGCTGCACGTCTATCTCAGGCCAGTAATCGAGACCGGCGCGCTTGAGATGTTTGTCGTCCACACTGAATCCCAAAGGGTGGATCAGGTGAAGCTTCAGTTGTGCCGCGCCGCAGAGCCTGGCAATATTCCCTGTGTTAGCGGGAATTTCAGGCTGATAAAGGACCACATGAAGGTGTGGGGTTTTTAAAATCATATTTCAATGAACGGCAAGGCTTCGTCCTGTTTTCCAATCACAATCCGGGTCTCTTTCAACCCGCACCGATTCAGGACGGTTTCGGCTGCGTGAAGGGCTTTGGCGGCCTCATTGTTGGTTTCACTGATATGTGCCAGAGCCACCCATTTCAGATCAGGGTGGGAGACGGCTTCAAGAAGCTCGCCGGCCTGTTCGTTCGAAAGGTGCCCTTCGCTGCTGTTGATCCGCCGTTTGAGATCCAGCGGGTAGGGCCCTTCACTGAGCATAGCCGGATCATAGTTGAATTCCATGATCAGGGCGGTGCAAGTCCTCAACCGATCTTCCGCCAGCCGTGTACTTCGCCCCATATCCGTGACAAGACCGATCCTCACGCCATTACGGGAAACCACCAGGCCCATGGGGTCCGCCGCATCATGGCATTTGGTAAAGGTCTCCAGGGAAAGATGGTTGATTTTCAGGGTTTCACCGGTTTGAATGGAAATAACAGAAGGGAGTTTCCCAAGGGTTTTTTCGCCGCGCTCCAGCGTCCGTGAATTGGCGTAGACAGGCAGGTTGTACCGTCGTGCCAGAACCCCCACACCCTTGATATGGTCTGAATGTTCATGGGTTACCACAATGGCCTCGAGGCTTTCAGGGGACCCCCCCACAGACGCCAGGCGTCTCTCAATCTCTATACCGCTCAGGCCCGCGTCCACCAGGATTCCGGCGTTGCCGGTTTCAATATAGCAGGCGTTCCCGCGACTTCCGGAAGAGAGGATGGAGAATTTCATTGTTTTTTTTCATTGAACCCCACTGTGGCCGAACCCCCCTTCTCCCCTTTCCGTCGCGTCCAGTGCTTCCACGCTCTCTAAGTTGGCCCGATACACCTTTGACAGCACCATCTGGGCTATGCGATCTCCCATTCTGACAACATATGGCGCTTCCCCCCAGTTGATCAGGATAATGCCGATCTCACCCCTGTAATCGGAATCGATGGTGCCAGGAGAATTGACCATGCCGATGCCATGTTTGAGGGCCAGACCGCTCCGGGGACGGATCTGTATTTCAAAGCCGGCCGGTATGGACAGCGCCAGACCCGTGGGAATCAGTGCGATCCGACCCGGATCAAGGGTGACGGGTTCTTCAACACAAGCCCGAATATCCATGCCGGAAGCCCCTTCCGAAGCATAGCCGGGAAGGGGAAATCCTTGTTTCACCAGTGCAGCGTTACAGATTTTAATTTTTACGGGAATGGAATCCAAAAAGAACCTCTAGGGATGACGTAACCGTTTCATCAATGATACACTAGGCAGTCCTGGTCGAGGTCTTCCTCGTTTACGGGGCCTAACGCGGTGAACGCAACCTGATCAACCCCGAAAACCCGGTTCACCATTTCCACCACATGGTCAACACTCACCCGCTCTATGCTGGCCACCACCTCTTCGTAATCCACCTGTCTTCCAAAAATAAACTCGTTTTTGGCCGCCCGCATCATTTGGCTGTCCGCACTTTCAGCCGCCAGGTACATGCCGCCGATGGCATTTTCCTTGGCAGCCGCGAGGTCGTCTTCGGTTAATTGTCCCCGGCCCAGTTTTCGGATCTCATTCTGGGTGATTTCCAGGACCGCATTCATGTTCCGCGCATCGGTAGCCGCATAAACACCAAAAAGCCCGGCATCCGCATAGGGTGAGAAAAAAGAATACACGGAATAGGCCATTCCCCGATTCTCCCTGATTTCCTGAAAAAGCCGGGAACTCATGTTGCCGCCCAGGATGGTATTCATGAGCGCACAAGCAAACCGCGACTCATCCACCTGGCTTGGCGCCTCACTGCCCAGGCAGAGGTGCACCTGTTCCAGCGCTTTTTGCCTCACCAGCACACCGCCGCTGTTCAGGGGAAGGCTCCTCGGGGGATTATCCCCCGAAAAATCGCTTTCCGCTTCAAAAACAGGCCTGAAATATTCAACCATCTGTTCGTGATCCACATTGCCGGCCGCTACCACCAAAACCCGTTCGGGAACATAAAATTTCCGGATATACCCACGGACCATTTCCCGGTCCATTCGGGCGACCGTTTCAGCACTTCCCAGCACCGGACGACCAATGGGATGGTCAGGCCAGAAAAGACCCTGGAAAAGCATGTGAAGGTAATCGTCCGGGGTGTCTTCCACCATACTGATTTCCTGGAAAATCACCTCCCTTTCGCGCTCCATATCCTCGGGCTGAAAGGTCGGATGAACAAAAATATCCGACAGGATATCCGCCAGAAGCGGAAAATGACGATCCAGGACTCTGCCGTAAAAACAGGTGGTTTCTTTTCCGGTGAAAGCGTTTGAAAGACCCCCGATGGCATCGAGGTCCTTTGCAATCTGAAAAGCGCTCCGGTTCCGGGTTCCCTTGAAGCTCATATGTTCAATAAAATGTGAAACCCCGTTTTCAAAAGGCGCCTCGTCCCGGCTGCCGGTATTGACCCATATGCCCAGTGAAACAGAACGAAGATGGGGCAACCGTTCCGAGACGATCCTGACGCCGTTTTTTAATACCGTTTTACGATGCATCCAGGGTTTCTCCCAAAGCCGCTTTTCTGGAAAGACGAATTCTGCCATCCTTTCCCACTTCCAGGACTTTCACCAGCACTTCATCCCCTTCATTGAGCACGTCGGTGACCTTGTTTACCCGGTCAGGTGCCAACTGGGAGATATGAACCAGTCCGTCGGTGCCAGGAAATATTTCCACAAAGGCCCCAAAGTCCATAATTTTGACCACTTTCCCCTGGTACAATTTTCCAACTTCGGCTTCCTGCACAATTTCCTTGACCATTTTCATGGCCGCGTCCGAACACTCCTTGTCTGGCGAGGAAATGGTCACCACACCCTCGTCATCCACATCAATCCTGGCGCCGGAGACATTGGATATTTCCCGAATGACCTTCCCGCCCGGACCGATCAAAACCCGCACCTTTTCAGGACTGATTTTGACGCTTGTAATGATGGGCGCATATTCAGAGATCTCATTACGGGGCTGGGCGATGGTTTCTTTCATACACCCCAGAATATGAAGGCGCCCTTCCCTGGCCTGTTCCAGGGCCTGTTCCATAACTTCCCGGGTGAGCCGTTCGACTTTAATATCCATCTGGAGGGCTGTAATACCTTCAGTTGTGCCGGTCACCTTGAAATCCATATCCCCATAGTGATCTTCATCCCCCAGGATATCGGTCAACACCACGACTTTGCCCCCTTCCTCCACCAGTCCCATGGCCACGCCGGCCACCAGGTCCTTGATGGGAACACCCGCATCCATCATGGAGAGACATCCCCCGCAGACACTGGCCATGGAGGAAGAACCATTGGATTCCAGGATTTCGGAAACCACACGGACACAGTACTGGAATTCATCTTCCTTCGGCAGTACGGGCAAAAGTGCCCTTCTGGCCAGTGCACCGTGGCCGATTTCCCTACGCCCGGGTCCGCCGAGTCTCTTGGCCTCACCGACGCTGTAGGGCGGAAAGTTGTAGTGCAAAATAAAGGACCGCATCTCTTCTCCAAAGATGGACTCAAGTCTCTGTCGATCCCTTTCCGTACCAAGTGTCGTTAATACCATGGCCTGGGTTTCCCCCCGGGTAAACAAGGCTGAACCATGGATGCGTGGCAGAAGGCCCACCAGACATTCAATGGGCCTGACTTCGTTAAAGGCACGGCCATCGATCCTTTTTCCATCATTTAAAATCATTCCACGAACCATTTTCCTCTCAAGGGAGTGGAAAAAATCCTTAATTTCTGATTTCCGGCCTTCGTATTCTTCCAAAAGGGCGTCTACAACCTGGTTTTGGGCATCATGCCTTTTCTGCTGCCGTTCCATCTTGTCGGCAATGGCCAACACCTCATTGAGCAAAGGTTCTCCCATCTGGTCAACTTGAGCTTGAAGGGATGTATCCACCACCTCATCGGCAAGAATTCTTTTTGACTTTCCCACCTCTTTTTTGAGGGAGTCCTGCATGTCGAGCATGGGCTGGATAGCCTGGTGACCCCAGAAAATCGCATCAATCATGTCGGATTCACTGACGAACTCGGAGCCGCCTTCAACCATCACGACACCATCCCGGTTCCCAGCCACGATGAGGTTGATATCGCTTTCCGCCTGCTGGCTGAGGGTGGGATTGGCCACGAATTCCCCGTCAATCCTTCCCACCTTCACCCCTGCGATGGGCCCTAAAAAGGGGATATCCGATATCTCAAGGGCGGCTGAAGCACCCAGCATGGCCAGCATGTCCCCTTCATTTTCCTTGTCCGTTGACAGCACCGTGGCGATGACCTGGGTTTCATAATGATAATTGTCAGGAAACAACGGCCTCAAGGGCCTGTCTATGAGGCGGGAAATGAGCGTCTGTTTCTCCCCCGGTCTTCCCATATCCCTTCTGAAAAAATTCCCGGGGATCTGCCCCCCGGCATAAGACATTTCCAGATATTCCACCGTCAGGGGGAGAAAATCGATCCCCTCACGAACACTGTCCGTTGCAACAGCGGTCACCAGGACAACGGTTTCACCGGAAGTGACAACGACCGACCCGTTTGCCTGTTTGGCAATACGACCTGTTTCAACATTGATATTCCGGCCACTAATTTCAATCGAGTAATTTTTCACCATTATTTCATATTTCCTTTCAAATAGACGTTTGTTGGTCTTTTTGTTAACCGTGTTCCGAAAAAAACACCTTGGCTCATGTTTGGTTGCAGTTGATTTTTTAAAAATTGCGAATTTATAGGTTATAATAACCTAAACTAAACTAGAGTTTATCGGGTTTTTGCAACCACCGCCATTTTTTCACAATTCCGAAACACGGGGTGAAAATCAGGACAGGTCATTGCATGAGCAGTCATACTATTTCCGGATACCGAGATCCTTGATAAGCACACGGTATTTTTCCAGATCTCTCTTCTTTAGATAATTCAACAACCTCCGCCTCTGGCCTACCAGTTTCAACAGTCCTCGGCGTGAATGGTGATCTTTTTTGTGGACCTTGAAATGTTCCGTAAGGTATTTGATTCTATTGGTAAGTAATGCAATCTGAACCTCGGGCGAACCGGTATCCTTTTCATGAAGCTTGAACCGATCAAGAATTTCTTTCTTTGCTCCCGCTGTCAAAACCACTTTTAGTACCTCCTAAAAATTAATGTTTCCAAATAGGCTAAATGTATTTTAGCAAAAATATTTGTTGTCCCGAAAGAGCCCCACTTCGTACCGTTCAAAGGAGACCCCTCCTGGCATGTAGCCCCATGCTTTTGCATGGGAACGAAAAAAAGATCAAGAAAACACCCTCTCAAATTTTACCTTGTCATGACCGCCCCCCCCGTCGCTCTTCTTTAAAATGGCCAGCAGCCTGTCACCACTGACCAGCTTCATGAAGCTTTCCTGATCATTCTCAGTATTTCCCGGAAAAGGGCGAATCGGCTCCTCAGGGCGGGTTAATTCTTTCCAACAGGGTTGATATCCCTGCCGTACTTTCTCCGCTAACCTGGAATCAACGTCTATTTCACCCAAGCCCGGCAGTACGTCCCGCAAAGGCATCCCGTTTTCCAGAACCGAAACCGGCGATCCCGGCACAATATCCACGGAGGAAATGGCGTCCGCCACGTCAAATGTGCCGCTTTTCACCCGCCTCAGGGTTTTTAACCGCCCGACCGACCCCAAATCCCTGGCCAGATCAGCTGCAAGGGTTCTGATATAGGTCCCGCTGCCACACCTGACCCGCATGGCAATGCGGGGCAGATCAACCGAAACAATGGATACGGAATGGACTGTAACCGTCCGCTCCTTAAGTTTTACTGAAATACCTTTCCGAGCCAGCGTGTAAGCCCGTAAACCGCCCTGTTTCACCGCTGAATAGGCCGGGGGTGTCTGTCGGATCCGCCCCTCATACCGTTTGGCCGTCTTTCGAATATGGTTTAGCGTTAACCTGGGTACCTGGCGAACAGCCGTCACCCGTCCCGTAGGATCCAGAGTATCGGTTTCCACACCCAGTTCCAATGTGGCCAGGTACTCTTTCTCCCCAGCCATAATAAACCTGGATAGTTTGGTTCCTTGTCCCAGGAGAATCACCAGCAGTCCCGTAGCAAAAGGATCCAGGGTTCCCGCATGCCCGACCTTATAACGTTTCCCCTGGCCAAGCGCGGATCGAACCTTCTTGACAACCCCGTGGGACGTCTCCCCTTCTTCTTTGTCAACCAGGAGTATGCCGTCATCGGGGCGTTTCATTCAGTAACCGGCCCGCTTCAAACAAAAAATCTTTCTTTAACGTCCCGAGGGATCCGTTACCGGTAAATCCCGCCGCCCTTGCATGACCCCCGCCACCGAATCGTGACGCCAGATCAGCCACATTCACCCGGGCGTTTGAACGAATGCTGAACTTATGGGTATTTTCACTTTTTTCTGTAATCATCACCGCCAGTTCAACTCCCTCCACATATCGGGGATAATCCACAAAGCCCTCAGTATCGGAATCGCGTGCGCCACTTTCAGTAAACATCCCCCTGGAGACCACCATCATCCCGATTCTGCCTTTGTTGTGAAACTCCACCCGATCCAACGCCATGGACAGCAATTTCAACCGCACGGGACCGTATCCATTCAATATTCTCTGGGATACATCCCAGGGATTGACCCCATATTCCATGAGGTCCGCTGAAATCCGCATGGTAGTCGAGGTGGTGTTGGTGTACCTGAAAGAGCCTGTATCCGATTGAATGGCCGTAAATAAATTCTCGGCAATTTCAGGGTCCATTGGAAAATCCCCGGCCCTGATCAACCGGTACACCAATTCCCCGGTGGAAGAGCTGTTCGCATCAACCAGGTTATATTGACCAAAGAAAGTGTTGGTTTCATGGTGATCAATGTTAATGGTAACACCCCCACCGGACCACGCACTCACGCATACCCCCAATCTTTCCTTTTCCGCACAATCCAACGCCACGACGATGTCAAAGTCCTTTTCGGATTCAGAAACCTTCCCCGGTTTCCATGGAGTGCGCATCCTCTCAGTGCCCTTCAGGAGGGCCAAGGGGGGGTTGATCGGTTTCTGGATCAACAGGACCACTTCTTTTCCCAGATCCGTAAGGCTCTTTCCAAAAGCGATCATGGATCCCAGGCCATCGGCATCGGGATCTTCATGGGTCATCAGCAAAAACCTGCGTCCACCCTTCAGCAACCCGATAATCCGTTTCAAAGGATCCAGAAGGGGATCGACCACATCCATCCCCTATTCTTCCTCCGCATGCCGCATGCCTTCAAAAACACGCTCCATATGCTCCCCGGTTTTGAGGGAAGGGTCATAAACAAATTTGATTTCAGGGATATACCGCAGCCCCGCACGCTTGCCGATTTCTCTTTTCACATAACCCGTCGCACTGTTCAAACCCGACTGTGCATTTTCCACCTGGGTCTGATCCCCCATGACACTGTAAAATATCCGGGCCAGCTTGAGGTCATCGCTAAGACGAACCCCCGTTAAAGTAACACCCTGCACACGCGGATCTCTCACCTTCTCCAACAGAAGGAAGGCCACTTCCTTCAAAATTACATCTCCGACCCGTACGGATCGTTTCCCCGGTAACATATGAAAATCCACCTCTCTGGTTCAAAAATTCTATCACGGTGTGCAATCGTTTCATCAGGGCGGACGCACAACTCCGCCCCACCATAAGAAATCACATATTGATAATATCCATTTCCGTATTCACAATTTGCGCCAGGCACATTGATTCAAGAAAATCCAGGATGTGGTTCAGGGAGGAATCAACATGGCGCCGATCATTTCCCACGGTGGTCACACCCAACTCGATTTTCTGCCATTTATCGTTGGCACCCACCTCCGCAATGGCCGCATTGAATTTGGATTTGACCTTATCGATCATACTCCTGACGACTTTTCGCTTCCCTTTGAGAGATCGATTGTCGTAAAGGAGAAATTCGATTTTTAACGTTCCCACCACCATGGTTATCAAAGTTCCGCGGCGACTTCTTCGACCTGGTAGATTTCGAAAATATCACCCGGCTTGACGTCGCCAAAATTATCCAGCCCAATACCGCATTCGTACCCGGACTGCACCTCTTTGACATCTTCTTTAAAGCGCCTGAGTGATGAAATCAATCCATCAAAAACAACCACTTCATCCCTTAACAACCGAACCTTGGCATTTCTTTCCACATGGCCGTCCGTAACATGGCTTCCTGCGATGGCGCCCACTTTGGGCACACGGAAAATCTCCCGCACTTCCGCACGCCCGATCACATTCTCCTTCAAGATCGGTTCTAACAGACCGGTCATGGCCAAGCGGACGTCCTTGATGGCGTTATAGATAACGTCGTAAAACCTGATATCGATATTCTCTTTCTCGGCAAGGGCCATGACACGCGGATTGGCCCTCACGTTGAACCCCAGGATAATGGCTTCTGAGGCGGACGCAAGGGTCACATCCGATTCCGTGATACCGCCGGTTGCGGAATGAATCACCTGCAGTTTCACGGCATCCGTGCTCTGTTTCTCCAGGGACTCGGCAAGGGCCTCCGCAGAGCCCTGCACGTCAGCCTTAAGGATGATATTCAATTCCTTAACACCGCCATCCTTAATCCTCTCATATAAATCATCGAGGCTCACCAGTCCGGTCTTTGTACCTTCATGTTTTTTCGATTTTTCTTTTCGGTGTTCAATGATCTGTTTGGCGACTTTTTCATCTTTCACCACAATAAACTCGTCCCCGGCCATGGGAACACCGGAGATCCCATACAGAACAACGGGTACGGAAGGACCTGCAATCTTCATTTTCCGTCCACGGCTGTCCAGCATGGCCCGTACGCGGCCGAAATGTTCACCGCAAACAAACTGGTCGCCCTGATTGAGCGTTCCGTTTTGAATTAGGACCGTGGCCACCGGACCGCGACTCTTGTCCAGTTCCGCCTCTACCACGGATCCTCTTGCTTCCCTGCTAGGATTTCCCGACAATTCAAGCATTTCAGACTGCAGCTGAATCAACCCCAGGAGATCGTCAACCCCATCCCCCGTCTTGGCCGAAATCTCACCCAACAAGGTTTCACCACCCCATTCCTCGGGCGCCAGATCCAATTCAGCCAGTTCCCTCTTAACCCTGTCGGGATCGGCATCTGCCTTGTCCATTTTATTGACAGCAACAACGATGGGGATATTCGCCGCCCGTCCATGGTTAATGGCTTCTTTGGTCTGGGGCATGGCCCCATCATCCGCCGCCACCACCAGAACAATGATATCGGTGATCTTCGCTCCACGCGCCCTCATGGCCGTAAAGGCTTCGTGGCCAGGTGTATCGAGAAAAACAATATCGCCGGCTTCACGTTTCACATAATACGCGCCGATATGTTGGGTGATGCCGCCCGATTCCCCACCAATTATATTCGATTCTCGAATATAATCGAGCAATGAGGTCTTGCCGTGATCCACATGACCCATGATGGTCACAACAGGGGGTCTCGACACCAGATTTTCAGGCGCGTCCTCCACGTCCGCAAAAAAGCTTTCTTCTTTGAAAGAGTCCAGTTCCAATTCAAACTCGAGCTCATCAGCCACCAGAGATGCCGTATCAAAATCCAGCAATTGATTGATATTGGCCATTACGCCCAGTTTCATGAGTCTCTTAAGCAATTCCGTAGCCTTGGTCCCCATGGCCTTTGCCAGATCCGTAACAGTAACGGTATCTTGAACCTTAATCCTTCGCTTGATGGCTTTTGGCGTGGTAATCTCTGTCTGTTTGAATTTCCGGGGGACATCCCCGGATTTCTTGCCACCTTTTCTTCCCTTACGCTTCTTCCCTCGATCCTGGTAAAGGTCCGCCCGTTCATAGACCTCTTTCTTCCGCCGTTTTGCAACGCTCCGTTTTGGTGCGGCCGCGGCTTGGTCTTTTTTCCAATCTTTTTTCCTTTTGACAGGCTTCCCCGCACCCGGCATGCCTTCAGCGGTTTTGGGCGGCAGGGGTTGTTTCGGCATTTCGCTGACCGGCTGGAGAGCCCGTCGCTTCGGCTTTGAAACTTTTGGTTTCAATTGCTTTTTTTCAGCATTCTGGGCCAGGATATTCTTGAGGGGACCCTCTTCCGGCGGGCTGATAATCTTGGCAGGCTTATCCGATTTTCGTTTCTTGCCTTTCCTTCCCTTCGCCTTGGCGGGCTTATCGGGTGCGGGGGATTTCTTGTCTGAAACAGCCGGTTCCTTTTTTTCTGGGGGCATTTTTTTCAGAGGTGGTTTTTCCGATGCCACCGGTTCCGGGTCCAGGGCTTTTTCCCCGGGCACTTCGGGGACATCCGTCACCTCGGCAACCGATTCTTCAGACACTTCCGGGGGAGCTGTCTCAACGGTCTCAGCCTGCGGTTGTGTTTCCCGGGCGAGGGGGGCTTCCTCCCCGGGCACTTCCGACATTTCATCGACACTTTCAGCAGGGGTCGGAGCATCATCTTCGGATGCCGCCGTCTCCATTTTTTCCGGTTTTTCCAACTCTTTCGAAATCGGGGGGGCTCCTTTTTCTATGGCCGGGGGTTCCGGAGTTGTTTCGGGGGTTTCATCCGCAAGCGGCCTTTCAGCGCCATCAATCAATTCATCTTTCTGCTCAATGGGTTCTTGTTCAACCTGAACGATTTTCTTCCGCCGGCGAATAACCCTGGGCTTGACCCTTTTTTCAACCACCACTTCTGATATGGCGCCGGAAATAACCTTCCTGGCCTTGGACGTCATTTCTTCATCAAGGGTACTCATATAATTCTTGATGTCCAATCCACCCGCATTGAGATCCTCCACGAGCTTCTTACTCTCCATCTTGAGCTCCCTCGCTAGTTCATAAACCCTGATTTTAGCCATAAATCCCCCCAGAAATTGTTAAGTACCGGTGCCCCCAGCATGGTCACCTAAAACAACGTCATGTTGTCGCTTTTTGAAAAATGATTCAAAAGCCGGGAATGGAAACTTTCCGTCTGAAAGCCCTGCCCAGGCCCCTGCCTGTTTCCAGGACGGACAAACAACCTTCATTCCCGCAGACATAGGCCCCCCTGCCTTGCCCGTCTCCACAGATGTCTTTAACGACCACACCATTCGTGTTTAAAACCAACCGAATCAGTTCCCGTTTATTTCGTTTAGCCCCACAGCATATACATGTTCTGATGGGGATGTGCCCCCGGTTACGACTCATCAGCTGATATTTTTGTCACCGATGGTTCCGTTTCATCCGCATCTGGGGCTTCCGCTTCAGATGCTTCACCCGGATGGGGCTCACCTTGGGAAACCGCGTCTTCTTCAGAATTGCCGGTTTCCAATTCCTGCACATCATCTCGTTTGGGTTCCTTCGGTGCATCATCTTTGGATTCACCACGAAGGTAGAGATTCGCCTCCGCGATAAGTGTCTCGGCCTTCTCCTTGCTGATCCCTTTGACCACCGTAAGGTCCTCCACCGCTGAACCCGCCACATCGCGGGCGGACCGGAAATCGGCATCATACAATTCAGTGGCGGTTTTTTCACCCACGCCCGTCAAATCCAAGAGCGATCGATACCCATCCTTCAGCGCTTCATTGTATTTTGTTTCACCCACCACATCCAAACGCCATCCGGTCAATTTTGCCGCCAGGCGAACGTTCTGACCCCGTTTTCCAATGGCCAGAGACAACTGATCGTCGGGGACAACAACCTCCATGCTGTGGTTATCCTCATCCACAATGACGCGGGTAATCTCAGCGGGCGCAAGGGCATTGCATATAAATTTGGCCGAGTCGGGATCCCAGGTCACGATATCGATTTTCTCCCCGCGCAGTTCCTGAACCACAGCCTGAACCCGTCTCCCCTTCATACCAACGCACGCACCCACGGGATCCACATCCGGATCCTTAGAACTGACCGCAATTTTGGCCCGGCCTCCGGGTTCACGGGCGACCTGCATAACCTGAACAATTCTTTCGGAAATCTCAGGCACCTCATTTTCAAACAGAATCGCCACAATGTTGGGATGGGTTCTTGAAAGAATAATCTGCGGCCCGCGACTGATCTTTCGCACATCCAGAATATAGGCCCTGATGCGATCGCCCTGTTTGTAGGATTCCCTGGGGATCTGTTCCTTGTGGGGCAGTTCCGCCTCCGCACGCCCCAGGTTCACAATAATGGCGCCCCTGTCAAACCGCTGAACGATCCCGTTGACGATTTCGCCCCGTCTGTCGATAAAATCATCGTAAACGATATCCCGCTCGGCCTCTTTCAACCGCTGCATAATAACTTGCTTGGCGGATTGAGCGGCGATCCTTCCGAAAGTATCCGGGTCCATCTTGATGCCCAGGCTATCTCCGATTTCTGTTTCCGGATCCAGTTCAAGGCCTTCCTCAAGGGAGATTTCGAGGTGTTCATTCTCCACTTTTTCTACCACCTCTTTAAATTCAAACGCCTCAACTTCCCCCATTTCGTCGTTGTAGATGACCTCAAGATCATATTCAGTCCCGTATTTTTTTCTGGCGGCCGCCTTTACCGCTTCCTCAAGCGCCCCGATCAATACAGCCTGATCAACACCTTTTTCCCGGCTTACCTGGTCAATCACCTTTCTTAAGTCAGAAACCATTCCCTTACCCCACCCAATAGTTGAATTTTCCTAATCCTCAAAATCGAACACCAGATTGGCCTTATTCAGGCGTTCCTGGGGAATCTGAACAACGGTATCGTCCATTTTGAGTTGTAGCATTCCGCTTTCAAAGGATTGAAGAACCCCCGAAAAATTTCTACGCCCCTTCAGCGGGACGGCTGTTTTAACCTTGATCTTCCGCCCGACGACCCGAAGAAAATCGTTTTCTCTTTTGAGCGGCCTGTTGAGACCTGGAGAAGACACCTCAAGCACATAGCGGTTTTTGAGCAGATCTTTCACATCCAGAAGATTTCCGATTTCACGACTGACCATGGCGCAGTCATCCAGATTAATGCCGGTGGGCCTGTCCGCATAAATCCTGAGGATCCGTCTACTCTGCTCAGAACAAAATTCCACATCCACCAGTTCAATGCCCATTTCTTCCAGAACCGGTTCAATAATCTGTTCTATTTCTTTCAACACGGATTCGGCCATTTGACCCGTCACCACCTCGAAACCCTGATATCGCCCCGGGTTTTCCCTTGCATCTGAGGCTTCATAAGCCCAAAACCAAGAAAGCGGACCCATTGGCCCGCTTCCCCTGTGCAGACAGAATTTGTAAGGCGCCTTGACGATATAAACCCACCCTCAGCGGCTTAATGCATCAAAGGAACACCAACATCGCGTCCGCAATCCAAAGTAAACCGGCCCCATCAAGCCAACGGGGCCAATAACCTTGAAAAGGGGGAATCAGAATCAACCATGACGTTAAGGTTTCATATGGAGCGGGCAACGGGGGTCGAACCCGCGACACCAAGCTTGGGAAGCTTGTACTCTACCAACTGAGCTATGCCCGCACAATATTCCTGACCCACATGATGCATCAAGACAAAGATACATCCGTAATCTGAAAGAAATAATACAGCAGGATCAAACAGTCAAGTTATAATTTACATTTTCCTGTTCATACAGCGGGAAAAAACGGTATTATAACGGATCTGGTTTCCTTTAAAAATCTTGACATTTTGAAGGGATGTACATACTATTTTCGGACATGAGCAATGGGGTTCAACCCCCGTATGATAACAATCCAGAGCAGGAGAACATAGAATCCTTGGAAGACGATCCCGAAAAAGGGATTTTAGACCAAATTAAATCCTTTTTCAAGAAAAAAAGCCACCTGGACAACAGCGACGATCTTACCGAAGAAATCCATGACCTCATGGATGAGGGGCAGGCCAAAGGCCTTATTACCGATGAAGAGTCTCACATGGTCTACGGTGTCCTCGACCTGAAAGAAACAAAAGCCCACTCCATCATGGTTCCGCGCACAGAGATTTCATCCGCCCCCGTGGACTGCACACTCGGAGAAATGATCGGTCTGGTCACCGAGTGCGGCCATACCCGTATTCCCATTCACAGGGACGACATCGACCACGTGGTGGGGGTTCTCCATGCCAAGGATCTCTTACGGCTTCTCGGCAGGGAACCTGATTCCAACATTCCCTTTGATATTTTCAGGAAACCATTTTTCGTTCCCGAAAATCGAAAAATCAGTGAATTACTGAAAGATCTTCAGGAAGCGCGGACCCATCTGGCTGTGGTTACCGATGAATACGGCGGCACCGCCGGCATCATCACGACCGAGGATATTCTGGAGGAAATCGTTGGCGAAATCATGGATGAACATGACAATGAAGAGACTCTTTTTTCAATCCTCGAAGACGGCGCCATCATGGTGGACGCGCGGCTGGACGTGGAAAAACTGGAAGAGCAGCTCAACATAGCCCTGCCTGACGGAGACTTCGAGTCCGTGGGCGGTTTCATCATTCATCTCTTAGGAAAAATCCCTGAAGTCGGTGAAAAAATCTCTTTTGAAAATTTTGTCATGACCATTCAGAAGGGAGATCAACGGAAAATCGAAAAAGTTTTGATTGTCCCCCAGAAAGCCAGCGAGCCAAAATCCGTGGGCCATGCCCCAAATTCAGAAGCCGCCTGAGTAACTTTACATGCCGTCAATAAAAAGACAGAGGGCCCTTTCTCTTCTCGACCTGTTTCTGGCCATTCTTTCAGGGTTGCTGCTGACAGCATCCTTTCCACCAGGGAAACTTTCATTCCTCGCCTGGATTGCCCTTGTCCCCCTTCTCGCATCCATCCGGGAAAAAGCTCCCCGAAGTGCATTCAAACTAGGCTTCATTGCGGGCTTTTTTCATTATCTGACCCTGATGTATTGGATCGTTGTGGTCCTGGGGCAATATGGGAACCTCTCCCTGCCCGTAAGCCTCCTGGCACTTGTCCTCCTTTCCCTCTTCCTGGCCTTGTATCCGGCCCTGTTTTCCTCTCTCGCCTGCCGACTTGATCACGGCCCATTTTCCCTCTTTTTCATGGCGGCCTTCTGGGTTTCCGTGGAATACGCAAGGGCGCATCTCGTCACGGGATTTCCCTGGTGCCTGCTGGGTTACAGCCAATATGAAAACCTGGCCGTGATCCAAATCGCCAACCTTTTTGGGGTATATGCGGTTTCTTTTCTGATCGTTCTTGCAAATGGCCTGATCTTCCAGTCCTTTTTCAGGAAGAAACCAACGGGAACCCCATTGATAATGTGGAAGTGGATTTTCGTGGTGTTGCTGACCGCGGGCACATTAACCTATGGATTCCATCAGGTTGCACAAAAAAAAGCACAGAATAAAACAGCCCCGCATATCAATGTGGCCGTGGTACAGGCCAATATTGACCAGTCCGTCAAATGGAAACCGAGCGTACAGTTGCAGACACTGGAAACGTATTTCAAACTCAGCCGATCGGTGGGGCACCCAAAGCCGGCGCTTGTGGTGTGGCCCGAAACGGCCCTGCCTTTCTTCTACCAGGATGCACCTTCTCTTTCACCGAAGATGCGGGAACTTTCCACCGAACTGGGTGCGCTTCTCCTTTTCGGCAGCCCCGCATATAAGCGAATCGATAGAAAAATCAGCTACTACAACCGCGCCTATATGATAACGCCCGACCGCCCTTTTGCGCAGCATTATGACAAACGACATCTGGTGCCCTTCGGCGAATACGTACCATTAAAAAAGTATCTGCCTTTTATCAATCATCTGGTTCAGGCCGCGGGAAATTTCGCTCAAGGGAGCCTGCAGGATCCTCTCAAGGAGAAGGAACTGTCTTTGGGGGTCCTCATCTGTTTTGAAGCCATTTTCCCTGAACTGTCCAGGGATCTTTCAAGGGAAGGCGCCAATCTCCTGGTCAACATCACCAACGACGCCTGGTTTGGCGCCACCAGCGCCCCTTACCAGCACCTGAGCATGGCGGTATTCCGGTCGGTGGAAACCGGCATTCCCATGATACGAGCCGCCAACACGGGGTTCAGCGCTTTTATCGGAACCGACGGAAAAATTCTTTCCAAAACCCATCTCTTCGTGGAGGCGGTTCTTGATCGATCGATCCCTGTTTCGCCCGCAAAACCAACTATCTATACCCGCTCCGGGGACCTGTTCGCCGGCGGACTGGTTCTCATTTCCCTGTTGAACTTACTTTTCTCCTTTCGAAAAAGGCTCAAGAAGAAATCCAAGACCCATAATGCCCGGTCCAGCAATTCCCGCAGCCTGTTGAAAGGCCCTTTATCAGTGTAACCTGAGATTTGCTTTTCGTAAAGCTTTGGCATGAAAAATACCTGAAAAACGCATTATGGAGCTATTTTTCGAAAAAAAGTGCCTAAACTGCGAATAAATTTGAAGAAAACCTGGACATTATGCGAACGATGGTTCATGATTAGCTCCCATAAAAGTCATGAAACATCAAAGCCAACAAAAAAAGGGAAAGCTAGCTTCTCGAAAGCATCTTAGTGCTGATCCACTGTTCAAGGGTCTGCATAAAGATTTTTTGGGAGTATCGGATTACCGTGAGGGTAATCCCGAAATCTCAATGGCAGACGCCTTGATGTCTGGATTTGCTGTCTTCTCTCTCAAAGATCCGTCCTTGCTCGCTTTTGACCAACGAAGAGTAACTGATGGGAATTTAAAAAGCATTTACCGTGTAGAAGATATACCGTGTGACACGCAGATGCGAACTATTTTGGATGAAGTAGACCCTGTGGAAATTCGGCCTGCATATAAAAGCATTTTTCGAGAATTACAAAGAGGCAAAGCCCTCGAACCTATGGTTTTTTTTCAGGGATGTTATCTATTATCTTTGGACGGAACAGGCTATTATTCCTCAAAGAAAATTTTCTCTGATAATTGTTTGGAAAAAGTAAACAAAAAGACCGGCGAAATTACCTATTACCAACAGATGCTGGGAGCGGCAATTGTTCATCCCAGTTTCAAAGAGGTAATTCCGTTAGCGCCGGAGTTCATAATCAAACAAGACGGCCAAAGCAAGAACGACTGTGAACGTAATGCTGCGAAACGTTTCTTCGGGAAGCTAAGAGAGGACCATCCACATCTGCCCCTTATAATTACCGAAGACGCCCTAAGTTCGAATGCGCCACACATAAGGGAGGCGGAAAAATACAATCTTCATTACATTCTGGGTGTTAAAAAGGGCGATCATCCCTTCCTGTTCAGAAAAGTGGAAGAGGCACAAGAGAATGGTCAAACCATTCAATTTGAATTGGTCGACAAAAAAGATCCCCAAAAAATTCATCGTTTCCTTTTCCTTAACCAAGTCCCGCTGAATGAATCGAATCAAGATTTGTTGATTAATTTCTTGGAATACTGGGAAATCACACCCGAAAAAACGCAGCATTTCAGTTGGGTTACTGATTTTACCATCACAAAGGGCAATGCCCATGAACTTATGCGAGGCGGTCGTGCACGCTGGAAGATTGAAAATGAGACGTTCAATACTCTCAAGAACCAGGGCTATCATTTCGGACATAATTATGGGCTCGGGGAGAAAAATCTGAGCGTAATCTTTGTGATGCTCATGATGCTGGCTTTTTTGGTTGACCAAACACAGCAGCTCTGCTGTCCCCTATTTCGAGCTACATGGCATAAACTGGGCAGCAAAAGAGAACTCTGGGATCGTATGCGATCCTTGTTTAGAGATTTTGCGTTCAAATCGATGAGGATGCTTTACGAAGCCCTCTATTACGGGATAAAATTCCAACCGCCGATCATTTTATATGATGGCGAGTGAATTCAATATGCATGATCCAAATGTAAAAAAGCGTCAATTCCAGAAAAATTGGCATTTGCCAATAAGGGACATCTGTGCGGTAAATCATATGGGCTTGGTCTTAGGTCTTGTTTTTGGCCCTCGTTTCTTCAAAAATTGATTGGGCAAACGAGGAATTTAGGGTAATTTTCAGCAACGTTTTCTGAGGACAGCTCTCATTTTTTATAATTGTTAAAAGATAGACTCAGTAATGAGGTGAGCGGGAATTGCTGT
>JAERTK010000213.1 GCA_016844935.1 Desulfobacteraceae bacterium | reverse complement strand
GTCTATGACGCTTATCAAAAGGACTTGATGGCCATCAATAAGCGCATCGGCGGGCTCATCGTCAGCTACGCCACTGACTACCAGAAAAATACTCTCACCGACGAGAAGGCCAAGAAGCTCACTACTGAATTTGTGGACGTCCAAAAAACCGAGGCCGAGCTCCAGGTTTTCTATGCTTCGAAACTGAGCAAGGTGCTGCCGCCGAAAAAGGTCCTTCGCTATCTGCAGATCGAGAACAAAATCCGCGCTGTGATAGATTATGAACTTGCAGGGGCCTACGCGTCATTATTCGGTTGGATCCTGTAACTACCTGTAATTAAATGTGAATTCATTGACTAAATGGTCCTAAATGTATCAAGAAACCATCCATCAAAACAGCGAAGAATGGATAAGTTATTGAATTTATTGAACGGAGGTGTTGCCACTAAAGCGCTTTTGTGGTACGATAGGGATCATTTTAGTGTAAATGATCCTAATTGTATCAGGAGCCACCCATGTTGGACAAACTCGCCTCGGCTAGAGCGCTCAAAAGGCTTTTTCGTCGGTTTCCAGTTGCTGACCTGAATACCCTCTCTCGAACGTTGAATACAGAATCTCGCATGAGTATTTTTCGGCGCCTTAAGGATTTTGGATATTTTTCCAGCTATACCCATGCCGGTGGTTTTTATACATTGGGCCATATCCCACAGTTTGATGATTACGGATTATGGATGCACCAAGGCATCGGTTTTTCTAAGGAGGGGACGCTCAAAGCTACACTTTCAAAGCTGGTCAAAACGGCTCCTTCAGGATATACTCATACAGAACTGAAGCACTTGCTCCGTGTTAGAGTCCATAACACGTTGCTCGGTCTCGTTCGTGAAGAACGCCTTGGCAGGGAACATATTGAGAAGGCATACCTATACATAAGCGCGGATGCTGGTGAAGCAGCCGAGCAAATTTCACGACGAAACATGCTGCTGGCAGAATCGGATAAGAGAACAAACAGCTTACCGATTACGACAGTCGTTGATGTACTTATTGAGACCATTCATGCTGGAAAATTGCGCGTTTCTCCAAGATTAATTTCACAACGACTCACAGCGCGAGGATGCTCTGTTACGACAGAGCAGGTAGAGCAGATTTTCGGCCAATACGGTATAGACGCATTAAAAAAAACGGCGGTGTTAACCTGAACACGCTTGCGAATTTGAGGAACCTTATAAAAACGGTGCGCAACAGAAGCGAACAGCAAATGTCAGACACTTCAGGAGTGCTCATCTCAGTTTGTGACGATCCAGGACTTTGTCCTATTTGTGGTGGCCCATGGCATGTTCAAAAGACTGTTCCTCGCCACGGTAAGACAATAAGTCATGGTCAGTTTGAGATTCGGGAAACCGTCCATGTTTGTGCAAACAAGTGTCAACATGCTTCGGGGAGTCTTGTTACTCAGCGGGCTTTTTCGCTTGCTGAGCATATTATTCCCGGCAGAACTATAGGTTATGACATCATGACCTTTGTGGGGCTTCAACGATTTGTTCACCACCGCCAGCGTGAAGAGATCCGTAGTTCTCTTCTCGATGATCACGGTATCTCTTTGTCTTCCGGCGAAATTAGCAATATTGCCAAACTCTTCCTCCGCTACTTGCGGGCTCTTCACTACAGGCATGCCGAACGACTTCGCAATGCTTTGGCTGAAGATGGAGGATGGCCGTTGCACATAGACGCTACGTGTGAAGATGGACGAGGTACGTTGCTGGTGGCTTTGGCTGGATGGCGTCGATGGGTACTTGGGGCCTGGAAAATTCCAACTGAAAGGAGCGATGCCATTGTTCCATGCCTCCACCAAACTGTTCAAATGTTCGGCGCCCCATGTGGGGTAATGCGCGATCTTGGCCGTGCAGTAACCCTTTCCGCCAATACGTTGGTGGCTGATCTGGGTTTAGACATTCCCATTCTCGCGTGCCATCTTCATTTCCTCAAAGACATTGGCTCAGACCTTCTCAAACCTGGTTCCGGTGAGCTCCGATCGCTCTTTAAAAAATGGAAGATACGGCCCCAGCTTCGCACTCTCTCCCGTGATCTCGGTCGAAAAATTGGCCCTGACATTGTGAGAGAACGGAAGAAAGTCTACACATGGTTACAGGGAGTTGGTAATCTCGGAATCCCTGAAGGTATGACGGGCATTGCTACCGTTCGCCACTTCGCTCAATGGATTTTGGATTATCCGGAAGATGGTTCAGGCGAGGGTTTTCCATTTGATCGACCTTATCTTGATTTCTATGACCGCTGCATAACTGTACACAAAGCTATGCATCGTTTTTTAGCGGACAAGCCGGAAGAGCGTCAGGTCTCAAGAACATTGAAACGACTTCAGCGCATACTCAATCCAGTGTTATCCGAGGTTCCTTTTTACCAAATTGTCAGACACTTGCGAACACGGGCAAGCCTGTTCGATGAGTTAAGAGATGCGCTCCGTCTCGTCCCAAAAAGCATTTCGGATTCTAAAGCCTGTTCCGATACAGATATATCCATACCCGATGCTGCAGTGAAAGAGTTGGCGGATATTCGCGAAAATGTCGACCACCTTGTCAGATCTCTCAAAGACCGAAGGCCCGAACGTGGGCCTGCAAAGGATACCCGAAAGGCTATCGATTTAATATTGCGCCATGTTAAGGACCACGGGCATAATCTATGGGGACATGCCATCTCATTGCCCACGGAAAAAAGAGGCGGCATCCGGCTTCTGGAAAGGACCAATAATATCCTTGAAGGCTTTTTTAAAGGGATGAAACATAATGAACGTCGCAGAAGTGGCCGCAAAGTACTCACTCAGGATTTTGAAGACCTTCCCGCGGAAGCAGCGCTCGCATATAATCTTAAGCACGAGGATTACGTGTCTATCGTATGCGGTTCCCTGGAAAAACTTCATCAGGCCTTCACAAAGATTGATTTGTCGGAAAAACAAAGGACACTTGATAATAAACCCAAGATCGACCTTGCTCATGATGCTCAACTGCCTCTCACGGAAAGTGCATCACTACCCAGGGTTGACCGCAACTTAGTCCGAACAAAGGAAATGAAACAGCGTATCCTGGCAATAGCAACGAGTCGGCGTCGACCGCTTAAAAACGCAGGATGAAAACAATCCAACCGAAAAATGACGCTATAGCTTTTTCCATTTACCCCGGGCTGTTGAATCAGCTTCCGGATATTGTGCCTGAAATGGGAGAAGTGGTAAGCCGGCTGGATCCTGGGATTGAGGGGCGTGTAGATCTCCCAGGGGTTTTCAAATGGCTGGGGCAAAAACTGAATTTCAGGGGGTGAAATGGCCCTTGTTCCAAAGCATTGGGTGGGAATATTACACTTACCAAAGCGCTTAGCAGGGTGTATCAGTTTTCATGCTCCTTGACACTCAAAACCCGCTTTATTATAATTTTCTGCTGAGGAGATGATATTTGGCAAACAGAAAACTCTATGACATATCCGTTTTACTGGGTGATGAATCCATCGTTTACCCCGGAGACACCCCTTATCGCCGGACCATGGTGCAAACCCTCGAAAGCGGTGATGATTGTAATCTCTCCGGAATTACCATGAGTGCCCATGCCGGGACGCACCTGGATGCGCCTTATCATTTCTTAAAAAACGGTAAAACCATCGATCAATTCCCGGTGGAAAAATTCATTCTATCGGCACGGGTGGTTCCGATTCAGAACTGTGTGGCCATTGAGCCCGTGGAATTGGAAAACGTGGACGTTCGGCCGGGTGAGGCGGTCCTTTTTAAAACCCGTAATTCCACGGAAGGTAGAATTGAAAATGATGTTTTTCAGGAGAACTTTGTTTATTTGAGTGCAAAGGGCGCGGATTGGTGTGTGCATAATGGGATCGGCCTGGTGGGAATCGATTATCTCAGCATCGAAAGGTTTGGCAGCAAGAACTTCACCATTCACCGCAAGATTCTTGCTAACGACATCCCGATTCTCGAAGGGATTAACCTGAAAAGCGTGCCGGAAGGTAGATATACCCTGTACTGTTTCCCCTTGAAGATAAAAGGAGGGGATGGGGCGCCGGTCCGGGCTGTTTTGACTGCTTGAGCTTTCCTGAAAAAATGGTTTTAGATCGGTTCCCGGAAAGGGCCATGAGGTTGCGATTCCAAGAACGAAAAACAATCAGGATTTCTTTTCTATATCGTCCAGAGATAATTCAAGGTCAAGGGGTTCAATATCAAGGTCTGAAAAGACATTCACATCCATTTTTTCATTTGCTTTTTCCGAAGAAGTAACCGTTGTTTTTGTGTCGGAATCTTCCAGGTTAAGAGCAGCCATTTGATTCTCTATTTCTTCGGAATCCCAGAAACCTTTTTGGTCAGGTGACTTGGGTTCTTCCTCCTGACTGAGTGTCTCTTCCAGTTCGAAAGTGATGTCGTCCTCTTCTAACAGGGTTTCCGCGGTTGGATCCGGTTTGGATTCCACACCCGGCAGGTCGTCCAACGACAGGAACAATTCCTGGGAATCATCCGCCTCGTTTTTGATATCCGCGGACGTCTCTTCTTCTAGGATCGGTACGGGTTCAGCGGGTTCATCCTCCGAGAAAAGATCCACTTCATCGGTTATATCCTCAGTTTCTTCCAGGAAGAGTGATTGGATTTCTTCGGGGGTGCTTTCTATTTCAACAGAGGTATCCTTTGTCACAGGCGGTTCCATCTGCTTGGGATCTTCTTCCAGTTCAAAAATGATTTCATCTTCATGGGCCGGGGGTGCTGCTGGATCCGGTTTGGATTCCGCACCCGGCAGGTCATCCAAAGATAGGAACAATTCCTGGGAATCCGTCTCTTCGGGCGTAAGGCCGATTTCGACGGGACCCGTTTTCTCTGAGGTCATTTTCCGGTTTTCAGGTTCATCAGCCGGGAAAAGATCCTTTTCATCGACTATTTCCGTTGTTTCTTCCTGGAACTCCACCGTATCAACGCTAGCCGGTTGTTCATCAGGTGCTTCAAAATCGGAAAATCCTTTTTTATCAAGGGGATCGATGCTGATGCTTTCAATTTCATCTTCTCCGGATGCCGGCTCCAGGTCAAACAGAATCTCATCTTCCGAAGGGTCGAAGGGTTCCAGTGTATCCGCTTTGGAATCATCCGTATCCAATACGATCTCATCTGTTGAAGGATCCAAGGATTCCTTGGAATCCGGTTGGGTGTTATCCGGATGCAAATCATCCAGGGCAATTAATAATTCCTGCGCATCCATTTCTTCCGGGGTGGCTTCGGAAGAACCATGGGCGCCGTCGGCGGGAATTTCAAGATTTGCGGAACCCGCCATCCCGATCAGGGAGGCCAGAAAAAAAGGTGGGTTTGGTTTGTTGGGTGAGAGGTTCAGGCGGGTCTGTTCTTCAGAGTTGTCATTTCCGCATTTGGGGCAGACCCGGTTAAAATCGAAACTGGTGTAATTGCATTTGGGGCATTTCATAGCAAAGACTCCACAAGTACTACGATTTACATTTTTCAAGGGCCTCTCGGGCCAGAGCATCGCAACGTTCATTTTCAGAATGTCCCTGGTGTCCTTTGACCCATTTCCATTGGATTTTATGAGGTTGGCTCAATTTCAGCATTTCCTCCCAGAGGTCTTTGTTCAGAACCGGTTTTTTCTGGGAATTTTGCCAGTTTTTCTTGATCCAGCCGTGAATCCAAAGTGTCATGCCCTTCATGACATATTGAGAATCGGTTGTAACAATAATTTTGCAGGGCCGTTTGAGGTGACGGAGCGCCTCAATGACGGCCATCATTTCCATGCGGTTGTTGGTGGTTTGCCGTTCACATCCTGAAATCTCTTTGGTAACCCCGCCATATCTGAGGAGGGCACCATACCCTCCCGGTCCGGGGTTACCGCTGCAGGCGCCATCCGTAAAGATTTCCATGACTTTTTCTGAATTACCGGTCATTAGTACCCTTTTTTGTGAATCGACCATGGATGACGAAAGTGATCAGGGGCATTTCCCGGTAACTGGTTTTGAGTTTCAAAATGCCATTGAAATTCCGATTGATCCCGGGCAGGACCGAAAATTTTATGCGATAGTTTTTCCCCTTTTCCACGGTTTCCATGGTGTATTTCAGTTTGTCTCTAAGGTTGAATTCCGTGACGGTGAGATTCAGGGATTTGTTTCGTTCGCCACGGATTTTCACTGTTTTGCTGATGTCAGTGCCTTCCGTCCCGAAAAGACGGATGTAGCGGGAAGAAACGTAAATGGGCGCTTTAACGGTGTTTACATTTCTTGCCGGTGCCTTCTGTTTGATGCCGGACGATTGGGATCTTGTCGGAATGCCCGTTGGTTTGAAGTGCCCATGAATTGCCAAATTAATTTCCGGTTTTTCCGAATAGTTGGTTTTGAGCTTCAGGGTTCCCCTGAAGTTCTCCTTGATGCCGGGTATGGATGTGAAGCGGATTTTGTATTCTTTTCCTTTTTTAACGGTTTCCATGGTGTATTTCAGTTTGTTTTCTAAAGTGAAATCCATAACCGCAAGCGTCAACGGTTTTTCAAGTTCCGCCGTGAGTTTAATGGTTTTACGAACTTCTTTATCCCCCTTCCCGTACAGCTCAATATACCTGGAAGAGACCTTGATGGGTACCTTGACGGTGGCTTTCAGTACCAGCAAGACGGTCTGTTTTTTCGGATCGTTGGTTTTAACGCGCACCGACCTGCGAACCTTTCCCTGAGATCCTCTTGTATTGACTTTGAGCGTTATTTTTCCTTCCCCACCCGGGGGAACGGCCGGATCAAAACCGGCCACGGCACAGCCTCAACCTTTGACGCTGAAGATTTTAAGGGGCTCGCTGCCTTTGTTGAAGATCTTGAAGGTATGTTCCAGAACCGTCCCCTCTTTGACTTCTTTAAAGTCAAATTCCCTTTCTTCCACCATCATTCCGGGGCCTTTGTTATTCTGACCAAAGGCCATACCACAACAGAGTACCATCGACAAAGTTCCTACTAAAATCAAGAACAGTTTTTTCACGTAGTCCTCCTTATTTCTTTAAACCAGGCCCATTCGGGAAAAAGTCAAGCAGCCATCTCTTGACGAAGTTTGTAGGACAAAATATCCATTGTAACCGTAAAGTCGATATTTTCAACCAGGCAGCAGCCAGGGACATTAATTCGGGTGGGCGCAAAATTCAAAATGGCGTTTACATGACTTTCCAAGAAGAGATCCGCTATCCCCTGTGCCGCGGAAGCCGGGGTTGTGATTACACCGATTTCTATGTCCAAATCCCGAATGGCGGTATTTAATTCCTTGATATCCCGAATCTTCGTTCCTCCGGGAAGTGGCATTCCGATTCTGTCCTGGGAATTATCAAAAGCCGCCACACACTTGAAACCTCTGAGGGCCAGGTTTCTGTGCAGGAGGATGGCGCAACCCAAATTGCCCATCCCGACGATGCCGAAATTCCAATCCCGATTCACGGATAGTATTTTTTTGATCTGGGTTTGCAGATCAATGACGTCATAACCCACTCCTCTGACACCGAATTCTCCAAAATAGCCCAGATCTTTTCTGACTTGTGCCGGATTGATCTGGCATAACCATGCCAGTTTTTCAGAAGAAACCATTCGATATCCGTCAAACTCCAGCAGTTCCATTTGCCGGTAGTACATGGAAAGCCGGGTGATGGTTGCCTTGGGAATTTTTTTTACCTTGGTCATGATATTTTTTCCTTTGCGGGACCCATAAAGAACGCCCCCCCTTGCTTCTTCCTGACGATGATACCCCTGCTCATTAAGGATCAACATCGGAATATTGTAAAAAACAAAAAGTTGATATACTATAAAGAAAAGTTTGAAAAGAGAAAAAAATACCAATGGGAAATACCGTGGACGAACACTACAAGAAAAAAACCGGGAAAACTGAAAATGACACGAATGCTTTGGAACAAAACCTTTTGACTACCTGTGACAAGGTCTCAAATGAACGGTACCAGCCGTTTGTTGAAAATATTGAGGAAGGTGGTTATGAAGTGGATCTATATGGGAACTTTCTCTATTTCAATAATGCTTTTTGCAAGGTACTTGGATATGCGAGAGAGTCGGTGCAATTCCGGAATTTCTCCAAATTCATGAGTTCGTCCAGTGCGGAAATGGCCCATGAAACGTTCAATCGCATTCATCAAACCGGAAAAGGGGTTTCTGATCTCACATGGGAATTCAATGCCGGAAATGGAGAGCTAAGAACCATTGCGTTTTCGGCCAATCTGATACTCGGTAAGGATGATGTTCCCGTGGGTTTTCGCGGTATTGCCAGGGATGTTACCCGCGAAAAACGGATCAAGCGAAATAACGAAGCGCTGCTCCGTACCAGTCTGGCCCTTCCCGAACATTCCGACCTGGATCATCTTTTGTCCTATATCAGCGGAGAAATCAAAAATATCCTGGATGCTGAAGGCGCACTGGTGATCCTGCTGGATGAAGAAACGGGTGAGTTCTACTTCAAATCCGCGGTCCATGACGATCAAGCGACCGAAAAAAGGGCAAAAGAGGTCCGCTATCCAGCCGATAGAGGGGTTTCCGGTAAAGTCCTTCGTACCGGCGAGCCGGTTTTGGTCAAGAATGTGGCTGAAGATCCCGACTATTATTCGACCGTGGATATGCAGGCGGGTTTCAAAACGAAAAACATGCTGGATGTTCCGTTAAAGAGTGGCGAACGGACCATTGGGGTTATATGCGTGATAAACAAAAAAAGGGGGGATTTCGATGAAACGGACATTGAAGTGCTGAACACCATTTCCGGAACCGTCGCCCTGTCCATTGAAAATGCACGGTTTTCCAAGGCGCTGACAGAGGCCTACAAAGAGGTTTCGAGCCTGAGCCGCGCCAAGGACAAGGTGATCAATCATCTTTCCCACGAATTGAAAACGCCGGTGGCCGTGTTGGGCGCTTCTTTGAATATTTTGAAGAAAAGGCTCAAAATAGTCCCTGAGTCCCGCTGGGAGCCCACCATGGAACGGGCCAAACGCAATCTGGATCGTATCCTTCAACTGCAATATGAAGTGGAAGACATCATGCAGGCGAAGCACTATGATGCCCACCATCTCATTTCCGTATTGATGGAGGAATGTATTGACGTTTTAGAGTCCCTGGTGGCTGAAGATACGGGAGAAGGTCTGGGGATCGAGAAGTTGAGAGGCCGTATTGATGAAATCTTTTTGCCCAAACAGGATGATCCTCGTAACATTCTGTTGGACCGGTTTGTTTCCGATGCCGTTGAATCTATCAAAATCAAATGCGGGCACCGCAACATTGAGATTATTTCACATCTCGGAAATGTCCCGCCTGTTCTTCTACCGATGGGCGTCATGGAAAAAGTTGTTTTTGGACTCATCAAAAATGCCGTTGAAAACACCCCGGATAGTGGAAAAGTCGAGGTCAATGTCCAAAGGGTTGGGGAAAGTGCGGAGCTGGTTGTCCGCGATTATGGTGTCGGTATTGTCAGTGATGATCGGCATCGCATCTTTGAAGGGTTCTGGGTGACCCAGGATACCATGGATTATGCGTCAAAACAGGAGTTTGACTTCAACGCCGGCGGAAAAGGAGCGGATTTACTGAGAATGAAAATTTTTTCCGAACGTTATCATTTCAAGATTGATATGATTTCGTCACGGTGTAGGTGGTTGTCTTCGGAGAAGGTCCATTGTCCCGGAGATATTCTAAAATGCGGTAATTGTAAAACC
>JAERTK010000212.1 GCA_016844935.1 Desulfobacteraceae bacterium | reverse complement strand
TGAGATCGGTGATCGTTAAGTCCAAGCCTATTACCCCTTCAACCTACTGCGAAAAACGATCCAAAAAGCTTCTGGGTACCTATGACACACTTCAAAATGGGACTTGCTATTTGCGCCCGAGCTTATGTCGAATATCCAGATTTAAAAACGTTTATTTGCATTTTCTAAATTGCTCCCATATAATTTAAAGTATATCTGTTAGTTTCTGCCCTTAACCTTTTTCTCACCTGATTTCAGGTGAGAAAAGGAGTTCAAAATGAAACTGCGATTATTCATTATCGTAGCTGCAGCATTAAGTCTCTTCTTGCCAGACTCAAACGCCCACGCAGGCTATCTAGACCCAGATCAGGGCTGGGAAAACATCACCACTTATGACGGGCTCAGCGGATCTTACGACGGCAAAACCAAGAAATGGTGGAATGCCAATGAAGACCAGGAAGTTGAACCGGGTGCTGCCACCGGTCAAAAATGGGACCTCGAGGGGTTTTTTCTAAATGATGAAAAAGATGAACTTGCACTGGTTGGTGGCTTCAATTTCGCCAAGGGACAGGGCGGTATCGGCTCTGGGGATATATTCATAGACACGGAAATGGACAATGGTTACTACGAATATGTATTAGACCTGGCATTCACTGACGAATCTGGAAATATTCACAAAAATGACAAGAAGTACACCGTCTACGCCAATGCTGATCCAAAGAATAATCCAATTACATTCAATATGACCCATGGCGGCCCATCAGGACCGACACAGAATCAGCCCTGGACTTACGCAGGCGGCGGCACTGCTGTAACGGGCTTTGAGAACATTGCCCTGACATATTTGAAGAAAATGAATAATAAAGATATGGGAGGCGGTGTAAAGGGGGGGAAACACAATGCGGTCATCATGGATGTTTCTTTTCTGGGAACTGATAGCGGTTACGATATCTTCAATACCCTTGAATGCGGCAATGATATGCTGAAAGGAAGTACCTCAGGCGCCGTTCCAGAACCGGCCACCATCTTCCTCCTGGGTTCAGGGCTGCTGGGACTGTTCGGATTTAGATTTAGAAAGAAATTCCGGAAATCCAAGGATTAAGAGCTTCCTCACTTTTTCAAACCCTGATTCAGAGATTGAATATTTGACACAGTCATCTCAAAACAAGACAGTAACTGTCCCAGATGAAGGCACTGGGGAAGCAAATCGTAAACCTTTGAGGACTTCTTAGCCCCGGAAAAGTTCCCATTTTATTCATATAAACGGTTGACAAAATTGCTTTTATAGGAAGATTTCATAAAAACGAAAATTATCGAAGTACTTTCGGCACACAAATTGCTGCAAAAGAGATCGAATCGTATTCGCAGAAATAGACTTATTAACACCCGTCCCAACCATATGTGCCACTGAGCCAGTGGTGAGGAGAGGAAAAAAAATGAAAAGGCGATTGTTGATTATTTTTACCGCTGTATTCGCGTTGTTCTTGTTAAACTCCAACGCTATCGCTGGGTATCTCGACAGCGGTTGGGAAAAAATTACCATATATGATGGGTTTACAGCTTCTAATGGAAACGAATGGCGGGACACAGAAAATGAAGATCAGGAAGTTGAACCTGGGGCGACCATAGGTGAAAATTGGGATCTTGAGGGCTTTTATTTTAGCGATGGCACAGACAGCGGAGTTGGAGAAAACCAAATGGCTGTTGTTGGCGGATTCGATTTCGTGTATGGAGAAGATGGGATCGCATTAGGTGACATTTTCATAGATACCGACATGGACAATACTTACTATGAATATATTATGGATCTCAATTTTACCGACTCAGATAATCCCACATATCAGGTCATTGATAACACTGACAATAGTGCCACTTATACCAATCCCAACAAACAAAATATCTCCGCAACAATAAACATGCCAGTTACCTACACTGGTGGCGGTAATCCCATTACAGGCAGTATTGCGATGACCTATTTAAACAATCAGAAGTTAATTGAAGATTATCAAGGGGTAGGAGGAAGCCTGGTAGGAGACTGGCACAATGTACTCGTTGTTGATGTTTCATCTCTGGGCGCCGGAAAGAATATTGAAGGCGTCATTACAATGGAATGCGGTAATGATGTTTCCAAATTTCAAGCAAATACCGCCGCCGCAGTCCCCGAACCGGCCACCATCTTCCTGCTAGGCTCCGGGCTGCTGGGACTGTTCGGGTATAGAAAGAAAATGAAGAGCAAGAAATAGAGTTATCGAAAACTTTTCCTCCTCCTTAAACCCCAGTTCAGAGATTGGATCTTTGAATTGGGGTTTTTTTGTGTTTTGAAACTTTTAAGGGCCATTTATGGGCAACCTATGGCATTAGCGGCAATGATATGCTAGGATGAGCGCCAACTCGATATATTGATTTTCATGGGCGGCAACCGATTACAGAAAATGGCCGAGAACCCCACATACGATGAACTTGCCCGGCGCGTTCAGAAACTGGAAGAGGAATCTCTGAAACGCGCAAGGGCAGAGGAACGAAGCGAAAAGGCGGTTTCCATTCTCCGAGCGACGCTTGAGTCCACGGCGGACGGCATCGTGGTGGTCAACCGTCACGGCAGGGTCGTGAGCTTCAACCGGCGATTCCAGGACCTGTGCCAAATCCCCGAATCCGTCATGGCGGCACAGGATGACAACCGGATTTTAGGCCACATCGTGGACCAGGTGGAAGATCCGGAGACATTCCTTCGAAAGGTGGGGGACCTGTACAATCAACCGGATGCCGAAGACCGTGACGTTATCGAATTCAAGGACGGCAGGATTTTCGAACGGTACTCCCTGCCCCAGCGCATCGGCAAAGAGTATGTGGGGCGGGTCTGGAGCTTTAGGGATATCACTTCCAACAAAAAGGCGGAAAGAGACCTTCAGGAAACCTTCGTCTCCCTGCGCAAGGCTCTCGACGGCATCATTCAGGCCGTCGCCCTCACGGTTGAAAAACGGGACCCCTACACCGCCGGACACCAGCGCCGGGTAGCCGACCTGGCCCGGGCCATGGCATCAAAGATGGGCCTTTCAAACGAACAGATCAACGGCATTCGCATTGCGGGATCCATCCATGACTTGGGTAAAACGTGCGTCCCCGCCGACATTCTGAGCAAGCCGGGCCGTCTCACAGAGCATGAATTCGGGATCATCAAAGCCCATCCGGAAGTGGGTTACGACATTCTAAAAAGCATCCAGTTCCCATGGCCCATCGCCCAGACCATCGTGCAGCACCACGAAAGGCTGGACGGTTCCGGGTACCCGGCGGGACTCAGTGGCAAAGACATCATTGTGGAAGCGCGGATTGTGGCAGTCTCCGATGTGGTGGAGGCCATGAGCTCCCACAGGCCCTACCGCCCCGCCCTGGGTATCGACATGGCCCTCGACGAAATTCAAAAAGGGAGGGGAACCGCCTACGATCCGGATGCGGTGGATGCCTGCATCAGCCTTTTTAAAATCGATCATTTCACATTCAGGGACGTTTCCTGAAAACGACTGCATGTTCCAGAGAGTTTTAAAATGGCCACATACAATCCTAAAACGAAGGAAATCGACTGCAAAATCGTCTACTACGGCGCCGCACTATCGGGAAAAACCACCAATCTGATCCGTCTCCACGAGGCCTTTCCCAAGTACGTCACCGCCGACATGGTCTCCATTGAAACCAAAGGGGATCGCACGCTTTTTTTCGACTTCCTACCCATGGGACTGGGGAAAATGAAGGGTTGCGAAGTGAGACTGCACCTTTACACAGTACCGGGTCACGCAAAATACCTGTCTACCCGAAAAATGGTTTTAAGGGGTGTAGACGGTCTTGTTTTTGTGGCCGACTCCATGGAAGTTCAGCGCAGGAAGAATATGGAATCCCTTAAGGACCTTCAACAGAACCTCAAAGAATACGGCCTCAGCATTTACAAAATCCCCCTTGTCCTTCAATACAACAAGCGGGATCTGGCAACGGGGGGGGCATCCGTCATGAGTCTGGATCAAATGGAAAAAGAATTGAACGGACAGCTTAAAATCCCTTCATTTGCCGCCAGTGCCATTCGAGGGGAAGGCATCGGAAAAACAATGAAAAAGTGCCTGAAACTGACATTGGAATCGCTTCAAAAAGACCTGAACTGGGGTTCGTAAGGATCTGACATGGATCGTAATGTGGTTTTTTCGGGCAACCTTCGTTTCCTGGGCATTCCGGATCTGATGCAGTTAATTGCCACAACCGGCAGTACCGGGGTCCTCGGGCTCTCGAACGCTGACGCCCTGGAGCCGGCTTCTGTCACGTTTCTCCGTGGCCGCCCCATAAACGCCACTTACGCTACACTGCGGGGCCTTGAGGCCCTCTATGCCCTGTTTGGCTGGACAACCGGCCAGTTCGAATTCAGGCAGGAAAAGATTGACGATGAAAGAACCATTCACAGGGGGCAGATGGAGATCGTCCTGGACGGTCTTCGCATGCTGGATGAGGGCATCATCAAACGGCTGGGACCCGGGTCAGCGGGAAAAGATCAATCCGGCCTGACAGACAGTTTATCGCGGCTTCCGCTAATCAAAAAACCCATCACCCATTACGCTTTTCTGGTGGAAGAAGAAGAATTCCCAAAGGGAACAACCATCATTGAAGAAGGGGAATTCGGCAACTGGATCTGGATGGTTCTCCAAGGGACAGCGGAAATGTCCAGAAAAACCATCGCCGGACCCACAAGGATTTTAAGGGTGGGGCAAGGCGCTTTCCTGGGTAATATCTCATCCATGATGGCCATGGGACGCCGTCGCATCGCCACGTTTACCGCAACCGAAACCATACGCCTGGGGGTTCTGGACCTTGAGCCCCTTTATGCGGAGTACTCCAGCCTTTCCGATGAATTCAGGAGTCTTCTGCTGAGCCTCGACAACCGCTTCAGGGAAATCACTGAAAGACTCTCTGAAATCCACTCAGGCGTTCAGGTAAGTCAAAAAGCTTTTTCCAATTCCCATGAGAACCCGGGCGGGGGGAAACGGATTGAAACCCCATTTCTGATCTTAAAAGGGAGTGCCACCATCGTTGATCCCATGAAAAGCCAACCCTTTCCTCTCATTCACCTGGCCCCCGATGATTTTTTCGGCCCGCTTCCTTTCCTTGAGATGGAGCACGAACCCTTTTCCGCATCCGTCTATTTTTCAGACGGCCTGGAAACGACCCCCCTGGATCCGGACGAACTGCAGAGCGAGTACGACCAATTGAGCGACACGCTCAAAAACATGATTGAATTTTCCCTTAACTGCATCTCCATTGGAACCATGGCGGTTCGACGACACTGCCTGGAGAGGATGAAGAGCAAAAACTCCTGATGTTCATATTGCAACTTTCCCGTAAATCTGAGAAAATAAGGGTGATTTCTTTAGAAGCAAAAAGGGACCTCAACCATGAAAAAATCGATTCAAACAGCCCTCTTCTCCCTGATCATGTTTTTTCTTCCCCTCATGGCGGTTTCTGCTGAAACAGCATCGGAAAAATTCACAGAAATCTCCGCACCCGAAGTTAAAAACATGGCAGAAAGCGGCCGGGCGGTGGTGGTTCATGTGCTCTCCGGGACAGAATATGAAATGCAGCACATTCCCGGATCCATCAACATCCCCATCACCCATCTGGAAACCACCGACGCACTGCCCCGGGATAAATCCACCCCGCTGGTTTTTTACTGTATGGGAAAAAGGTGACCCTACTCGGTTCGGGCCGCAAGGATTGCGGCCGGGAAGGGGTATACCAGCGTCTATGCCTTTACCGGGGGTATGCCCGAATGGCGCATGTTTAACTACCCAATGGTCATCAACCCCACGTGGCAGAAAATCAAGGTCAAGAAGATCCCCCCGAAAGACCTTAGAAAACGCATGGACAGCGAAGATTTTTTCATCCTTGATGTGCGGCCCTTGAGTTCCGTGAAAAAGGCACCCTTTATCAAAGGGAGTGTTCGGTGCCCACTGGTTTATCTTGCGGAGCGATATCCTGAAATACCGAAAGGACAACCCATCATCATTACGGACTGGGCCATGAAACAATCCCCCGTGGCTGCGAAATTTCTCATCGCCAAAGGCTACCCTGTGGCAGGTGTTCTCAAGGGCGGCATGGAACGCTGGGAGAGCGATAAACTCCCGGTGGATATCCGAAAAACATCCACAAAGCTTGCGCCCGTGTCTTCCGGGCATGAGGGTCCCGGTCACTGAAATACTTTTTTGATTAGACGTTAAAAGAATTTTATGCAGAAACCGCCCCAAAACAACGCAACCCACCCAAGCCGGCCCCGAAAAAAGGTCATAAGAAATATTATTCTTCTTTTCGGGCTGCTCATGGCCGCCATCATCGGCAATACTTTGTATGTCACCTACCAGGGAGAAAAAAGAGCCAGGCTGGATCATTATGAAGACCTGAAAGCAAAGCTGAACATCCTAAATGCCCTCCAGAACAACGGCCTGGAAAAGCTGAACATCATCTCGGGAATTGTGAGGAATCAAAACCAGCAGTACTGCAATTTCCTCGATTATGACAATATTGCCGCCATCCGGTTCATGCTCAAGGCCCTGGCCACCATTCACAGCATTGACCTGGCATTTGTTTTTGACGAATACGGGGATCTGCTGACCTCCTATCCGAGAGCAAAGCATGACTCAGACGGTTACAGGTCAATCCTGAACGATCAACGGCAGCGGGTCAGCGTCGAGGCGATTCCGGGACGGATTGTCGGGGCCCACCTCCCTGAACTGACCCCATCCGTTCAAACGGCAGAGGCCTTGTGCTTCAAGTCCGTCATCCCCCTGCTGCATGATACGGGTGACATTTACGGCTATGTGGTACTGGTTAAGCTCATCAACGGGAACAAGGCCCTGGCACATCAGATGGCCCGGATTGCCGAAGCGGAAGTGATCTACTATAACCGGGATAAGAAAGTGGCACTCACAAGCTTTGTCGCACCTTTCGTCCCTTATCCGGATCGGGGCAGCCTTGAGGTGAACGGGCAAGCTTATTTTGTTTCTCAGAAGAGGATCGCCGATTTCACGGGACAATCCATCGGCACCCTGGTGGTTGCCATGGACAAAAAGCCCTTCGTCACCCAGCAAAAGAGGCTCCTTTTCAACAACCTGACGCCTTTTTTCATCTCAATTATCATTTGTATCGCCTTGTTTTTCCTTCTCAAACGCAGGGTATTTAATAAGATAAGGGATCTGATTGCCGCCCTCAGAAAGGTAACCGAAGAAGAAGGAAACCTGAGCATCAGACTCAAGAAAGCGCCGGAAACGGCCCCGGGCGAAAACCTGGACGAAGTGGACCAGATGGGAATTGACTTCAACCTTATGATGGACAAGTTGGAAGGTACCCGGAAACAACTGATCGACGCCCGCAGGGAAGCCGAACTGGCCAGCAGATCCAAGAGCGAATTTTTGGCCAACATGAGCCATGAAATCAGAACCCCCATGAACGCCGTCATCGGCTTCAGTGATATCCTGCTGGAAACCTCTCTCAATGATACCCAGACAGACTACGCCAACATGATCAAAAACAGTGGCGACGCATTGCTTTCGCTCATCAACGACATCCTGGACTTTTCAAAGATCGAAGCGGGCGAAATGACCTTTGAGGAAACAGATTTTGATCCGGAATCTCTGATGTACAATGTCTGTGATCTTATCCGCCCCAAAATCGGTTCAAAACCCATAGAATTGTTATGCCATATGGGGGAAACTGTTCCAAGCCGTGTAAGGGGTGATCCCGTTCGATTTCAACAGGTTTTAATCAACCTCATGGACAATGCGCCAAAATTCACGGATGCGGGTGAAATCGAATTATCCCTGTCACTGGAAAAAGAAGAGGAGAATCGAATAAAACTCCATGCGGCCATCAGGGATACCGGCATCGGCATCCGGGCCGAAAAACTGGCGAAGGTCTTTGAGCCTTTTCAGCAGGAGGACGGCTCAACCACCCGAAAGTACGGCGGTACGGGCTTGGGGCTCTCCATCTGCAAGAAAATATCCAACCTCATGGATGGCGACGTGTGGGCCGTGCCAAATGACGGCGAAAAAATCGAACCCGCCGCTGGGGTCCCTGCGCCTGCAACTGCCGGTGCTGCGGGAAGCACATTTCATTTTACAGCCTGGCTCAGGAAAGCCAGAGAGGCAGTATCCATCACCCCGCCCCCCAGGGTGCTCTTTGGGGAAAAAGCGCTGGTTGTTGACGATAATGTCCGAAGCCTGAGGGCATTAACCGGCATGCTTCAGTCCGCTGGCATGGCGGTGGTGCCCCTCAATAAGTCGGGGGCCGTTTTACCGGAACTGGAAAAGGGGCTGCTCGAAGGCTCACCGTTTTCCGTCTGCATTATCGACATCCACATGCCTGAAACAAACGGTTATGAGCTTGCAGCAAAGATTCGCGAATCCGGCACATCACCTAGAAATGGTGCCCCCTCACTCAATGACATTGGGCTGATTGCCGTTTCATCCGTGATGGCCGGCGATATAAAGAAATTTGAAAAGGCCGGTTTTGATGATTTTTTAAGAAAACCCATTCTCAGGGCGCGGTTTTTTCAATCCATGGAAGACCTCTTGAAGAACAGGAAAAAACGCCGCCTGAAACCCGGAAAGCCCGAAACCAAAGGCCCCCAAAAGGAACATCCTGAATGTCACGGGACAGAAGATGCCATTCGTGTTCTCATCGTTGAAGACAACCTGGTCAACCAGAAGCTGGCCAAAATGATGCTGACCAAGGCCGGCTATCATGTGAATATTGCCAACAATGGAAAAGAAGCCGTTGAAATATATACGGACAATTCAAAGGACTATGATTTGGTCCTCATGGACATCCAGATGCCTGAAATGGATGGATTTGAAGCCACAGAAGCGATTCGACGATTTGAAATTCAACATCACACCCATAATGGGCAAATGAAAGAGGAGGTAAAAACAAAAAACGGAAATCCATCATCCATTCAGCGGGTTCCCATCATCGCCATGACCGCTCACGCCATGAAAGGAGACAGGGAAAAATGCCTTGAGGAGGGAATGGATGATTACATTGCAAAACCCATCAAAAAAGAAATCGTTATGGAGATCCTTGAAAAATGGACCCCAACTGGATGCGGCACCTCAAACCCACAGGATATATAAGGAGACATTATGGATATCAAAGCATTGGCAGATAACCTGGGCCTGGAAGAAGACGAATACCTGGAGCTGGCAGACCTCCTGGTGGATACGGGAATGGTTGATTTAAGCAACATGGAATCCGCCGTCAAAGCGGGGGACACGGATACGGCCGCCAAAGCGGCGCACTCCATCAAGGGTGCTTCCGGAAATCTCGGCATCATGGACATTTACGAACTGGCGAAGGCCATCGAAGCGCAGCTTCGAGATAACAATCTGGAGACCGTCGGCACCCAGATCAGGGAAATCAGGGAAAAGCTGGAAAGCCTGGCAAAGGTTGTGAAGGGGTGAAGAGCGGTTTACGGTTGCCGGTTGGAAAACCGTGAACTGCGGACTGACAACCGCAAAACATTCATGAGATCGTTGTTCCCCGGAATGCTTCGCCCCTCAAAAGCTGTTCAAAATTCTGCATGTCATTGCCGATAATGGCGACCTCAAGCCCCAGACGCTCACCCTCCCTGGAAGCGATGGGATCAAACGGCATGTTCAGGCCGGGGTCCCATGTATCGCCCACCAGCTTTCTAAATGCGGGCCAGGAAATGGCCTTCATCCTTTCCGCATGGGGGTCTTTTTTCGGGTCCGCACTGTAAACGTAATCAATATTGGACATGTTGATCACCCGGGCCGCATCAAACCGTTCCGCCAGTTGCACCGCGCGCAGATCCGTGGAACTCCCGGGTTCAAAACCGGCACCCACAACGATGCGACAGGTGGCATCAATGGGTTCTTGGGGATCATGGATCACTTTCCCGTGAGCTTCACTGCCGAAGCACGTTCTGACCAGCTCGGCGTTGAGCCTTGTTGCCCGGATGCCGATCCAGTCCAGGTCTTCCTTGGAAATCTCCCCGGTTTCTCTTGCCGCATCCTGATAACGGCGGCAGACCTTCCCCCCCCCGCAGATGACCACAAACCGTTCATCTTCAAGGCTCAAAATGACCCGTTTGAATTCGTGAAGAAAATCCACATCAATCCGATCCGGAACGATAATCGATCCGCCCAGTGAAATCACCACTGTCTTCTTTTCCATTCCCATCTCCCAAAAGTTTTTGGAATCAACAGGGCTTAATGATACTTAAATTGATTCAAAAAGGGAATACTTCTTTTCCTGGGCGGATTCGAAATATCCAATATCCCATTCGGCCGGATTGAAGTGGAATGGTGTGTCTCCCGCAATATGATTGCAGGGATCTGAAAAAGATGGTAAAAATGGCATAACCTTTTCATGAATGGTGGCTGATTTCAGATTAATCCGAAAATGGGGATACAAATGGATACTGAAAAGAAATCGCCCTTGATCGAGGGACAGCAGCGCGTTGCGCTCATGGAAGAACTGCTCAAGAAATACGGCTCCGGCACCATAGGCCCCGCGGGACTTTTTTCCAGGCTCCGCTACTGGCGGAAAAAATACGCCTGGATGATTGTGGTGGGCGGAGCCAAACTGCTGAAACGGACCTTCGACGTTCTGGGTTCCGGGGTCATGATGCTCTGCCTCTGGCCCATCTTTCTTGTGGTGGCCCTGTGCATTAAGTTCACAGACGGGGGACCTGTACTGTTCTGGCAGACGCGCATCGGGCTCTGGGGGAAAGAATTCCCCTTTCCCAAATTCCGATCCATGGTCGTAAATGCCGAAGCCCTGAAAGACGAACTCCTGGAGCAAAGCGATCATGAAGACAGCATTACCTTCAAGATGAAAAAGGACCCCAGAATTACCTGGATCGGACGGATCATACGAAAGCTGAGTATTGATGAACTTCCCCAAGTCTGGTGCGTCTTCAAAGGGGATATGTCCCTGGTGGGTCCCAGGCCACCGGTTCCCAGGGAAGTGGCGGAGTATACCCTGGCGGACCGACGCAGACTGGAAATCATGCCCGGGTTGACCTGCATCTGGCAGGTTAGCGGAAGGGGAGATATCCCTTTTGACGAACAGGTGGAACTGGACGTGCAATACATCGAGAGCCGAAGTCTCTGGTTTGACATCAAGCTTCTTCTAAGTACCATCCCGGCTGTTCTGCTGGGAAAAGGGGCCTATTGAACCCGATCACTCCACAGTACCCATGAAAGGAATGGTTTCCCATGATCGCCCTCATCATCGCACCAGGCGTTAATACGGGACTTGAAGCATTGAACAAGCATTACCCGTCCCCCCTCCTTCCGTTGGTGGATCGCCCGTTCATTCAGCATACGGTGGAATTTCTCATCAGGGAGGGGATCACCCACTTTGATTTTGTCCTCAGCCATTTACCGGAAAAAATGGAAGACCTGCTGGGAGACGGTTCACGCTGGGGATCTGAGTTCCGGTTCCATCTGGCCCAGGACCCGCTGCACCCCTACGAAGCCCTTAAAGCTATTGAATTCGACGAAGAGGAATTTATCCTACTGGCCCATGGGGACCGCCTGCCCCAGATCGATCTTGGGAAGGCCGTGGGGGTTTCTGAGACTGATCCATCCAACCCCACCTTCTGGTTCGGGCCGGCTGATTCCAAAACCTTGGAAACGGGCTGGTCAGGGTGGGCATGGATTCCCGGGAAATACGCCCGAAATCTCCCTTCCCGTCTGGATGAAAAGGGCCTTGAATCACATTTGCTGTCCCTGACAGATGGAAAAGAAATCCGCCTGGATGTTGAAGCGCAACTCGGCGTTCAATCCTTTGAGAACCTGTTGACATCCCACCGCACACTCCTCGACAAAAGATTCCCCTCCCTCACCCTGAAAAGCAGGGAAGTGGAAACCGGCATATGGCTTTCACGAAATGTGAGCCTGCATCCCACCACCAAACTGGTCCCGCCGGTTTATATCAACGAGGACTGCCGTATCGACAAGGGCATCAAACTGGGACCCCACGCCACCATCGGAAGCGGGTGTGTCCTGGATTCCAGGTGTTTTGTGGAAAATGCGGCTGTTTTTCCAAACACCTATGTTGGAGAAAGCCTTGAGTTGAAAGATGTGCTTGTGGACAAAAACCGCCTCATCAACATCCGGCACAATACCGCCGTTTCAATTCCTGAGCAATTCATCCTGGGCGGCGTGTCCGCGTCGAACCTGGGGTTTCGTTTCAGAACCGCCGTGGCTCAGACAGTCGCGGTGGCTTTGCTGCTTCTGTTGTGGCCTCTTTTGGTAATCATACCCCCATTGCTGAAATTGTCCCGGCGGGGGCCGGCCATCTTCAAAAAGCAGGTCGTCCGGCTCCCCACCCAATCCGATGATGCTTTCTGGCAAACTTTCAATTTCGTGAGTTTTGTTCCCCACGACACGTCCCTTGTGGACAAAAGCGACAGGGGAAAACATGGCGGATGCCAGCATTTTTTTCTACAGTTTGTACCGGCACTCATTTCAGTTGCCAGGGGCAACCTGCATTTTGTGGGAGTTCGGCCCCGATCAAGAGAGGAAATCGAATCGCTCAATTCAGACTGGCGGGACCTGTACCTGGAATCCAAGGCGGGCATCATCACCGAAGCCTACATCAACTACGGCGATCATCCCACGGAAGACGAGATTTACACTTCCGAGGTGTTTTATGCCTCCACTGCCGGACTGGGGCATGATTTCAAGCTGTTTACAAAATATGCGGGCCGGTTGTTCAGGAGGAAGGGGTAACAAACAAAAGGAACATTTTTTCAGTTGAATTTCCGCTTTGCATCCTCCACATGGGGCGCCAGATTGAACAGGTGAACCAACTTTGAAATGCGGAAAATCTGCAGCACATTGTCACTCACATTTGAAAGGGCGCACGTCTTGCCCTTCCGCGCCAGGGCTTTCTGAATTCTCAGAAAGAAGAAAATGCCTGAGCCATCCACAAACTCCAGGCCGGAAAGATCAAAAATGCAGTTTCGTCCGCCCACATTTTCAATAACCGCATCCATTTCAATCTTCGTCATCTGAACCCCGTCCAGCCTCCCGGACAGCCTGAGCACAATCAAACGGGACGTCTTTTCGGCAACAACCATGAAGAACGGGGGCAGCAGCTTTTCCCGGTCAAGATTATCCAGCAGATGATCCAGATCGTCGTAGGCCTTTTTCTGGAAAAGATCCCACAACCGCGTCAGTTTGAAAAAATGGACAACAGCACCATGAATGCCTGTAAAATAAACACCTGTTTTCGTTTCAGGTCCCCGTTTCCAGAGTTTCACAATGAGCCCGAGACCGGAAGAATCAATAAAGTCGGTCCGGCTGAAATCAAGTGCCATAAAGGCCGCTTCGCCGATGGCATTTTCCATCTCTCCGCCGTGCTGTTTAACAAAGGGGGCATCCACACGGGCGGGAAAATTTATGACTTTCATGTCCCCTGAAACCGCTTTCAGTTCCGCTGTTTGTGGTTCCGGTTGTGATGCGTGCAACCGGTGGTACCGAAGGGTCTGATAGCGGTAATGAAGCAGCGCGGGCCAAATCATAAAACCCAGCTTAAAAAAACCGACCAAATACCGTTTGATCAAACGCTTCGGGTCCTGGGTCATTCGAAAAAGCCACTCCGTGCCACTTTTCTGCATCCACTCGGGGGCGCGGGTCACCGATCCCACGATAAATTCGTAGGTGCCGCCGATACCGATTGAAACAGGCACTTTCAACCGCAACCGATTCCGCTCAAACCAGATCTCCTGTTTGGGGTTACCAAAGGCCAGAAGCAGGATATCGGCTTTGGATTGGTTGATACGGTCCACAATTTCTTCGTCCGCTGCCTCCGTTTCCAGGAGCGCGTCCCCTTCAACATGTACAAATGGGGAGTAAACACCGGCCACTTCAAAGCCGGGATACCACTCCATCAGCAAATCCGCGGCTTTCTGGCCCACATCCCCCTTGCCGCCCAGCAGAAATATGGTTTTCTTCCTTTTTGCCGCCTCTTCAGCCAGTCTCGGCACCAGGTCAGCCCCGGTGACCCGTTCCATGAGCGGCGTTCCCAGGAGTTTACTGGCCCAGACAATGGGCATACCGTCAGCGGTTACCATGTCCGCCCTTCGAAGGATATCCAAGAGTTCCGGATGGCGAATATGCTTCCTGAACCAGGCGTGGGTGTTCACCAGAAAATCCACATTAACGGTGGCCACCAGGCGGGCCCGCCCGTCTTCGGCAAAATCGTCAATCATGGAAAAGATGCGATTCACCGCCGTATCCATGGTCAGATTATCCACGGGGATGCCTAATATGACAATGGTTTCATCGCTCATGGGTCACCTCTTTCATTTTTCATAAAGGGGCAGATTCGCATCCTCAATATCCTTAAGCATGGGATTTTTCAAATCTTTCTCTGAAAGAATCGGATTTTCCATGGGCCAGACAATATCGATGGTCTCATCAGCCCAGAAAACCCCATATTCATCCCCGGGCGTGTAAAGGTCGGTACACTTATAGATCACATCAGCCGTTTCACTCAGAACACAGAAGCCGTGGGCGAACCCTTCAGGGATATACAGCTGACGCTTGTTTTTTCCTGAAAGCAGGTTCCCGGTCCATCTGCCGAAACCGGGGGAACCCCGACGAATGTCAACCGCCACATCGAGGATTTCCCCTTTCACGGCGGAGACCAGCTTCCCTTGAGAGTTCTTGAGCTGATAATGCAGCCCCCGCAGGGTACCCTTCCGCGAATGGGAATGGTTATCCTGCACAAAAGGACCCGAAATGCCGATTTCATTATATTTTTCAGAATGAAAGGTTTCCATAAAAAACCCGCGGTCATCGTCAAAGACCTTGGGTTCAATCAATACAACGCCGGGAAGCGATTTTTCAGTAAATTTCAGGGTCATTTTTCTGTGGGTCCTCATTTTCTAGAATTTCCATCAGATACCGGCCATATTCATTCTTGAGCATATCTTCTGCGACAGCTCTGACCTGGTCGGCGTTGATATAGCCAAGACGAAAAGCGATTTCTTCGATGCAGCCGATCTTCAACCCCTGTCGGTCCTGGATCGATTTTACAAAATCCCCCGCCTGTTGCAGCGATTCATGGGTTCCCGTATCAAGCCAGGCAAAACCACGCCCCAGAAGCTCTACCCGGAGAGCACCCCGCCTTAAATATTCCAGGTTGACATCGGTGATTTCCAGCTCTCCCCTGGGCGACGGCTTCAGGTTTTCCGCGATGTGGACCACCTGGTTATCGTAGAAATAAAGACCGGGCACCGCATATTTTGATCTGGGGTTTTCCGGTTTTTCCTCAATACTGGTAACCGTTCCATCTTCGTCAAAATCCACCACGCCATACCGCTCCGGGTCCCGCACCAGGTAGCCAAAAATAACCCCGCCACTTTCAAGTGCCGCCGCTCTCTGCAAAATGGCGGAAAGGCTGTGCCCGTAAAAAATATTGTCCCCCAGAACCAGGGCAACGTTTTCATCCCCGATGAAATCCTTTCCAATGACAAACGCCTGGGCCAGCCCTTCGGGTCTGGGCTGCTCCACATATGAAAGGGAAAGCCCGATACCCGCGCCGTCACCCAAAAGTTCCTTGAACCGGGGCAGGTCTTCCGGGGTTGAAATAATCAGGATGTCCCGAATGCCCCCCAGCATCAAGACGGAGAGCGGATAATAAATCATGGGCTTGTCATAGACGGGCATCAGCTGCTTGCTGACGACACGGGTAATGGGGTAAAGGCGCGTCCCGGACCCGCCGGCCAAAATAATTCCTTTCATTTCAGACACCCCTCCTTGGTTAATTCTTTAACGGAACCTCAAACCTCAAAGAACCTAGCATACTGCATATATGGGAATAAACTGAGTTTATGATACATTCCCCATTAATACAAGTAAAGGCTAAACTGACCGCAATTAACCATCAAAACCCAAGAATTCCTTCAAAATACGCAATACCTTGACTAAGTTCTTTATTATTGGCTATTATCCGTAGACAACAGTGAGAGGCTTGAAATCACCCATGGCATCCGGATCATCGGAACACCGCAAAGACAGTCGCCAACAAGTCGGCCGGAAAGTTGTCAGGAATTCTATTGCCAGCACGGCCACCTTCGGCCCATTGATTCCAGCCGGTTCTTACATGGGAATAAGATGGGAAAGGGGCGACCGTATTCCAACCGGGGAACGTGACAGAAAGGATACTTCCTTTACATACGGCGCCAGGATTGCATCATTACGCCACCGCAACTTTTTGATCCATGAACTCGAAGAAATCGCACCGGGGTGCCGCCGTCTGACACGGAGGTTTCTGTTCCCGCGTAAATTCTTCCTATCCCATGAAGGGGTGGAGACCATCGCCAACGCCTTTGGTCGTTTCAGACCCTCAAAGCGCGGGAGCAAGTGATGGAAGCGGCCGGCGCCAGCGGCGCATTCCTCCCGGGAACCAAGAAAAACAAACCCATCGATATTGTCAGATTTCTGACCCGAAATTTCATCACCATTATTGTGGTGGGCAATTTCGGGTTTACGCTCCTCGCCCCCTTTGCGCTTCTTGCCATCAAGCCCTTTTACAAAGCGTCTGCCAGCCTGAAAATTGAACCCGTGGTGCAATCCATTTTGAGCGATGGCGAGGAAACCTCCATCCTGACGCGATATTCGGATTTCATCTACACCCAGACCAATCAGATGCGGGATGTGGCAATGCTGGAAAAAGCCATTAAAGAACTAACCCAGGAACAAAAAAATGCCCTTTTCCCCAAAGGGCTTTCCGATCGGAACTGTGCTGAAATACTCTCTCAAAGCCTATATATCCAACCGGTAAGCCGGACATATCTCATTGAAATTGCCCTTCAGGGGGATAACCCCAAAGGGCTTGCTGCCATCCTCAATAACATCATGGATGTTTACAAAAAGGAGGTGGATGAAAATAAACGGGCTCAGAACGATAACCGGCTGGCATACCTCCGTTCAGAACGTGATGCGCTAAACAAACAGATTATCGAAAAACAGACGAAACTGCGGGAACTGGCAAAACTGACCAACACCAGCAGTTTCAGCGAGCAGTTCAATTTCTACTTCAAAAGGGCGGAGCAACTTCAGAAGGCCTATGTGGACCTTTACCTGCAAATGGTGGGCGCGGACCACCTCTACCAACAGCGACTGAATGAAAAAATAGAGATTTCCAAACTCTCCCTGGAACCCCAGGTGGAAAAGATGGTAGCCAATGACTGGGGGCTTGATTCCACTCAGTCCTGGACCTACCAGCAAATGCAGGGAATGCGATCCAGTCTCGACGGACTAACCAAAGATAACATGGAGCGAAAATACACAGAGGAGCGTATGAAATCCATGCGCCAGTATGAGCTGGACATGACGGACGAAGTCCGTAAACTGGCCCGCAAGATTCAACACGGCGAACGGGATTATGACCTGGAAAAAAAGCTGATTGAGGCAAAAGCCAAGTATGACAGCATAAAAACCTCCATGGAAGACATCTCTTTGAAATTGGAGGCGGCAAAAAGGGATGCCGGTGAGAATTCGGAACGTCTTATTGTGGGGGAGCAGATTCAAGCCGAACTCGGGCAAATGCGCAAGCTCCTGTTCGGGTACGAAAAAAGAATCAATGACCTGGTGGTGCAAGCCAATGTTGCAAGTCGCATTTCCATTTCAGTCCGGGCCAAAAAGCCAAAAAGCCAGAGCGGCAGCAACACCCGGAAACTGTTTATGGTATGTCTTGTTCTGCCCTTCGGCCTCATCACATTCATCCTGTTTGTCATCGATTTTACGGACAACCGGATTACAAAGCCCAAGAACATTGTCAGCGCTCTGGGCTATCCCCCCACATGGCCCATTTCCAGGGCGCCCGAAGGGGTCGCGTTTTCAAGGGTGACCCTGGACGCGCCGGAGTCTGTCACCAGCAAGGCGCTCCGAAGCCTTGCGTTAAGGCTCCACCGTGATGCCACTCGCAATGACACAAAACTATTCCTGTTTAACGGGGTTGACACCCAAAGCGGCACCACGGAAATCATTTTAAACACCGCGCATCATCTCGGCCAGATGCTCCCCAGCGTTCTGGTCATTGAAGCCACAAGCGCCCACCCCACTTTGAGAAAACTGCTGGATGTCCCAACGGACCAACCGGGTTTTTCAGAAATCCTGACAGGCAAGGCCACTTTCCAAGAGGCCATATACACCGATTTCGAACGAAACGTAAACTTTATTTTTTCATCAGAACCTGCCTATGCCCTTGAAGCCAGTCTTGTGTTTCAATCCGTTCTGAAGGAAGCCAGCAATAACTTTGACCTGATCCTGATCGACTCCACCCAGATCATGAAAAGTGATTTTACCGAATATCTTGGCATGCATTCGGATGCGGTGATCATGGTAATTCAAGGGGACCGGACCTTGTATCGTTCGGTCCGGGAAATTGCGCAGCTCTTCATACGTCTGGAGGTTCCCGCCATGGCCTCGGTGCTCAACTGGGGAGGCGCAAAATACACCACCCGGCTTGAAAAGTTTCTTGAGAAACCGCACTTGAAATTCATCTTGGACAGGCTGAGCGACAAAAGTCATTCATAATTTATTGTAGCAAAAGAGCTTTCACATGCCCGGCAACATCCTCTGCTTACTGGCCCTTTACGGGTGTATTCCCCTGGTCCTGTTTCTTTTTTCAAAATATAAACCGGATCAGGCGGTCATTCTGGCGTTTTTCGGAGCTCTCATGTTTCTTCCCATGGCAGCACTCCAGGTACCGCTGATCATCTATAACAAAATGACGGCCACCGCCATAGGGGTCCTTATTGCCATTAAAGTGTATTACCCGGAAAGACTGGAAGGTGCTTCCATCCATCCCATTGACATTCCCATGATCCTGTGGATCACATCCGGTTTTGTGGCCTCGGTCACAAACGGTATCGGGGTCAAAGACGGCCTGCAGGAATCCTTCAACACCTTCACCACATGGGGCATCCCCTACATGGCCGGGCGGCTCTATTTCTCAGACGCAGAGAGCATAAAGCTGCTTTGCCGGTCCATTTTTACAGCCGGCCTCATCTACATCCCCTTTATTTTTTTTGAACTGGTCATGAGCCCCCAGGCCCACCGTATTGTCTACGGGTACATGCAGCATTCCTTTGCTCAGGTCATGCGTGGAGACGGGTATCGACCCATGGTATTCATGGCGCATGGCATCATGCTGGGAACCTGGATGTGCATGGCCGCACTGGTGGGATTGTGGTGCACCTATACGAAAGTGTTCCCCAAAAAAATGTGGAATTCTCCTACGATCCTTCTGGCTTTTGTTCTGCTGGGGACGGCTGTGTCCTGCAAATCATCGGGTGCCGTAGGTCTGTGCATCATGGGTCTATTGGCCCTCGTGGTTACGGCAAAGGTGAAATTCGCCATTCTGGTCTGGGCGATGCTCATGATCCCCCCGGTCTACATCGGAACCCGTGCCACAGGATACTGGGACGGTCAAAACCTCTGTGATCTGATTACGGAAAAATTCAGCGCGGATCGGGCCGCCTCTCTGCAATTCAGGTTCGACAATGAAAACATCCTGGTGGAAAAGGCATTGGAGCGTCCCCTTTTCGGTTGGGGCGGATGGGGACGGTCCAGGGTGTATGACGAGGAAACCGGCGAAGATCTCAGCACCACCGATGGATTCTGGATCATTACCCTGGGAAGGCGCGGTTATTTCGGTCTTTTTTCTATCACCCTGGTCATGATTCTTCCGGCGTTCCTCTTTCTGGTGAAATGCCCGGCTAAGCTGTGGGGGAAGCCCCAGTTTGCCCCGACGGCCGTTTTGTGCATCATTCCCCTATTGTTTATGATTGATTCCATGCTGAATGCCATGGTAAACCAGGCCTATGTCATATTTGCGGCTGGAACGTCCGGTATGCTGGCCAAATACGGCATTACCCGGCTTGAAAACCAGGCGCCACAACACCCTGAAAAGGAGGATTACGATCCCGCCTTGCCCAACAAGGCGAGCCTGCCTGAATCAGTTTTGGGAGTCTTGTCATCAGGACGGGGGATACGGCCCCTGATGGACATGGGCCTGTCAGATGGCGTCAGGGCCCATGCCACAAGGCATGGGCTGGTGGCGATGAAAGACCATGATCCTGAAACCGGGCTCACACGGGCGTACAAAGAGACAAAAACACCCTTAAAAATACACAAGGTGAAGGACATAACCCCCTCAGGTGAAACAAGTGAACCCCCATATAAAGGCCCCAGAAATCTTGAGGGAACCGCTTTGTTCGGAGCAGAGGGGATACCCCGTGATTTGGGGGAGAAAGCGTGAAAACGTCTCCAAGAACCGACGGGGATGACAATACAGATGAAACCAGGGCAGAAGGCCACGCCCCCACCGAACATGAATGGGGCAGGCGCATATGATTAAAAACCCATGCGCCTGAACCTCGAACACCGGGTCCAATGATGGGAAAAAGAGCACCTAAAAACCCAGCAGGTTACACGAAAAGGCTGTTTACCAATCCTCTTACGCTCTTGTGGCTGTGCGGACTGCTTGCCATGGTCATCGCATCCCTCATACCCCAGGCAGGGCTTTCAGAAGTGGAAACCGGTTTCGGAAGGGACAAACTGGCCAGGGTCATCATATTCCTGGTCCTTTCCTTTTACCCGGCAGCATTTTTCCCATCCATTCGGCTCGGCCTGATCGTCTCAACCTTTATGGCACCGCTGGGGTTTCTGCTGGAAGTATTTCAAAAATATGTACCGGGGCGCAATTTCTCTCCCGAGGACATGATCGCCAACAATATCGGGGCCATTTTGGGTATTTTCCTGGCATTGATCATCCGTTTTTTCTTTCGAACCGGGCATATCAGGTCTCGAAGAAAAGGCAACCGCACCCCCACGGCCGCTTTGGCTCCCGAAGAAGAGATCTCCTATTCCCCGAATGACGAAACCAAAGAGGACATGTCTCATGGGGTATCACAAAAAAGGGGGAATCGTGACGGTAAGGCCCCCGGAAAGTGGCAATTCAAAGCAACGGTCCTGGCGCTGGCACTTATTCTGGGATATGTGGGTTGGACCATGATTGCGGATCATGCCCCGCCGAAGAACCGCTCCCGGAACTCCCAACCCAAACCACTGACCCCGCCTGAGCAGGCGGTCATTGAAACAAAGGCCGAACCGGAAACGGTAAAGCCGGATATGGCCGAGCCCGAACCCCTTGGGCAAAAATCTACGGATGAAGATTTAACCCTCTCAAATCCCGTACCCCCCGATTCGGCAATTGCCAACGTGGCGGTTTCAGATCCGAAACCGGAACCTCCGGCACCTGAACCCCGCAGCACGGATAAGACTGAATCGGATGTTGCCCCTTCGCCTGCCAAGACCCCGTTGCCCGAAATATCGGCCCCAACGCCCACCACAACCCCGGAGCCGGAATTAACGCTCCCATCCCATATCAATGAGGATCCACCACCCTTTACCATTGACATCACCCTTGAAGAACCGGCACCCCTACGTCTTCCTCAAGAACAACCCGCCCCGGCACTGGAAGACGTGCCCGAACCATTGGCAATTCCGGAAAAACCGGAAACAGCACCGGATTTAAAGGCTGATCCTCCCAAAGAAACAACCAGAGACAAACCGGAATTTTCCATACGCGCGGGCGCTTTCCTGGAAAAGCAGAATGCTGAAAACCTGATCAAAGACCTTGAGTCAAAAGGATACTATCCCTATATCTTTGTGGCGACCGATACCAAAAACCGCACTTGGTACGCCGTTCAATTATCCGACCACGCGGACCTTAATGCCGCCGCCACCGCTGCCGCCATTTTCCGGAAAAAAGAAAAGAAAAAGGTATACATCACCCACAAGAGCTCCCTCAAAACCGTACCCGACCTTTCGACCCGGTAATTCGACCCGGTGATCGAGGGAAACACGGAACCCAAAAAGGAGAACGGATATGGAATCGAACAATTTCCCGGATGTATTGCTGATCATGGAACAATGCAACCCCGAATGGGCTTCCGTGCCCCTTGTGGGCTACAACTTCTACCATGGAATTCGAAAGCGGGCCAACATCACCCTGGTTACCCATGAACGCAACCGGGAAGCCCTCGAAAAAAGAAGGGGGCACCACCGGATTCACTATATTCAAGAAAGCCACTCTCTGAAACGATATTACGGCGTCGTCAGCCGGGTCACCTCCCGGGGCGGGGTCAACTGGCCCCTGCAACATGCACTTTCGTACCCCGTTTACGGGGAATTCAACGCCCGGGTTCACGGGCGGTTCGCACAGCTGGTCATGCGGGGGGAGTATGACCTGGTCCATGCCATGACCCCCATTCTACCGCGGTATCCCGTAAAGATCATAAACGCCTGCCGCAATGTTCCCTTTCTGCTGGGACCGGTCAACGGGGGCGTCCCCTTCCCCGAAGGGTTTACGGACGTGGCCAGAAAGGAGTTCGCCCAGTTCAATTTCCTGCGGATCTTTTCAAGGGTCCTTCCCGGTTATGCCCGGACTTACAAAGGAGCGGACAGGGTCCTGGCGGGTTCCACCTATACCCTTGAAATGCTGAAAGGCATGTTTGGCAAAAACGACCCCAGGTTCCAGTTGTTTTATGAAAACGGCATCCTGAAGGAATTTATCGGGGAACCCCGAAAACGGACAGGAGAGAAGCTGGAACTGCTGTTCGTGGGCCGCCTGGTGCCCTACAAGGGGGCGGATATGGCCATCGATGCCATCAGTCGACTGGACGAGACCATGAGGGAACAGGTCCATTTTACCATTGTGGGTGACGGCTCGGAAAAGGAGAACCTTCAAGAACAGGCCCAATCCCTGGGACTGAACCACACCATGACCTTCACCGGCTGGGTGGATCAAAAGGAGACCCCCCGATACTACAGCCAATCCGATGTCTTCTGTTTCCCGTCGGTGAGGGAGTTCGGCGGAGCGGTTGCTTTGGAAGCCATGGCCAACGGGCTGCCGTGCCTGGTAGCGGACCATGCGGGGCTGGGTGAATATGTGACCCGTGAGACGGGATTCAAAATCAAGCCCCTTTCAAGGGAATACCTGGTAAACGAACTGGCTGAGAAAATTCGGTACCTCTTTGAAAACCGTGAATTAATACCCAAAATGTCCGAAAAAGCCATTGAACGGGTCAAGGAATTTGAATGGGAGGCCAAAGCAGACCGGATGGTTGAAATCTATGACGAACTTATCACCAATCGGTTCAGGCAGAATTAAGGTCAGGGGGCAGCCCTCGGCCTCGCTCACGCTGTTGCTGGCAATTCTTCTCAGTTTACAGGCGGCTGCCCCGGCACCCGCCCAATCCCAGGCAGAGGGCGGATTCCCCATGGGGATTAATCTGACATCTGTCTGTTACTGGTCAACGGAAAATCCCTTTATCGATATCTTCAAACAGTCTCAACCCTGGCAGCCCCAGCGGAAAGGGACCGGTTACGGCAAAGGCGGACCGCTGGATCTGGACCGAAATGGCTGGATTCGAAGCCTTCAACCCGGCCAATGGGCTGACACCCTCATCTGCCGGGGGTACGGATACTATCCGGCGGGAAAATACGTTTGCCTGTATAATGGCGAAGGCAGAGTTGAATTTGGCTTTGACGCAAAAATCAAGCAACGGCAGGAGGGCCGGGTTGTTCTAACCGTTACCCCTTCAAAAAGCGGGATTCTGATGAAAATTACCGCCACCAACCCCCCAAATCCTGTTCGCAACATCCGCATCATCCCTTTTGGAATTCGAAAACACTTACCAAAAACAGATCTTTCACCCCGATTTCCTGAAACGATGGGCCGGTTTCAGGGTGATCCGGTTCATGGACTGGATGCGCACCAATAATGCCACAGTGGAAACCTGGGACCAGCGCCCGACCCCCCACATGCAGACCCAGGGCGGTAATAAAGGGGTGGCCCTCGAATACATGATCCTTCTGGCCAACAAGCTGAAGGCCAGCCCGTGGTTCTGCATGCCCCATGAAGCCTCCCACGATTATGTGGAAAATTTCGCGAAAATGGTGAAAGAAAAACTGGACCCCTCCCTCAAGGTTTACGTGGAATACAGCAATGAAGTCTGGAATTTTCAGTTCGAACAGTCCCGCTATGCCAGCCGTGTGGGTCAGGGTATGAAACTCAGTGACGATCCCTTTGAAGCCGCGCTTTCTTACTATGCCAAACGTTCAGAAGAGATTTTTCAAATATGGGAGGATGTGTTCGGCAGCAGTGACCGACTCGTGCGGGTCGTGGCGGCCCAGAGCGGCAACCCCTGGACCAGTGAAAAAATCCTGGGGTTCGAAAAGGCCCATGAATCCGCCGATGCGCTGGCCATTGCACCCTATTTCGGTGGTGATCTCGGAAAACCCGAGACCCAGAACCAAGTGGCCAGGATATCGTTGGGGGAAATAATGAACCGGTGCAGAACCCATATGGCGAAAGGGCACAGGAAGGTCAGGGCACACGCCGCCCTGGCAAAAAAATACGGACTGGCGCTGATCGCCTATGAAGGGGGACAACATCTGGTGGGAACCGGGGGCGCCGAAAACAACCCGGAACTGACCGCCCTTTTTTTGGCAGCCAACAGGGACCCGGAGATGAAAACACTCTACCTCCAGGATCTCCAAGGCTGGAAAAAGGCCGGCGGCGGTCTCTATACCGCCTTTTCGTCCATGGGCCGGTACGGAAAATGGGGCAGCTGGGGCCTCCTGCAACATGAGAATCAGGATCCCGCCACGGCACCCAAATACCAGGCCATTCTGGAATTCATGGGTAAGAAACCGGCAACCGGCAACCCTAAACCGTAAACCGTTACATTCACCCGTTCTCCGTCCTGGGCGACAATATGATTTTCCATCGTACCTTCATACTGGATTGATTGTCACTGGACCAGGAACCACGGATTCAACAAATCCTCCCGGTTGTATGTGAGCGGCTCACCGGTTTCCCATACGGTCACGCTGCGACCCGCCCCCTCCGCAATCCCCTGCCCCGCGGCCGTATCCCATTCCATGGTGGGCCCCAGTCTCGGATAAATATCCGCAACCCCTTCCGCCACCTGGCATATCTTCAGGGAACTGCCTGCCGATATAAATTCCACATCCCCTATTTCCTTTCGTTTCTTTTCTACAAACGCCGTGAGTTCAGGGGTGGCATGGGACCGGGACCCCATGATCACATAGGAAGAACGGGAAACCGTCAACGGCAGTTTTTCACACTGTTTAATCAACTTATCCAGATCATCGGGAAGATTTTCCATTTCCCGGGTACAGCCATAGGCACCCAGGTTTCGACCGCCCAAATAAAGCCGTTTTAAGACCGGCGCATAAATCACCCCGAAAACAGGGTTTCCTTTCTGAACAAGGGCAATATTCACCGTGAATTCGCCGTTTCGCTTGACAAACTCCTTGGTGCCATCCAGGGGATCAACAATCCATAATTGATCCCATCCTTTTCTTTCACCGTAAGGGATTTCACGTCCTTCCTCACTGAGCACGGGAATGGGCGTCTGTTTCAAGACGTCCACAATAATTTCATGGGCATTTCGATCCGCATCCGTCAAGGGTGAATTATCCGACTTCATGTCCACATTGAAATCAGCCCGTGAATAAACCTTCATGATTGCCGACGCGGCCATCATGGACGTACGGGCAGCAATCAGAAGGAATTCTCTTGATAACTCATCATCCAAAACCACACACCTCCTTAACCAGCGTTAACATCAACCCACTTCCCCATGACCACAATTCCTATTCGATTCAATACAGCCGCGTGATTCTTACCCAAAACCATCTATTCGTCAAGGCTCATCTTTCAGGCCCACCGAGGCCTAAACCTTACGGATTACGGCCTGTCGCCCACCTCTCCCACGATTAATCCGGGATTGTTCCCGCCGATCCAAGGGCTCGTTACGCGGTAGCTGACCAACCTTCCGGAACGGGATTCGCACCCCCTAATATGCAACCTTGTCCGGCGCACTGTGGACTAATTTTTCTTGACTTACCGGACCGTTTCGAAGGAGTATGTGTCGGGAAAGCTAATAGATTTTCCTGGACATCTTATGGCAGTCTCAATCTCGGCAGTTCCAAACTGCAACGCAGCCATGGGGGCAAGGGCTCAACCGCTGCTCTCTTCCAGGGTGCGGGTGTGGTTGCAGAAAGCGGCAGTACGGAAGGGATCCGGTGCCGGGCTCTTCCATAAGGACGGGTAAAGGCCATCGCTTGAACCGTTAAAATGCCCCATGCGTACGTCCAGGCCCTTTCAAATGTGTTGTTTCAAGCCAGCGGCCACTTCTCGAAAACCGGAGTTGGGTGGGAACTGAAATGCGTGAGGAAACAACCCGGAATCCGGATGACCCGAATACCGGCCAGACATCAACACTGGCCCGCAAGATGGCCCTGGGTTCCGCCGTGGGAATGGCGGCCACCGGTGTCTATCTGGTCAGCCGTCTGCTGCTGGTACCGATCATTCTTTTTTATGTTTCGCTGGCCCACTACGGCTTGTGGTCTGTCTGCTTCATTATCCTTTCCTATGCGGGGATGAGCGCCTTCGGTGTTCAGAACGTCTACATCAAATATACGGCCGAATACAATGTTCATAACGATGTCAGCTCAGTCAACGTCCTGATGAGCACGGGGCTGACGATAATGGGCATGATATGCACGGCCATTTTTGGCACCCTTGCTTTCGGTTCCCAGTTGATAATGGACGGGTTTCACGTGGACCCGAAACTTCAGGAACTGGCGAAAGTCATGATTCTGGGTACGGCGGCGGCATTCCTGATGGAACTGTGGCTCGGGGCCTTCAAATGCCTCCTGGAGGGACTGCAGGAGATCGCCCTTGCCCGAATGGTCTGGCTGGCATCCACCCTGCTCGAAGTGGGTCTCGTGGTCGGTCTCCTGGTTCTGGGATACGGCATCAAGGGGGTCATGTACGCCTATGTGATCAAAACCCTTTTTGAGATGGTGCTGGATACCTTTTTTGCGTTTCGCCGTTTCAAGGGACTGCGGATCCGCCCCATGCTCAAGCGGGAGGCCTTTGATGCGTTATTTGTATTTGGGGGAAAGGTGCAGGCTTTGGGGATCTTAGGCATTTTCCTGGGGACCTTCGACAGGATCGTGGTCACCGCCATGCTGGGACTGAATGCCACAGGTCTCTTCGAGGTCGGGAGAAAACTGCCTTTCACCGCCCGAAGCGTCACGGGGGCAGCCTTTGCCCCCTTTCTGCCGGCCGCCTCTTCCCTCGGACACTACTGGGAGGAAAGCCCCTGGCCGAAGCTCCCTGAGAAGCTGGGCAAATACGGCAGGCTCTGCGCCCTGACAGCGGTTGTCTCCATGGCGGGTGCCATTCCCTTCCTGGCCATGGGTCTGAGAAAGAACGGGATATCTGTCTCGGACCCCTACACCTGGCTCCTGTTGATCTGCTCTCTGTCGATCCTGTGGCCGGGGATCCCGCTTTTAAGGTGGTTCTGGAACTTCATGAAGGGTGGGGAAAGGCTGGTGGCGGAGGAAACAAAAGCCATCTATCTGAACGGATGCCGTCATATCAATTTGATTAACTTCATCCTCTACGCCTTTATCCTTGCCGCCGCGCCCCAACTTCTACTGGCGTGGGTGGGTCCGGGGTACGGCAGGGCCATTCCCATCATCTATCTGGTGGGGGTAATGAGCTTCGTCCACCTGGCCACGGGGGTGGGCACATCCATCTTCAAGGGGGTCAATCGAACCGGCCGGGAGCTTGAGGCCACGCTGATTCAACTCGTTCTGGCCCTCATATGGATCCCGGGGCTGGCCTACCTGGGCGGTTTGCTGGGGGCCGTTGCGGGGACATTGGTCAGCATGGTCGTGCCAAGCTTCTATTTCATACAGAGAACGAATGTGGCCTTTCGGATCCCCTTTCGCGAATATTGCTCCCGGACCCTGCTTCCCGGGGTGGCGGCCCTGATCGCAGGGGCGCTTGTGTTCGCGGGTCTTCGGCTGATGCCGGAGTTGAGCCGGTGGTGGACCGTGGCGGAAATGCTCGGTTTTGGAGGCGTTTATCTGGTCCTGGCGGCAGTGATCCTCAAGCGCTGGTTCTTGAGTCCCCAGGAATGGGAAATCTTATTGAAGCCGGTCATGAAATTCGTTGGGCGCTTTCGCGGCGGAAAAGAATCCCCACCGGAAAAACCGGCCTTATGACATGAGGTAGATATGGAACCAAAAGATATTACCGTTGTGTGCTGCGTGGAAGCGGGCCCCCTGGAGCTGATGGCTGTCCGTATGGTGGAAAGCCTCAGGAAGTTTGGTGGACGGTTCTCCCAAATGGATGTGTTTGCGGTGACACCCCGGTTCGGCGCCCCCCTCTGCCGGAGCACCCGTAGCGCCTTTGGAGCCCTGGACGTTCATTACCTTCGATTCCCGGCCCGGGACCCCTATGGATGGAATCATTTCATGAACAAACCCCGTGCGCTTCGGAAGGTGGAAGACATAACCCAAACAGAATGTGTCGCCTGGCTCGACAGTGATATTATCATCCTGGGGGAGCCGGATGGCCTTTTGTTGGGAGAGGGTGAGGATATTGCCGCCTGCCCGTCTGACAAGAATCTGGGCACCAGCGGCAAAGGGGACGAAAACGAACCGTACTGGGCTGCCATATGTGAGGCGCTGGCCATCGACATCGAAGCGCTTCCCTTTATTACAACAGCGTTGGAACAGGCAAGGATCCGGCTGTACTGGAACAGCGGCGTGTTCGTTTATCGCCGGGGGTTCCGTTTTTCCAATGCCTTCTATGACACGTGCGCGGAGATGCTGGAGGCGGGCATCGCCTCCAAAAACGCCGGCATTTTTTTTACGGATCAGGTCGCCCTGGGTCTGACGGCCCACCGGAAGGCTTTAAGACACAGCAATCTCCCCTACTCCCACAATTTCATTCTCGGGAGCAAACTGGAGAAACCGGTTTCCAAAACGGATTTGAAGGATGCGCGCATCTGCCATTATCATGACTACATGTGGCCTGACTATTTCAAGGAGATGCTCGGGTTGATCGGGGAGAACCATCCAACGATCTCGGAGTGGCTGGAGGGCTTAGGACCCCTTCGGAACCCCTCTTCCTTTTCGGGGAAGGTTGTGGCCAAACTTCTAACGAAGCCCCGGAAGCAGAAGTTCGATCGCATTGCAGCGGCATGTGCCCAATTTTGAGCCGTCCTGTCTTGAAGTTGATTGATCGCATTACGGGGTAACAACAGATTTCCGTCACCGACCTCTGTTTACCGGATGAGACATCCAATGGGGGATAAAAACCAATGGGGGAGAACATAAGAGAAATCAGGCTGGCCATGATTCAGTTCGGCGATTATCGGGCAGCCATGGATGCCCGGGCGCAGAATGAACCCGAGGTCTACCGGGCACAGTATGCCAGCATGGGGGTTGTGGATGAACTGGTGGAAAAGGGTCGCTGCCTGGTGGTCTGCCTCGATACGGAACCCTACGACGAAGTTCGCGGCAATTTTCGCCTGATCGGCGGCCGCTTTGATCCCAGGAGCGGGGGACTCCGCTTTCAGCGCGAGGCCCGGCGCTCGGGCGTTGCCATCGTAAAACACCTGGCGCAGTTTTCCCCTTCCCACGTCATCGTTCGGGCTCCCGGATGGGTCATGGAGCAGATTGGCGGATGGGTATTATCAAGAAATATCCCCCTGCTGCCCCTGTTCGCGGACTTCTTCTACACCCAGGGGCTGAAAGATCGGATCAAGAATTTTCGTGTCGTTCGTTTATTGAACGACGCCCGAATCACCGTGGTGGCGAACCACAACTATCCCGCTTGCCTGTCCATGGTCCGTGCCGGTGTTCATGCCCGTAAGATCGTCCCTTACGACTGGGTACCGGTCAGTCGTCCGGAGGCATCCCCGGAAAAGCATCTCGACAGAGGGGATCGCCCGTTTCGTCTCTTCTATGCCGGCGCCGTATCTGAGGACAAGGGGGTCGGGGACCTTGTGGAGGCGGTTGAACACCTCACTGGTGAAGGAATGGACATCTCTGCGGAGATCTGCGGCGGGGGGGCGGAAATGGAGGGCCTTTCCCGCCTGGCCGAAACAAAAGGGCTCGGGAAGGCCATGGTCTTTCATGGCATGACCCCCAATCGAGAGGTTTTGAAGAAGATGCGGGCCGCCCATTTGACAGTGGTTCCCAGCCGCCACGAGTATCCCGAAGGGCTGCCCAATGTGATCTATGAAGGGTTTGAGACACGCACTCCCGTGATTTGTTCGGATCACCCCACCTTCGTCATGCGCCTGAAAGACGGGGTGGGATGCCGGATGTTTCCGGCCCGGGATCCCAGGGCCCTGGCGCAGGCCGTCAAGGCCGCCCTGTCGGACCCGGAGACCTATGCCGCCCTTTCAAGAAGCACCCTGGAAGCCTGGGAGGGGATTCAGGTCCCCGTCACCTTTGATGAGCTTTTAAAGGATTGGGTGGGCGCCACATGGGTGAACCGCCCCCCGGGGGTCCTGCGGCACAGCCTGGGCGAAAACCCGCTGCCGGGCATGCGGTAGCATGGAGGACCTGTGAACGATCTATTCGGCGTAAATCTTCAAACCCTCTTCGTGAATCACGATCACACCAGGCTGCAGGTGGAATCCCCCCTGCTGCTGGTGATCTTCCTGTTTTGCTTTTATGCGTTGCTTACCGCAGTGAGTTTGAAGCGGGGGTCGAAAGATACCCCCTTTTCCATTCCCCAGACGGATCAAATGAAGGGGATCGCCATCCTGATGATCCTGGTGGGGCATCTGTTCGGGCACACCCTGGAGCCCTACCCCGACCTGAACCACCTGAGACATCTCGGATCCGTCGGTGTGACCCTTTTCCTCATGCTGTCGGGGTATGGATTGAGTCAATCGCTTAAACGGAAGGGCATTCAAGGGTTCTTCTTCCAACGGATCACCCGGATTTATATTCCGGTACTCCTCGTCATGGTCCCTGGGGTTTTACTCACACATATTCTTTTAGCGCCGGATTCCAGTATGATTAAGGACCTGGCTCGAATTGTGGTGAATCTTCCCGCCGTGGACCGGAACATGTGGTTTGTCCAGTTCATTTTCTTCTGGTACTGTCTGATTTTCATCACCTTCCGGTTGAAAATGAGCGACAACGGCAAAGTGGCGGTTCTGTTCCTGGCTGCCCTGGCCATGCTGACGATCCCCCGGCTGTCGCCCTCCATGAAGATCAACGCATTCAGTTTCCCGCTGGGTTGCTGGATGGGATTTCACAGGGAGGCAGTGGCGGCGCTTTTCCAGCGGTTTGTGGAGAAAAATCTCATGCTTCCGGTACTCGTGATCGCGGCGGGCATCTTCCTGTCACCGATCACCTTTGAGCTGTCAGACCGATTGATGGAGCCCGGCTTCAGGGGTGTGGGGCTCCTTGTGCTGCTGTGCGGGATCGGGGTTTTTGGCCATGCATTCCTTCAAAAAGCCAGAATCCGTTTTTCACGGGAGTTGATCGCCGTGCTGTTTGTTCTTGCCGTCATCGGCCCCTATTTGATCTGGGTCTTTCATGAGGCCCTTGCGGGGCGTGAGAACGTGGCCGGGTGGACATTCGGCAATCTCGCCTCTCTTATTCTCGCCCTGGCGGTCGTTCTTATCCCCACCCTGGGGCTGCGCTTCGGATGGTACAGCAGATTCCTGGTCTACAGTGGCAGGATTTCATACGAGATGTTCCTCATTCACGGCATGTTCATGTATTCCTTTGACTTTATCCTTTTCAGGGGACCGTTGGAAATGACGTTCCCGGTGTATTTCGCGTGTATGTGCCTTCTGAGTTCGGGCATCCGGCGACTGGGAAACAGACTCACCGCAGGATTGGTCTCCCCATGAGATCTCTTAGATGGTGGAAAGGGCTCTCAAGAGTACACTGAACAAGCCCCGCATTCGGGTGGAGGTTCCGGTATGAATGACATGATGTCAAAGCCGCCGCGAAACCTTTTAACCATGGTCTGTCAGCTTTCTAATCAGGGACCGACCCTCTCGGAGGAGCCAGAAAAACATGGAAAAAGCCGTCACAACCACCATTGATGAGGCGCTCTGCAACGGATGCGGCCTGTGTATGACGGTCTGCCCGTCTGACACCATCACCATGGAGGGGAAAAAGGCCGTGGTCACCGGCACGGAGTCCCTTAACTGCGGCCACTGCATGGCTGTGTGCCCCACCGGTGCCATACAGGTGACCTCGCTGAACCCGGCGCTATCCACCTTCGAGACATTTGAAGCCGATCCCACCTGGCTACCCCATGGGGATGGCAATATCCGGGACCTGGTCAACCTCATGCAATCCAGACGTTCCTGCCGGAACTACCAGGCCAAAGCGGTTCCAAAGGATATTCTGGAAGACCTGGTGAAAATCGGGATTTCAGCCCCTTCCGGAACCAACTCCCAGCAGTGGACGTTTACCCTACTTCCCGACCGCCTGGCCGTTTTGCAACTGGCCCAGTGGGTCGCCGGTTTTTTCCGTAAAATGAACCGGACCGCTGAAAATGCTTTTCTGAGGAAAGGTCTGGCGCTATTGGGCAAATCGGAATTGGAACACTATTTCCAGAACCACTACGAAAGCATCCGCGACGGTCTTGATTTATGGGAAAAGGAAGGGAAAGACCTGCTGTTTCACGGGGCAGCCGCCGCCATAGTGGTGGGGAGCAAAAAAGAGGCCTCCTGCCCGGCCGAAGATGCCCTTCTGGCCACCCAGAATATTCTGCTATCAGCCCACGTTTTGGGCCTTGGCACCTGCCTTATCGGTTTTGCCGTTGAGGCCATGAAACGGGACAGGCGTATTCTCAGGTGGATGGGCATACCGGGCGATGAAAATACCTATGCCGTCATCGCACTGGGGTACCCCAATGAAAAGTACCAGCGTGTCACAGGGAGAAAGCGGGCTTTGGTTCGGTACTTTTCCCAGGATCTAAAATGCAGCGTCTAAATTATTGACAGAATATTTTGCTTGTGATTAAACATCGTTAGGCTATTCGCTGCCTCTTTTTTGTTTCTTTTTAAACAGGTTGATATCAAACTCCGCAACATTTTAGAAATCAAGTTTCGTAGATGCGGACACCCAGACTCTTGAACTGTTCAACAATATAGAGACCCATTTTGCCGGAAAAAAACCAACCACTGTTCAGCACCACCTACCTTCGTTCGATCTGGGCTGAAGACTATGAAAATTTCAAGAAATCTAAGGAAGCGGAGGCACTTCACTTCCGCCTGAAAAACTGGGGCGACAAGGACTGGCAAAAAGAGACCGCATCGGAAACAGCATTCATCGAAGTGTTTTTCAAACAAACCTGGGGCTATTTCGCCAGCGGAGAAGGTAAGAAGGCATATGGCTACACCCTCCAACAACAATTTCCCGTTAAAGGCGCAGGGCAAAGAGGCAGTACAGGCGCGGCCGACGTAGCGCTGGGTTATTTTGGCCGAGACCATATGGCGGAGACCCCCCAAGTGCTGGGAGAGTTCAAAGACGATAGCTCCGGTCTGGACAAGCCACAAACGAGCCGTCCCAATGCCCGATCACCCGTTGACCAGTGTCTCGACTACCTTCGCGAATCCCGCACAGGCCTGATTTCACCGATTCTTCCGACCTGGGGACTTGTGACGGACATGAATGAATTCAGGCTCTATGTTTACGGCAACAAGTCCCAATACCAACGTTTTATCATCAAACCCGAAAAAAGCGATCCAGCCGTTCCTCTCCTGGAAGACAGCGCAGAGGCGTTGTTTCAGCGGTTCCTGTTTTACCGCACCTTTCATTCCAAGTGGCTACTGGCCACCAGCGGAAAATCACAGCTCGAAAAACTTCTGAGCGAACAGATCACCCATGAACAGGCTTTGGAAAACGAATTTTACGGGGAATACCATGCCTTCCGTGAAGCCGTTTACAAGGCTTTGCGCGAACACAATCCGCAATACGATCTGGAGGGCCGATTGCGACGGCTGGTCAAATTCACCCAGCGAATCCTTGACCGCTGCCTATTCATCCTCTATTGCGAGGACATGGGCCGTGAGTTGGGCTTTCCACCCAATATTCTGCGCGACGTGCTGATCGAAGTGGGAGCAAGCAAGTTCTATAATCCGACATCCGATCAAGCCTGGAATATGCTCAAGCAGCTATTCTTCGCCATGCGGAAAGGCTCACCTTTCGGTGCTGAACGTATCAATAAATTCAACGGCGGGCTGTTTGCAGAAGACCCGGAGATGGACGCCTTGAAGATTCCAAACCAGGTTTTTTGTGAGCAGAATCAGGGGCAGAGCACTCAACGGCTTCTTCAGTACCCAAAGACCCTGCTTTATTTTTCGGCCAAGTACAACTTCGGAACAGCGGATGACGGCGCGGGACGTACGCTTACCCTCACCGCCATGGGCCGTATCTTTGAGCAGAGCATCACTGACCTGGAAGTGATGGAAGCCCACGCCGAAGGTCGGGAATCTCTGACCGAAATCACCAAACGCAAGCGCGACGGGGTGTATTACACGCCGGAATGGGTAACCCATTATATTGTCGAGGAAACTGTAGGCGCCCGGCTTCTTGAAATCAGCAAGGAACTTGGCTTCAACAAATTCACCAACGTAACCGATGAACAGATCGACGCGCACCGCAAGGATGGCCGCTCCGCCCGGTTGGTAGGCGAATACGAAAAGATCTTGCAGCAATACCGCCGACGGTTGGACAAATTGAGGGTCGTGGATCCGGCATGCGGATCCGGGGCCTTTTTGATCCAAGCGTTCAAATATCTCTACGAAGAACGACAATGGATTGTCAAGGAGTTGGAGCGCGTTACTGGCGTCACGGGGCTTTTCGACACCCATTCGGCCATGCGCGCCGTACTGTCAAAAAACATCTATGGCACGGACATCAACGCTGAGTCGGTGGAGATCACACGGCTGGCCCTCTGGCTGCATACGGCCCTTCCGGATCAACCGCTCACCTCCCTGGACCGAAATATCCGTTGTGGAAACAGTCTGATCGGACATGATTTCTACCGCCAGGTGGGCATCAATCGAGACCTGTTCGACGAGGATGAACAGGAACGCGTCAATACTTTCGATTGGGAAGAGGCCTTCCCGGAAATCTATGAAGGGGAAGACCCCGGCTTCGATTGCGTTATCGGCAATCCACCGTATGTCACTTTTAAACATTTTCGGCGCATCCAGGAGGATGTGTCGGAATACTTGCTTAATGCTCGGCGAAAAGACGGTAGCTACCTGTACGAAAGCACCCAGACCGGCAGCTTTGATTTGTATTTACCCTTTATTGAACGTGGCATTGAATTGCTGAATGCCAATGGAAAAATGGGATATATTGCGCCGAATCTGTGGATCATCAGCGAGTACGGGAAGGGATTGAGGCGAAAAATCCACAAGGAAGGTCGTTTGGACCGCTGGATTGATTTTAAGAGTTTTCAGGTATTCAAAGAAGCGATCACCTACACCGCTCTTCAATTTTATTCGGGTTCAAAAAATAATTCTTTCAATTGCTTCTTTGCACCTGATGGCGACATATCCGGCGTAGATTGGAGCAAAATTGACGATACAGTCCAATATGATGAAATTTCCCCGGAAGTTGTTTGGAATCTGACCTCGAAAAAGGAACGGAAGTTCCTGACATCGCTTGATGACCGTTATACAAGGTTGGGCAATATTCCCAATTTGGTTGTTGGATTTAGGGGTGTTGAAACCGGTGCCGACAATCTCTATCACTTTAACCGTATGGGACCTGGACGATATTCTCATGCAAAAGGCAAAAAAACGACAGAGGTTTTCGAGTTAGAAGACTCGATCATGAAACCGCTGGTTTCTGGTCCAGAAGCAGTTCGGCATACGAAGCCAAAAACAGAAACCTTCGTCATTTTTCCCTACGAAATCAAGAATGACATCCCCCGGTTATATCCCGAAAAACGGATGAAAGTGGAATTTCCGAATACTTGGCGATATTTCAAAGTAAACGAAAAAGCATTGAGAGCACGTGATAAAGGGAAGATGAACAACAAAGAAGGTTGGTATGGTTATACCCGACCGATGAACCTGGAAAAAATGGACAAACCGAAGTTGGGAATAGCTGAAACTGTCACAAGGATGGCGGTATTTTATGACAGCGAGGGGGTATTTGCAACTAACAACGTCCGCGTCGGAGGAATTCTGGCACAAAGTCATATCGGAGCAAGATTTTTACAGGGAGTGCTAAATGCGCCGGTCTGTAATTTTGTTTTCAAACGACATGCAAAAGCAAAAGAAGGCGGATATTACGAAGCAAACAAACAATTCCTCATGCCACTCCCCATCCCCCACACCACAGAAGACGAAAAGGCCCAAGTGGCAGAAAAAGCAAAAAGCCTGCAGGACCTGCACACCCGTCGGCGTGATCTAATGTTGATGATCGACAAACGGCTTGAAAGCGCTCAATGCGAAGACGACAAGAAAAATGAAAATTGGCTCTGGGCCGACGTCAAACCGCTGAAAGACTTTAAACAAAACGCTCCCCCCGAGTTGAAAGGTCGAGAGTTGACTGCCTGGGCCAAGCTGCAGCGAAAGTTGAAACTGGCTGCCCACCTGGAACAAATCAATCCCATGCTACTCCCTGGGGTAAAGTTAACCGTGAAAAATGAATACGGCGAGTTGAAACTTATGGCCGATGGCATAACGCTGATCGAGGGCATTTTCCTGTATGAAGAAGAAGCGATGTTCATGGTAGCTCAATGGCGGCAGAAAGCCCGTCGCACAAATGTGACCCAGAAGTTTGATGCCAACCGGCTGATATCACTACTCCTCAAACTCCGCAAAACGAGCAACCCTGCCATCATAAAACAGGTGGTCGGAATCGACGCCAACATCGAGGCATTGGATTCTGAAATCGCCCGGGCTGAAAACGACATGAATCAACTCACCTACCGGCTCTACATGCTGACGGAAGAGGAAATCAACCTAATAGAAGGAGGATAAGCATTTAAGCAAATAAAAACACTATATTTTTCATTCTATACTCTGATAAGTAATAAAATAGTGTTGAAAAGCGGATCACGGACGACAAGACATAAATAATGAATCGAGGAGAAATAACCGTGCTGGATAATGTAGAGATAGAAAACTTCGGCCCACTAACGGAAATGGCATGGTCAAATGTCGGCAAAATCAACCTGGTGATCGGTGCCAATGACAGCGGAAAAACCTTTCTGCTCAAGGCCCTTTACAGCGCGGTGCGCACACTGGAGGAGTATCGACGCGGAGATGAAAGACGGTCGGCGGCCGAAATTTTGGCCGAAAAACTCTACTGGACCTTTCAACCCGAGAAAATCGGCGATCTGGTGACCAAGGGTGCAAATGGCCCCATCCAGTTTTCCATCACGATGGACGATAAATTATTCCGCTACGGCTTTGGCAGGGATACAACAAAAAAAATTTCACCCATTGAAAATCATGTTCCCCCTCAAGATAACAATTCGGTTTTCTTGCCCGCCAAAGAAGTCCTTTCCCTGCACCGCATCATTCTGAAATCCCGTGAACAAGACCAGGTGTTTGGCTTTGATGACACTTATCTTGATCTTGCCCGCGCGCTTCGCCAATTGCCAAACGGAGGCGGAAAACATACGTCATTTTCAAAAGCCCGCAAAAACCTTGAAACGATTGTAGGAGGGAAAGTGGAGTACGATGAAACGGCCGAGCGCTGGCAGTTCAAAAAAGGCAATCAGAAATTCCCAATCGGCGTTACAGCCGAAGGCGTTAAGAAAATAGCCATTCTTGACACACTTCTGGGAAACCGCTATCTCGGAGAAAAGTCGATTGTTTTCATTGATGAACCCGAATCGGCCCTGCACCCCTCCGCAATCTCACAACTAATGGATGTGGTGGCGGAGCTGGCCGAACGGAGCATACAGTTTTTCCTCTCAAGCCATTCTTATTTCGTTGTTAAAAAGCTGTTTTTGATAGCACAACGAAAAAACATGTCAATTCCGATCATTTCAGCAAACAACACAGGATGGCAATATGCCGACTTGAAGCATGAAATGCCGGATAATCCAATTATCAATGAATCCATTGATCTTTATAAACAAGAGGTGGGGATGGCACTACAATGACAACTGAGCCCATTATGGAGTCTGGCATGACCTTTGGCCCTTTTAAAGAAGGGCATTGCTTTTACATCGAAAAAAGCAAGATATATGGGAGTTTACAGCAGGGCGTAAAAATAGCCGAATTCTTGTTGTTGCGATTCAAGTCGGACAAGCCTACTACCCTTTGGATAGTCGAAGCAAAATCAAGCACGCCCAGACCGTTGGCACAACACGAATTTGATGCGTTTATCGAAGAAATTCGGGATAAATTCGTTAATGCCTTTTCACTGGGTTTGGCTTGCTGTTTGAAGCGTCATACCGCCACAGAACTCCCAGAGCCATATGGAGAATTGGATCTCTCCACCTCGGATTTTCGACTTATTCTCATCATCAACCACCGCAAATGGGAATGGCTCCCCCCATTACAGGAAGCGCTATCCAAAGCGCTCCATGCCACCGTAAAAACATGGGCGTTAGCAACTCCTGCGGTTGCTGTCATCAATGATCATATGGCACGGGATTATGGTTTAATTTCAAGCGTTTCATTTTCGTCAAATCCACCCGCATCATGACCGAAGGTCAGCGATTTAGTTCACATTCAAAAAAAAGACAATACTCATGGAACAAGAAATGACTAACACATCATCGGAACGAGGGAAATCAGTTTTGCGACGTTTCATCACCAGTAAACCATTTCTCATTGCCGTTTGTTCCATCCTGATTTACACTCTGGCGGGCTTTTTTCTGCTGCCGTACATCCTTAAACGCCAATTGAAGAACTATGTGGCAGAAGATTTGAACCGCACCCTCCAAATTGAAGAAATACGACTCAATCCATATGTGATGACACTGGAAATATCCGATCTGGCGTTGAAAGAGTCTGATGGGAAAGGGATTCTGGCATTTAACAGATTCTTTGTTGATTTTGAATTGAAAAGCCTGTTTCGCTGGGCATGGACCTTTTCCGATATTTCACTGGACGGCATGGTCCTTCAGGTAGACGTGGCACCGGACAAGTCCGTAAATCTGGATCGTCTGGTTCAAGATCTTTCACCGCCCGGCTCCGATGCACCCCCCCCGGAACCTAAGGCCGATTCACTTCCTCCCAGGCTTTACTTTGAGCGGATTCAGCTGGTGAACGGCCATATCCATATCCACGACCGCTCTCTCTCCACACCTGCGGAAATACCCATCGAGCCCATCAATCTTGAAATTACGGATTTAACCACCCTGCCTGAAAAAAAGGGCCCGCACCGAATTGTGGCCCGACTGCCCCATGACGGAACCCTGGAATGGAGCGGTGAGATATCATTACACCCCATCTGGAGCGAAGGGCAATTTAAGCTGACAAACATCCATACAAAAGTGGCCTGGAATTTTCTGAAAGAAACCCTGAAAATAGAAGTCCCCCAAGGGATATTGGGTATGGCGGGCCATTACCGGTTCGATTATACGGCAGAAGCGCCGCAGGTAAAAATCAATGATTTGAGCATGCAGCTTGACAATCTCTCGTTAAAGGTGCTGAACACCCCAAACGCCGCACTTTCCATTGATGCCATTCGAGTGGATAAGGGGCGTTTTGACCTGGCCGAAAGGGACATGACAGTGGAAAAGCTATCCCTATCCGGCGGCAGCCTGAACGCAGCGGTGGGGAAAGACGGCCGGCTCAGCTGGGAAAATATATTGGGGACGAAACCTCAGGAAAAACCCGCACCCGCCTCAAACACGCCAGGAGATAACGCGCCCCCTTTCAAGATACACATGGAAAACATCACCTTGAAGTTAATCCGGGGAAAGTCAAGTAATAAAGTTCCCTTTTTCAACTGTTCTTTGAAAATTCGGTAAAGCCTATAATTGCGGTAATATCTCTGCTATAATGTCACCCAATGGAACGGGAGCAGTGATCCCGGATTTAGTG
>JAERTK010000211.1 GCA_016844935.1 Desulfobacteraceae bacterium | reverse complement strand
CCGTTTTCGTTGCCTCTGCCACGGATGCTTCATCACTGACGTCCACCGGGCTGAAAATGGCATTTTCACCCAGGTCGTTCACCATCTTTTCACCCGCTTCCCGGTTGAGATCCCAGATGGCGATCCTGGCGCCCTGGCTGGAAAGATGTTTTACCGTCGCCAGCCCCAAGCCGGAAGCCCCGCCCGTAATCACAACAATTTTGTCTTTAATTTCCATGGTGATACTCCTTTTTTTCCTTTTGAGTTCAAGGTCACGGCAATTATCTTCTGCAACGATCGCATCTGATTCAAGAACGCATGGCCTTTCCGATTTATGAGTGGGATTCTGCCATTTTTTCCAGAAATATCAACCAAAAAAACCCATGCCTGTCTGGTTTTTTCCGTCCTGGTGGATGTGGAGCAATTGACCGTTTTTTGAAACGGGAACGTGGATCAGATGCACAACGGATGCGTGACGGGCATGATCCGGAAGGGCGGAAGGGAGCTGATTAGCCGTTTCCAGCAGAAAATTTTCATCAATGAAAGTCCCCTGTTGCCCCGGGTAAATGGCGATGGGGACAATGTTCGCTTCCACCAGATCATTAAAAAAATGGGTGCCGTAAGAGACTTCAGGCGCGGAACCGTCTGCTTCAAAAGCAATTTCCCCTAAGATGAGTGTATTGTTGATGTCTTCATAGCCTACCCGGACGCCCAGGTTGATGTCATTGCTCCCCCATCTTCCCGGACCGAAAAGGGCATAACGTTTTTCCGCCAGCAGCCTGTTGATTTCACCCACAACATGACCGATCTCCGCTTTTTCCTCGTAACGGGTGATGCGGTTATAGGTTTTCGGATCTACATAAACCACATATTCGATGTCTTGAATCAGACCGTTGGTCACACCCATGTTGTTAGTGAAAAGAATCCGGTTACGGGGTATGTCCTCTGGGAGGGAGACCGGTTCCAACGCTGTCTGCATGGAAAGGGTGCGGCACTGAAGGAGATAGAGCTTACCGTGGTCCCAGGCAAATTCCACATCCACCGGTCGGCCGTAGGCGCCCTCCAGTTTGTCCAGGATTTTTTTCATGGCACCCATAAAAGGGGTCTGGGTGAGGAAATTGTGAAAGGTGAGGCAGCAATGGTTCAGATCCATGGCCCGACCCTTGAATATGGGGGCGGCCAGATTCCCTTCCTGATTTTCCGATACGGCGTAAAAGAGATCCGGATGATCAATTTGACGCATCAAATCCAGGAACGGGACCGGTTCCATGGTCCCTGTTTTCATGTTAAATACATCCACGGTTTTCTGTGAATATTTCTGAATCTGTGCTGCATCCACCTCCGGTCTCAACAGGGGATGGCTTACCGGGATCATTCGGGGGTAATCGTCTCCCACCCGGTCTACGGCCCGCGTCCCCATGCCGAAGACAAGCCGGATGAGTCCATCATCCTGATTGATCCGAGATGTCCAGGTGTAGGCATTGAACGAGAAAGCCACCCCGGCTGCAAAGGGGAAAAAATAGTCGCCGAAACGCCTTCCCACCACCTTCTGGGCCAGGACGCTCATCCTTTCGTCAAAATCGAGCAGTTCACGCTTTCTGCGATAAATGATGGGGGCCGGTGCAAATGTGCTCATGAGCACCCGTTTCAGTCCCCTGATGAATTCCTGGAGCCGTTCTTCCGGAGTGCCATGGTTGGCCATAAAAACAGAATCGTATTTTCCCGAAAACGCATGGCCCACGTTGTCTTCCAGGAGACTGGATGAGCGAAGAATCAGCGGGTGCTCTCCCACTTCATGAAGGAACTCCCGGAACGTGTCCACCGTATCGGGTGGAAACGTGGCGCTTTCCATGATGGTTGGTATTTTCCGGTAGGTTTCCTCCATATCCTCCCGGTCCCTGTACTTGTGAGTGTGAAATTCATGGAGGCCGTTATAGTCCATGAAGTCGGAGAAAATGCCCGAGTTGAAATAATAGGATTCCGGGATGGCCAGAACCTTTTCCAGTTCAGGGTCCCGTTTCGTGAGCCGGGGCAGGATGATCCGGTATGCCAATACCAATCCCGCCGCTTTGCCGCCGATTCTTCCCGGGTAACGGGGGCTCCAGTAGGAACGCTGAACAATTTCATCAATATCCCGAATGGTGATGTGGTGTTTGGCGATGCCCATGAACGGGAGCTGGTTGGAGATGAAATGGTGGATCAGGGCCACCCGAACCCCTTCCGCTTCACTGGGGGGCACAAAGGTGGTGCCTTCCGGGATTTCACAGAATTCCCGCAGTGCCCGCTTGATCCGAAGGGATGTGACCCCTTCCGTGTTGACCACCTTGATCAGGTTTTGCAGCCGGTCCTCTTTCCGGGCAAGGTTGATGTACTGGTCAATCTGCTCGTCGTCAAAGTGGTTTACCAGGGTAAGATCAACCGCCGCATCCATGTATTCACGGAGGTTTTCTTCGGTTGGTTCGATTTTCTCCTTTTTAACGGCCTTTTCCGCATCCTTACGGATCTGTGTTGTATCCACGGATGCCTTTTCAAGGAGGACGGATCGGAAAATTTCCCGCATGGCCTCCGTCAGGTGTGGGTAGCGCATCATCTTCAGATAGATCCGGTAGGCACGCATCAGCTGCTGCTGGGTCGGTTCAATTGTATCCGGCATGATTTTAGCCTGGAATCCCTTCTCCCTTAAATCCGCATTCCGCAATACGCAATCCGAAATCCTCCTCAGACCCACCCTCTCAGTTTACAGGCCTCCGCTACCCGCGCCACGGCCACCAGGTAAGCGGCGTTTCGCATGTGAACGGTGTTGTTACGGCTCATCTCAGAAACGCTGTTAAAGGCGCGGCGCATGGTATCTTTTAAACGAAAATGGATTTCCTCCAGGTTCCAGTAGAGATTGTAGGTGTTCTGGACCTGCTCAAGGTACGACACGGTGACACCACCGGCGTTGGCCAGGAAATCGGGCAGAACGAATATTCCTTTTTCATATAGAATATCATCGGCCTCAGGGGTCGTGGGACCGTTGGCCAGTTCACAGAGAATGGTACAATTGATTCTTGATGCATTCTTGCGGGTGATAACGTTTTCAAGGGCCGCCGGAAAAAGAACAGCGGTTTCCAGCTCCAGCAGTTCTTCATTGCTGATGGCATCGGCATGGGCGAACCCATTCACATGCCCGGTTCGGATTTTGTGGTCAATGAGCACTTCCACGTCAATACCTTTGGAATTGTAAACACCCCCTTTGGAATCGGAGGCAGCCACCAGTTTCATGCCGAGGAGTTCATGGCCGATGCGGGCCGCATGCTGGCCGGCGTTGCCGAAACCTTGAATAACCATTGTAGCATCCTGAAGGTCAATTCCAAGTGATTTGGCGGCCTCTCGAACCACGTAAATACCCCCCCTGGCTGTTGCATCCCCCCGGCCATGGGACCCGCCCAAAGGTATCGGTTTTCCCGTGATAACCCCTGGATGGTGTTCACCGGTGAGGGTTTCATATTCGTCCATCATCCAGGCCATGATCTGGGGGGTGGTGTAAACATCCGGCGCCGGCACATCTTTTGTAACCCCCAGGGTTTTACCTAACGCGCGGACATAGGCGCGAGCCAGGCGCTCTTTTTCGGTGTCGGTCAATTCCTTGGGGTTGCACACCACGCCCCCCTTTCCACCCCCTAAAGGAATGTCCACTACGGCTGTTTTCCAGGTCATCCATGTGGCCAGCGCCCGCACCGTGTTCACGGTTTCATCGGGATGCCAGCGGATGCCTCCCTTTGCCGGTCCTCGAGCGGTGTTGTGCCGGATACGAAACCCGTGAAACACCCGTGTGGTGCCATCTTCCATCCTGACGGGCATTGTCACTTTTAATTCGTGCATGGGCCAGCGAAGAAGTTCATGGGTTGCGTCATCCAGCCCCAGTTTTTCCGCTGCGGTATCCAGTTGCTGCTGAGCAATTCGAAATGGGTTCAACACCTCTGTCATGATTCGCTCCTTTAGGGTCGGCAGAGAGGGGGCAACGGAAACTATCGAAGAACCGATTTGGGGGTTGCCTCAAGCAAGGTATTGATGATGCTTTCACGGTCCAGCATCTCTCCCGATTGCGGGTTGATTTCATTGACCCAGAAATCGCTTTCGTATATCTCTTTGTAGAGCCGTTTTCTTTCGGCCTCGTTTTCGAAGCGACGGATCCACACATAAAGATCATCTTCTTCCGGGGCTACAAAACTGCCCACCACAACCACCCCCATGGACGTTTGAAAGGGGATGATCTGTTCTTCCATGAGCTTGACCCACTGGTCCCGTTTTCCATCTTTGATCCGGTACTGCCGCAGTTCAAATAGCATTGGTGTCTCCTTTTGGTTTAAGTTTTGATGGTGAATTCCCATGGCCTAAATCTTTCAGCCTCCAATCGATCGGAAAATGATGTGATAGAAGCACCCCCTCAACATACACCGTATGGGGATGCGGTTGCAAGGGGGGATCTGATGAGTTTTCCCTTGACATGAAAGAAGCAGATAATTATACAAAATGGGTCATGTAAATGGGGGTCTGGGTGATTTTTTTGGAAACAGGAGATTTGATTTATGGCAACGGGAACCGTAAAATGGTTTAGTGATCAAAAGGGATTTGGTTTTATCGAGCAGGAAGGTGGATCGGATGTTTTTGTTCATCATACTGCCATTGATGGGTCGGGTTTCAAAACCCTTCAGGAAGGCGAAACGGTGACCTTTGACATTGAAGAGGGTGAGAAGGGCCTTGCCGCGTCCAACGTGACCCGAACGTAAACTTTCTGAAATATATTTGCCGCTGTGACGTTACCGTTTTCAAATGGCACGGGGGAAATTCGTTGGTTCTGGAAGGGTGTATGTAAAGATGGCTACGATGCCAAGAGGAAGGATTGTTGGAACCGGTTCAGCTGCGCCGAAAAAGATATTGTCCAATGCGGATCTTGAGGAGATTGTCGATACCAATGATGAATGGATTGTGCGTCGAAGCGGTATTCAGGAGCGTCGTATTTCGTCAAAAGACCGCAATGAAACCACAACCGACCTGGCGACCCAGGCCTCCCGGAACGCCCTGGATATGGCGGGCATTTCACCGGACAAATTAGATATGATCGTGGCGGGAACGGTCACGCCGGATCGACAGTTCCCCTCTGCCGCCTGTATGGTCCAGGAGTCCCTGGATGCCGGAAACGCGGCGGCTTTCGATGTTTCGGCAGGTTGTTCGGGGTTTTTGTATGCCCTCTCCATGGCCCACAATGCCATTCAATGCGGTACCTGTAAAACGGCACTGGTTATGGGAGTGGAAAGGCTTTCCACCATCTTGAACTGGGAAGACCGAGGGACCTGTGTACTTCTCGGGGACGGCGCCGGCGCCGTGGTGCTGACGGCGGAAAAGGGCGACAACGGGATATTGTCCACCCATCTGCGGTCTGACGGCAGTCTTGGCAATCTGCTCTATTCTTCAGAAGGCAAATCGAGCCTTCCGGAAATCCTTGATTGTGTTGAACAAAAATCCTTTTACCTGGAAATGGAAGGGAACCGGCTTTTTAAGCGGGCCATAAATTGTTTAACATCCATTGCCAGGGAGGCATTGGCCCACAATGCCATGTGCGAAGCAGACATTGACAACATGATTCCCCATCAGGCAAACTTACGGATTATTCAGGCTACGGCGAAAAATCTGAAGATCTCCATGGATAAAGTCTATACCAATATCCATCGGTATGGCAATACCTCCTCGGCTTCAATTCCCCTTGCCATGGATGAGGCCAATCGAGGCGGGCATTTGGAAACCGGCGCAAATATCTTACTGGTGAGTTTCGGGGCAGGGTTGACCTGGGGCGCGTCGTTATTGAAGTGGACCATGTAACTGTAACAACATGTGTTTTTGAAGCCGAAAAGGGCGGTCCATCTCAAGTGGAAACAACCTTTTTCGGCTTTTTTTTGGTTCTTTCCCAGGCAGATAACAGTGCAAGGGCCATGGCACCAAGGGCCAGGAATCCCGATATGAGGAGCACCTCCTGGTAGGCGGGGGAAATGGAACGTCTGACGGCCTGGACGGCATTCCATCCTTCAAGGCGCAACATATCCTGATATATGGTTTGCCTGGCGGAAAAAATAGCCCCCGCCAGTGCCATTCCAAGAGAAATGCCCACCTGCCGTTCAGTGGCGATAAGGGCTGATGCCGACCCGAGTCGTTTTCGCTCGACAGCACCCATGATGGTGCTGTTGTTGGGTGGCTGAAAAGCGCCCACCCCCAGGCCCAAAAGGATCAGTACGAGGATGATGGTTGTAATTTCCGTTTGAAGGTCAAACCCAAGCATGCAGAAAAAGGCGGCGGCGGTGGCGCCCGCGCCAAACACCGAGGGCCAGGCCGGGCCGAAACGGTCTGATAGTGTGCCGCTGAGGGGGCTGATAATCATGGTGACCATGGAGACCACCGCTAGCAGCATTCCCGACTCCAGTGGTGAGAGGTTGATACCTTCCATAAGGTAAAAGGGCATGATCAGAATGTAGGGTGGGACGGCCAGGAAAAAGAGGAGAAGGCCACCCATGGCGTATGAGAAAGTACGGTTCTTAAATAGCGCCAGATCGACAATTGGATCCGAAACCCGACGTTCCACCAGGACGAAGAGAAAGAGTATTACAAGCCCGACTCCTACGAAAAGGAGGACGACGGGTGCCATGAGACCATGGCTTTTAATATGGGCCATGCCGAAAATCAGACAGAACAAACCGGCCGAAGAGGTGAGGGTTCCAAGGATATCGAGTTTGATTTTCCCCGATTGTCCCACATCCTTTTCAAGCAGGGCGATGGCCAGAAAAAAGGTGCAGATGCCGATGGGGGTTCTCATGTAAAACAGGGAACGCCAATCCAGCCAGTCCAGCAGGAAGCCGCCGATAACGGGCCCCAGGATGAAGCCCGCGGAAACGGACATGCTGAGCAGTCCCAGACCTTTGCCGGTTTCAGTGGCGGGAAAGGCTTCCGTAACAATGGCTGTTCCACAGGCAATGAACATGGCTGCGCCCAGGGCTTGAATAATCCTGAAAATAATGAGCTGCTCCACATTCTGGGCCAGAGCACAGGCAGCCATGCCAGCAGTAAAGACGGCCATGCCGGCTATATAAATCCTGGTTCTGCCGATGAAATCGCTAATTTTTCCAAAAATGAGTGTTAAACTGCTACTCACCAGGATATAGGCGACGGCGATCCACATGACCGTGGCAAGATCGGTTTGAAATACACGCGTTAGTTCGGGAAAGGCAATGGTGGTAATGCTCACGTCCATGGTGGCCATCATGGTTCCCATGGCCACGGTGAGGAGGGCTTTCCATTTGTAGGGCAGGGCTGGCATGGGACCTCTTATGGATCAGCAGAAAAAACCGTGAACGGCTGCAACAGTACTGTATAGTCCAAAGAAATGTCAATCATCACCACGCCCACTTTCACAAGGAGTTTCTCATGGGAAGGGAAAACCTGCTGGAAGATTCTTCCCGCTTGACGGTGCATATTCAGGATGTCCTCCAGGAACGCAGCATGGCTGAATCTCTCTTCCCCAAAGGGGTGTCCGAATCCACTGCTGCATCTGCGGTCCTGTTTCCGCTGAGTCGAAAATGCCCCGGTTCGAATTCCGGTAACAATCCCTGCCTGGTGCTCAATAAGCGTTCCCAGGTGGTCAAACAACCGGGAGACCTCTGTTTTCCAGGCGGGGCCATCTCCCATGGGATGGATCCGAAATTGGCACATTTCATGAGGCTTCCCTTTTCCCCTCTTTTCCGCTGGCCCTATTGGTCCAAATGGCAGAAGGAGCGACCCCGACAGGCCAGGCGACTGGCGCTGCTTTTTGCCACCAGCATGAGGGAGAGTTTTGAGGAGATGGCGCTGAACCCGCTGGGCGTTCAATTTCTGGGGCCTTTACCGCCCCAGCGCCTGGTGATGTTCAGACGGGAGATCTTTCCGTTCGTGGGCTGGATTCGCAATCAGAGCCGGTTCTTTATCAACCGGGAGGTTGAAAAAATTGTCCACATCCCCCTAAGAGAGCTTTTGAACAAGAGCAATTACGCACGATATAAGTTGCTCTTCAATGTGCCGAAAGGGCCGGTGAAAGACGGGGCTTTTCAGTATTTCCCCTGTTTCCTGCATCGGACCATGATGGGGACAGATGTGCTGTGGGGTGCCACCTACCGGATTGTCATGATTTTTCTGGATTTGATATTCGGGTTCAAGGAACCCGAAATGGGTGGCTTGGCGGTGGTGGATGGGATTATTGATGAAAAATATTACCGGAATGGTTCCCGGAAATGAGGCCTAATCCAAAGATGTTTGAAGTTTTAGAAAAGATAAATATCGAATATCGAACAAAGAATGTCGAAGGGAAATTCAGCGTTTGACCTTGAAGACCGTTTGATTGATGAGGCCTTGATCATCGTTTCGGCCATGTTGTGTTGTCGGTAGAACTGTAGGCGCGGATTTATCCGATCAGGTGGGAAGAATTTTTTGCACCACAATTTCCCAAAATGGCCGGACTTTGGCCGATACCAGAAACATTCTCCCGCGACGAGATGAGCATAAAATTGCTCAGCTTCCATGCGTTGTGATTGTAAACACATCGAACTTGCTTTTAAAAACCTGGCCACATTCGTGGCTTAAAGCATATCTGAACTTTTTGATGGTGCCAATACTTTGGGTTTCTTATTGGAAACCCAACATATTTCAAGACCACTTTCGGACAATTCATTCATGATCAACCAATCTCCACGAATCAAATATATCACAAGGATTTTAACCCACCAATACTCTTTGTTTTTGTCAAGATAGTCCCAGTTATGTTGTGAGAATTTTAGTTCCTTTCACATGCTGCATATCCCGATGAAATTGGGGTGGATTGACGGGAGCTTCTGGTAGAACTCCTTCATGATGTCTCAGATTATTGCGCTGGCCTTTTGTTTTCACCGCATTTTTCGACGGCGTAATCCTGAAGGCGGGTTTGATGTTTCCCCAGGACGGTCGCCTTTCGAACCCAAAGTTTTGACGCCGGACCGCTGGCCGCTCGTCACACGAAGAAAGATCCGCCCAGGCGGGTTTTCATCTTTTCGTGCCACCGTCACCTGACAAGGCATAAGATACGGGGTCTCATCCAAAATAATGCTTGCGCACTTGAGTGCTGAAATAATATTATCCGCTGAACGTTCAGGGTTAAGGTTACATCTGCTAGTCTTGAACGAAATGGGTGGCGGCAGGGGTTACGATTAATGCACGAAATCCTTCGTTGCAAAGGAACAACCGGCAAATTGACCGACCTCCATATGTTGTGGCATTAGAATTCCGGGCGTGATTTCAGATTGGAGCCCTTCATCATGATGACTGAAGCAGAATACAAT
>JAERTK010000210.1 GCA_016844935.1 Desulfobacteraceae bacterium | reverse complement strand
CTATTGCCGCGTTTTCGGGGTGCCGCCGCCAGTAGCATCCATTCGTCAGCCTCACCTCCCCCGGGCAGTTCATCAAGGGGCCGGGTTTGCCCATCATGAAAAGTGGCCGCTTTCTTCATCCTCCTGCGGTCAAGTTCAGGCAATGGATTGAGTGATGGAAGACGTGACCGAAGGGATTGGGTGACGGCTTCACTGATAGTTCTGGCCTTTTCCGGGTCGGCATTTTTGTAGGCGGTTCCGTGCGCTGTTGCTGTCCAACGATTCCAGATGGGCTGGCGCTGCATCACTAAGTTGAGCATGTTTCGGCACGACGCGCAATCAGTGATATGATGTTTCACCCGGTCGAACTCCCGTGGGTCGAGGGCGCCTTCCAAAAACCGCTGCGCCATTTCCAATGATATGTGCGGGTCTGTTTTCATGGTTCAAACTCCTTAGGTTGACATCATAATACCTTGCACAGTGGGCGTTCTCGCGGCATGTTTCAATTTTTTTTGAAATTTTTTTGATTTGTAGCTGAGGATGGTTGAATGTCCCGTAATGTCAGGATGTTATGATTTCATTCAGAAGGTGTTCGATTGGCTTTTCCAGCCAGTTTTCCCGGACCAACGCGGTCTTCACCCGTCGGGCCACCCGGTAAGACCAGTCCGAAACGTTGTTTTCAGGATGGTTGCCGAAATAGTCTGACAAACGGGTTGTCCCGACGACGCACTCCAGTATTGGCTCCCATCGTTTGCGGACTTCGCGGTCCATCGGTTTAATGATTTCCTCCACACGTTTGAACATCTGTCTTGCCAGGATTCGAAAGCAGTCATTTACCAGGTTTTCCGGGAGGGCCGAAAATGTTACATATTCCATTTCAAGCCGGGCACACGATTGTTCAAGGGGTAAATCAGATAATTCCTTAACAATTTTTTGGGGAGACCAGGCGGACCCTCCAGCATCTCCTGATCCCGTCGTCTGATCCATCCCATGGTCCCAGCCGTTAAAACACTTGTTAAACATGCAACAAACGATTTCGTGCGGATAGCCTCCTTTCCACAACGTAATCAGGAGGATTTTGGTATAAATTTCAAATTGATCCGGGTCAAATTGGTAATCTGAAAGGTCCAAAAGCGTCTTTCCTTAATGTTTTGTCTGACGCACCAAGATTGTGAAATGCGAATCCGCAAATTATAATATTTTATTTGATATTTTATACAAGCCAAAAGATGCCGTTAGCCGTTAGTTATTCGCTTTTCAATATCAGCTATTTACAGCAAATTGGAGTAGCATCAAAAGGTGAAAACCCTAAGGAAAAGTCTTTCAACTCCCTCACAGGCTTGTATTACTAGCGATAATGCATCCGTTGCAGTCGATGGCATTCTATATCTCCAGGTGATGGACAGTAATAAGAAAGTTTCTGATCCGAGGTAGTTTTCTCACCAAAGAGCGTAAGCTTATCACAGTTTTTGGGTGCTTCTGATAATCTGGGTTTTTTATTAATCTGAAACGCAGGGTTTACCATTACTCGTCTGATACCCACCCAATCGTTCACCATAATAATTGACAGCGAAAAAATTCAAAGGTAATCTGAAAATATTAGCTAGATCATTAATAAGGGGCACTGGCAGTCTGAAAAAACTCCGTTATGAAAGCACAAAACCCTTTTAAGGAGGATAATCATGAAGAACTTATTTCTCTTATGTAGGATCATTTGCTGCTGTGGGTTTATTTTGGGAGGCGTTTACGGATGTGATAGTGACGGAGGGGGTACGACGCCGGCTCCGGAACCCCAAGCCTCGTTTACAGCGCTCCCTTTCTCCAATGATGAGTTATGGGAATGCTGGGTCAATGGAATGAGTCCTGACGGACAGCGGCTGGCCGGTGCCTGTTTGGATGTAAACGGTGAAGTTGAAGCGGTGCTTTGGATCAACGGGGAACTTATCGATTTAGGACACATGGGTCCACCTGAACCGCCACTCTCACGGACTAGTTTCGCCACCGGGTCCGCTGATAACGACGTGGTGATAGGAGGCGAGGGGTATGCCAATCTCACTCCCACCGCCTATTATTACAATGATGGAACATGGACCCAGATTATAAATCCGACCACGGGAAAGGTCGCCATGGAGGCCACGGGCATTTCTTCGGACGGCACGGTCATCATTGGAAATACGAACGATGTCATCGACAACCAGGGGGATGAAGAGCAGTTCGAGGGTGGTTATTCATGGGATCGAACAACCGGTGACTATGTGCTTGCAACATCCTCCTTTTTTGCCGACATCTGCGACAGCTACGCTAATTGTCATATCTTCTTTTGGTCGCTGACCGCCGACGGAAAGGCCATCGTAGGGAGCGATACATACAGCACAGAAGGGTCGTCGATTTTTTCTTCTTTTATGGACAGCATGTGCATGGACAAATCCTGCGAGGTTCTGGCGCCGCTGGCAGAGCTATCGGCGGAAGACAAATTGATCCCGGTTTACTATGAGCTATCGGGCCATGTTCCCCCGGTTCGCCTCCCTTTGCCCGGCAATTATCCCAAAGGGGTGGCGCAGGGTATTTCCCGAAACGGTTCTTTTATCGTGGGGGCGGCACTGGGCAACCTGATGCCCACCATTGCGGTTTACTGGGACCGGAATATGGCTGTCCATATCATCGGAAGTCTGGGGCCGGACACAGATTACCACGACACTCTGGCATACGATGTCACCGATGACGGTAGTACGATTGTCGGGCGTTCCAATGGACAGGCCTTCATTTTCACAACGACGGACGGAATGATGACACTGGAAGACTATTTGAAAAAGATCGGTCTTGGGGATGCTTTGACGGATTGGGAGCTTCTGACGGCCAGGGCCATATCCCCGGACGGACACTACATTGCAGGCACTGGACTTTACCGAGACCATTACCCACGGGGATATCTGGTTTATATTCCTTAAGACCGGCGATCTCCATTTGCCAAGATCGTCCCAGGAAAAAGGTAAGAACTAATGGGAATTGCAAAGGCTCATACTCCTTGTCCAAGACACAAAGAGTATGGGTTTTTTCATTTTGAGGGTATCTGGAGAATTTCATGATGGTCGTAAAAAAAACATATGAAGAATTGGAACAAGAAATTATACAGCTAAAGAATATAGGCGCTAAGCGAGAGCGGGCAGAGAAAGCCTTGCGGGAAAGCGAGGAGAAATACCGGACTCTTTTAGAAAACGCTGGTGAAGCCGTTTTGGTGGCTCAGGATGGTGTGTTTAAATTTGCCAATCCTAAAGCGGAAACGCTTTTTGGTTACTCTAAAGAAGGATTGGCCTCCCAACCCTTTACATGTTTTATCCACCAGGAAGATCGGGAGATGGTCCGGAGGCGTTATGAAAAAAGGATTGAAGGGGAAGTGCTTCCGGAGGTCTATCCTTATAGGATTATCCATAAGAGTGGGCAATGCAAGTGGGTTGAATTGAAGGTCGCATTGTTCTCTTGGGAAGAAAAACCCGCAACACTATGTTTCATGACGGACATTAGCGATCGGAAGCGTGCCGAGGAGGTGCTGCTTGAATACCAGAAGGCTTTTGAAGGTTCGGAAGAGCTTATCAGCACCGTAAACCGGCAATACGAGTATAGCCTCGTAAATGAGGCTTTTTTGAGATATCACTGTTTGAACCGGGATCAGGTGATTGGTCGAAATATCGTAGAAATAATAGGTGAAGAGATATTTAAATCTGTAATCAAGCCGAACGCCGAGCGCTGCTTCAAGGGTGAGCCGGTTGATTTTGAGATGAAATACTACTATCCGGAGTACGGCGAAAGATACATGCAGATGTCCAATTATCCTCTTGAGAATGACGATAAAGAAGTGGCGGGGATGGTAGTTGTTGCAAGAGATGTCACTGTTTCCAAGATAGCGGCCGAGGGGTTAAAGGAGAGCGAGGAAAAATACCGTTCTCTGGTCGAGGCGACCAGTGACTGGATTTGGGAAGTTGATGTTGAGGGTGTCTACACGTACACAAATTCTAAAATCAAGGATATATTGGGATACAAACCAGAGGAAATCCTAGGCAAGACGCCTTTCGATTTCATGCTTCCTGATGAACAAGAACGATTATTCGAATGGTTTGGAGATATACTTGAGACCCGAAAACCTTTTGAGAGAATAGAAAACACTAACATTCACAAGGATGGCCGGCACGTTTTGTTGGAAACGAGCGGAGTACCGATTTTCGACACGGATGGAAATTTGTCGGGTTACAGGGGAATCGATCGCAACATCACCCGGCGCAAGCAGGCAGAGGAGGCACTTCGAAAGCGAACGGACATCCTTACTGAGAGGGTCAAAGAGCTGAACTGCCTTTATGGCATTTCCGATCTTGTTAGTGTGCCCGGAGTTTCATTAGATGAAATTCTTCAAGGCGTGGTTGATTTGATTCCGCCCTCATGGCGGTACCCCGAAATTGCCTGTTCACGCGTCATCCTGGGAAACAAAGAATTCAAAACCAAGAACTTTCGAGAATCGGTTTGGAAACAGGCACAAAACATCATTGTACGGGGGAAGACCCTTGGCTCTTTAGAGGTCTACTATTTCGAAGAAAGACCGGAGCAAGAAGAGGGCCCGTTTTTTACGGAAGAAAGGTTGTTGATCAAAGCTGCCGCTGAGCGGCTGGGAAAGACCATTGAGCGAAGACAGACAGAGGAAGCGCTTCAAAAGGCTCATAACGAGTTAGAAAGGCGTGTTGAGGAACGGACAGCTGAGTTAATGAGTGTAAACGAAAAACTGAATCAGGAAATAGAAATACGTAAGCAGACGGAGAGGGATCTGGAGGAAAGCACCCAAAAAATTAAGCTGTTCGCCTATTCGATTTCACATGATCTTAAAAGCCCAGCAATTGGTATCCATGGCCTGACGAAACGTCTCTCTAGGCTTTACGGAAATATTCTTGGCGAAAAAGGGAAAACCTGCTGCGATCAAATACTCAAGGCCTCACAACAAATTGCCGGACTTGCCGAAAATATCAATGTTTATATATCAACTAAGGAAGCACCCATGACCATAGAAAACCTTAACCTGAAGGAGCTTTTTCAGATGGTGAGAGAAGAAATTGCCCCTCAGCTCAATAGTCGCAAAATAAAGTGGTCTCAACCTGATCACCTTCCCGGAATCAGGGCGGATAGATTGTCCATTGTCCGGATAATAAGGAATTTGGTAGATAATGCACTGAAGTATGGCGGTGATGCTCTCAGTGAAATCAGTATAGGGTACCAGAAGTCAGATGAGTCCCACATCCTTTCAGTAATGGATGACGGCATCGGTCTGAAAACGGGGGATTCGAAAAAGATTTTTGATACTTTCAAACGAACAGAAACGTCCCGAGGAATTGAGGGCGCGGGTTTGGGTCTTGCGATAGTAAAAGAGATAGCAGAACGACATGCTGGAAAAATATGGGTGAAGCAGGGACCGGAAAGAGGGATAAATTTCAGTGTGTCTATTTCAAGAAATCTACAACTATCTCACTAAACTTTCTTATCCGGATATCGCTTGGATTAACTTCTTACGTACCCTTTACAATTATTGATTTAAGGTGCTCATGTCTGATATCAAACAAGAAATCCTGGTTGTTGATGACGAACTTTCCGGGGCTGAGACAGTGGCTGATTTTTTGCGTATCGAAGGATACCGGCCATTGGTCTGCACCCACCCCCAAGAGGTCTTAGCTTCTTTTGAAAAAGGCCGTTTTAGTCTGGGATTCGTGGACATCAATCTCCCGGACATGAGCGGGTTGGAACTGGCATCAAAACTAAAGGAAATCGACCCGCCTATCGAAATTGTCTTTATGACCGGGTATGGCACATTCGATAATGCCGTGGAAGCCATAAAAATCGGGGCCTATGACTACCTTCGGAAACCCTTTGGGATTAATGAGCTGAGTCTTTGTCTGAGGCGGTTTCAAGAACGACAGGCCCTCACAGAACGTCTTGAACATTCAGAACGACGTTATTTCAGCCTGGTTCAAAGTATCCCGTCGATCATTTTTGTCATTCGTGATGACTTGCGTCTGGATTTTATTAACAGCGCCTCAGAAATGATATTGGGCTATGCACCTGAAGAGGCCATGGCTGATGTCAATTGGCTAATGAAAATAATCCATGCGGAAGACCGACCACACGTGAGAAGTTTACTCACTTCGTCTTTGAAATCCAAAGATTCGAGGTTTTCGACCGAGTGCCGCCTGACTCATAAAGAAGGGCACATCATTCACGCCATGATAAAATCCATTCCTCATAAGACTGAGTTTAAAGGTTTACAGGGTCTCATAGTCGACATCTCGGATCGCATTTTTCTAGAACGGGCAAGGTTGCATGATGAGAATGTGAGGATTCTTGGCGCTATTTCCGAGGAGGTTGCCCACGAAATTCGCAATCCATTAGTCTCCATAGGGGGGTTTGCCAAAAGGCTTAAAATGAAGTTTCCTGATTTACCGGAGGGAGACATTATTCTGAGAGAGTCCGAGCGGCTTGAAAAGATACTCCAGCGAATAATGGAATACCTGAGGCCGATGGAGTTCACCTGTAAAGATTGTTTAGCGAACAACGTCCTGACGGAGTGCCTCGAACTCCTTGGTGCCGATATGGAACATCGGGGTATAAAAGGTCGGCTCAATTTGGACTCATCCCTATCACCTGTTTACGTAGATAAAGACATCCTGGCCCAGATTTTCACCGGTCTGGTTTTGAACGCTATAAAAGAAATGGACTCAGGCGATACACTTTTTATACGAGCTTTTGAAAGTAGGGGAAATGTCAATATCGAATTCAAGAACCGTGTTCCAAGAACCAAAGGAAAAGGTTTGGGCAAGATACTTATGCCTTTCGGCGAAGGCTATCGGGGGACGGTTCTTCCGCTTTCCAGCAGATTGCTCAGACAGATGGGCGGTTTCCTGTCATATTCCCAGGAACCTGATGAGATGGTATTCACGGTCTCCCTTCCTCTGAAATGCAAGCCTGTGCCGGAAATTACCAAAGCCACTATCTCATGATTTCCGTTGATCAGTGCCTTTGGATTCAAAATTGGTGGTCATTCTTTCGATAACGCAGGTAAGACGTAACGGGTTGGATAGGAGGCATGGAAAAAGATGGCGCAAGGGCTGGATGTTATTATTGTGGACGATGATCCGAGTGTGTGCCAAACCCTGGAAGAAATCATCGCGAAATTTTATGCCTGGGGGGAGGTGCTTAGTTTTACTGATGTGGATGAAGCAGTGTCGTACTGCCTGAATCGCGATATCGGAATTGCGGTTCTTGTAATAGACGTCTTTCTTGGCGAAAAAACCGGGTTCTATTTCCTTGATGCCATCGAAGAAGCCTTCCCATCTGCTCATGAAGACGCGGTCATGATCACTGGATATGCAAGCGATGATGTTGTAGATGCATGCGTGGCTTCAGGAATTAACCACTTGGTGGAAAAACCCGTTAAGGCATACGCCTTGCAGCTTGGGATTAGGGCGGTCGTGGGAAAATATTTAAAATTTGCCAAGAAGCTCATGAAGAATCCGGAGTTTGCTGATACTGTGGCAGACCTGTAATGGCATTCCGATTGCGGGTTAAGGACGGTTAATGCCGCGGGCATTGTTGTCTTTGCAGTTTCTACAGGTGGAAATAAGGGGGTATGACGATTATCCTCTTCACTTCCGTTCCCGGATATGCTCTTTTGGACAATGTCCCCTGGTGTTAAAGAGGGGCTGGGGAACGGTTGTGAAGAGGATTTAAAAATTTACTATTTGCCGTCTTTCGCGAAAGCAAATCCACGTTCAATGGCTTTTTGGTTGGTTTCGAAAAATTTATCCTTCCCTTTCATGGCCGCTTGCATTCCCTTAACGGTTTCTTCCAGGGAGAGAAGGCCTGTTTTGGCACAAACCGCTCCGATCATGACCATGTTTCCGCCCCGGGCGTTGCCCACTTC
>JAERTK010000209.1 GCA_016844935.1 Desulfobacteraceae bacterium | reverse complement strand
TCCGCCACCAGTTTTTCCGTCGTGTCATCGAGGGCCTCGGGGGTTATTTCCCTTCGCAAAGCCATCTCTTTCCTCAGGTAGTAAGCGGCGCGGTCCCAGTCCAGGGCCTGAAGGGCCTTTGAAAAGGAATGCACCGCCCCATTGGCCTTGATCCACCCGGACCGTGTTTTTCCCGAGAGAAAATCATTGACCCATTGGCCATTGGTTTGAGCCGCCACATGGCTCTTGCCGCTGTAAGCCACCAGAATATGGTTTGACAGGGTTTCCAGCCCCTCCCCATTCAACAGGGAAATCCGGGTCAGCGGTTCTGCCTGGTGACCAAAATGCCATTTCCACAGGTGAACCCCGCCATAGACCGCCGCAGCCTGATCCTGAATGCCGCAGTTTCCGCCGCCGATCCCATCTTCCAGGTGATAGGCCAGGTGGAGGAGATCCTTTCTGGAAAGGGCGCGATGATCTTGCAAATGGGCCACTTCCCGGAGCGCCCCCAGAAGGGCAACCAGGGCTGTGCTGGATCCCCCAAGGGCGGATTTTACCGGGGACTGGGAGTCAATCTTCACTTCCAGGCCGTGAAACCCGAAGTAGGACACCGCTGCGAAAAAAAGTCCGAATGGCGAGTCAAAGGGCAATTGATCCGCGGAAGCCGTTTCTGTGTGAGAAAAGCCCCGTGAAAATATTTTCACCTGTCCATCGTCATGGGGTAGAAGGGTCACGGAGGTCCTGAGGGTGAGGGCCATATTCACCGTAGCGGGGATCTTCCGTTCCAGGGGAAGGGCCAGGGCTTTGATGTCCCATGTGCCGCCCATGTCCACGCGGCATGGCGCGGACACGGTTACCGGCGAACGGGTCAGCACTTCTCGAACCGAACCCATCGGTTATTGATCCTTCATCATGAGGGTTGCCATAAACAGCCCTGAAATGGTCTTTGCATCCTGGATCTGGTTGTTTCGGATCATGGAAAGGGCGTCATCCAAAAGAACTTCATGGACGTCCAGGATTTCATCCTGATCCAGATGCTGTTTTGAGGGGGTCAGGTTCGTTGCCCCGAAAATATGGATCCGCTCATCGGAATAAGCGGGAAGGGGGGTGATTTCACCCAGGTCCACCCAGTCCCGGGCAGAAAAACCCGTTTCCTCAATCAATTCCCGCTTGGCGCACGCCAGTGCCGACTCACCGGGATCACGTGTTCCGGCGGGAATTTCCCAGATAAATCCCCCTGCGGCATGGCGGTATTGCTTGATCAACAGCAGGGTGTTTTGACTGATGAAGGGAATAATGGCCGCAGCTCCGGGATGACGAATCACATCCAGTTCCGTGACCACGCCATTTTCCAGCGTCACATTCTCCCGCACCAGCCGGAAAATCCGCCCCTCATGGAGAGTGGTCTGGTTGTTTAACTGTGCTGGCATGGTGTTTTTGTCTCTTCCTTCAGGTTCTTTAAATGGCGCTTTTGTGGAAAATGAAGTAGAGTAGGAATATACAGAAATTGATTTATGGAAGCAACAGGAACCCAACCGAAAATATGAAAATACTGCTGACCAACGATGACGGCATTCACGCGCCCGGCCTTTTTGCCCTGCATGAGGCCTTAAAATCCCATCACGATCTTCACATTGTCGCACCCGAGGCGGAAATGAGCGCCGTGGGGCACGCCATCACCCTTGTTGACCCCATACGGGTCAAAACGGTACACAAAAACGGTGACTTCTTCGGTTACGCCGTCAGCGGCACACCCGCTGACTGTGTCAAGATAGCGGTGCAGGAAATTCTTGAGCCGCCGCCGGATATCATCCTTTCAGGCATCAACTGGGGCAACAATGTGGGGGTTAACATCCTCTATTCGGGCACGGTTTCCGCCGCCACGGAAGGGGTATTCTTAGGCATCCCTTCCGCCGCCATATCCATTGGCATCCAGAAAAAACCTGACTTTTCCTTCGCAGCCCGATTCAGCCGTCAAGTAATCCGAATCCTTATGGAAAGCGGCCTTAAGGACGGCACGGCCCTGAACGTGAATATCCCCCCGGTATCCCCGGAAATGATCTCCGGCGTATGCCTGGCGAGGCAGGGCACCAGCCGGTTTGAGGAGCGCTTTGAACGACGCCGCGATCCCAGGGGGAATGTTTACTACTGGCTGAGCGGTGAAACTTTCATTGAAAACGGGAACCCCGACAACGATTCCGCAGCCCTCAAACAAAACAAGATTACCATCACCCCCATCCATTACGACCTGACCGCTGAAGGGGAACTTTCGCGACTAAAAGCAGCCCGAGTGCTGGATAAATTGGGCGATATTTCCTGAGGTCACCAAGGGTTCTGCACCCTGTTAACGGTCAAGCTTTCGATTCTTTTCCCGTCATACTGTCGATCGCCACTTTAATGACGGCAAGTCCATTGACCCGTTTTTCATCGTATACCACAGGCGACCCCCCATAGTGCGTTACGATAACATCGAGGGCCTTCCTTTTTTCGCCCGGGTCTTCCAGGACAACAGCCCGCCCGTAACCCACTACACTCCTGTAGCACATGTTCCATTTGCAGGGATTGTCCGCCGGAACGATTTCCAGGCCCACTTCCATTTCAAAACAGACCCGGTTGTTTTTCTTAAGGATCTCCATTTTTTTGCCCTTTTTTCCGGTGTGGAAATAAAGGGCATTTTCCCGGTATCCGAAACTCATGGGGATCACATAAGGCTGGTCTCCGTCCGCCAGGCCCAGACGGCACACTTTGGCTTTTTGCACAATGCTTTCGATTTTTTCTGGATCTGGAATTTCCATTTTCTCACCCTCCAACAAAAAAGGCCTCCCAAGAGAGGCCCTTTTTTTACAATTGCGGTTCAAAAACGCAGTCTTTCAACTCTTGACAGCTCGTTCACATTTATTCCGCGGCCATTTTCTTATAAAATTCATACCGTTCCTTCACATCCTCTTCAGCCTTGGCAAATAGGATTTTGGCATTTTCAGGGAAAGTCCGGGTGAGGCTTGAGTAACGCACCTCCCCCATGAGAAATTCCTGGAAATCACCTTTGGGTTCCTTGCTGTCGAGAACCAGCGGATTTTTCCCCTCTTCCTTCCGTCTCGGGTCATAACGATAAAGGAGCCAGTAGCCGGCGTCCACGGCCTTCTTCTCTTCAAGCTGACTCAGGCCCATGTTGATGCCGTGGTTGATACAGGGAGAATAGGCGATAACAATTGACGGTCCGTCATAGGTTTCCGCTTCCCACAGGGCCTTGAGGAGCTGATTCTTGTTGGCGCCCATGGCGACGGATGCCACATACACATACCCGTAACTCATGGCCATAAGACCCAGGTCCTTTTTGCGGACCGGTTTGCCGCTGGCGGCAAACTTGGCCACGGCCCCGGTGGGGGTGGCTTTGGAGGATTGGCCCCCGGTATTGGAATAGACTTCCGTATCCATCACCAGGATGTTCACATCATGCCGGGTTGCGATCACGTGGTCCAGACCGCCATAGCCGATGTCATAGGCCCATCCGTCCCCGCCGAATATCCAGATGGATTTCTTGGTGAGGTAATCGCTTCGGTCCAGGATGTCCATGTAAATGGGATTGACTTCCCTTTCCCCGGACAACAGTTCCACTTCCAGAAAATCACGGACTTTGCGCCCCGCTTCTTTAGACCCGGGGCCGTCATTCATGCTCTCCAGCCATCCCGTAAGCGCTTCCTCCAGGGAGTCCGGAATGTCATCCTGAAGCGCTTCACGCACCAGGTCTTCCAGTTTCGACCGGCGATGGGTTACCGCCAGTTCCATGCCCAGCCCGTATTCGGCATTGTCCTCAAAGAGAGAATTGGCCCATGCGGGACCATGCCCCTCCCCATTGACCGTGTAGGGGCAAACCGGGGCGGACCCGCCATAAATGGAGGAACACCCCGTGGCGTTTGCAATCATCATGCGGTCTCCGAACAGCTGGGTGACCAGTTTGACATAAGGGGTTTCACCGCACCCGGGGCACGCCCCCGAGAACTCAAACAGGGGGAGTTTGAACTGGCTTCCCTTGACACTGGTCCCCGGCATCAGGTGATCCAGCAGGGGCAGTTCCGTTGAAAACAGATGGTTTTGAACCTGTGCTGATTTCTGGGTTCCCAATGGTTTCATGATCAGCGCTTTTTTCTTGGCCGGACAGGTATTGGCACAACAGCCGCAGCCGGTGCAGTCCAGAGGGCTGATCTGGATGCGGTATTGCAGGTCCTTGAGTTCTTTCCCTTTGGCTTCAACCGTGACAAAATCTTTGGGTGCGCCTTCAAGGTCTTCTTGTGCAGCCAGCACCGGCCTGATCACCCCATGGGGACAGACAAAAGCGCACTGGTTGCACTGGATGCAGTGTTCCGGCTGCCACTCCGGCACATTGATGGCGATACCCCGCTTTTCATATCGGGTGGTGGCTGTGGGAAAAATGCCATCCGGCGGCATGGCACTCACGGGAAGCTGGTCTCCCTGCTGGCTCAACATGGGGCGCATGACCTCTGTCACAAATTCCGGTTCGTCCTTCTCCAGATAAGCCTCATGGCCTGCCGTGGCCCAGGATTTGGGGATTTTGATCTTTTCCAGCGCCCCCACGGCCCGATCCACGGCATCGATGTTCATCTGAACCACCTTGTCGCCCTTCTTGCCGTAGGTTTTCTTGATGGCATCCTTCACGTAATCAAAAGCCTCTTTGGGGGGGATGACATTGGCGATCTGAAAAAATGCGGCCTGCATAATCATGTTGATGCGGGCTCCCAGGCCCAGCTCGGCGCCGATTTTGACCGCGTCAATATTGTAGAATGCCAGTTTTTTCATTGCGATGGTACGTTTCATATGATCGGGGATGCGCGTTTTCATCTCCTTCAGGGTCCAGGGGGAATTCAGCAGAAAGGCGCCCCCTTCCCGAATGCCATCCAGGACATCGTATTCTTCCACAAAGGACGGGTTGTGGCAGGCGATAAAGTCCGAATGGGTCAACAGGTACGGTGCCTGAATCCTGTGGGGGGAAAACCGCAGATGGCTTACGGTGCTACCGCCGGATTTTTTCGCGTCGTAGGCAAAATACGCCTGGGCAAACATGTCGGTATTTTCACCGATGATTTTGATGGAATTCTTGTTGGCCCCCACGGTTCCATCAGCGCCCAGACCCCAGAATTTACACCGCACGGTGCCTTCCGGTGAAGGGTCGATCTCTTCACCCAGCGGCAGGGAGGTGTGGCTCACATCATCCACGATGCCTACGGTAAAATGATTCTTGGGTCCCCTGGCGCCCAGGTTGTCAAACACCGCTTTTACCATGCTGGGGGTGAAATCCTTACTGCCGAGGCCGTAACGCCCGCCCACGATGGTGGGAAATTCTCTACGTTCCTGGAAGACAGTGCAAACATCCTGGTACAGGGGTTCACCTAAAGCGCCCGGGGATTTGGTTCGGTCCAGGACGCCGATGCTTTCAGCCGTTGCCGGCAACGCTCGCATAAAATGTTCCGCTGAAAAGGGCGTATAAAGACGCGCTTTAATGAGGCCCACCCGTTCTCCAAGGCCGTTTAAGTAATTGACCGTCTCCTCGATGACATCGCAGCTGGAGGCCATGGAGACCACAACCCGGTCCGCCTCGGGATCACCCACATAGTCAAACAGATTGTAATGGCGGCCGGTCAGGGTCCCCACTTTATCCATTTCTTCCTGAACAATGTTCGCCACCGGGGCGAAAAAGGGATTGGAAGCTTCCCGGTTTTGAAAAAAGATATCGGGGTTCTGGGCGGTGCCGCGCAGTTGCGGGTATTCCGGGTTCATGGCCCGGCTTCTGAAATCTTCGATGGCCTCCCAGTCCACCAGGGATGCCATGTCGTCATAGTCGATGAGTTCGATTTTCTGGATTTCCATACTGGTTCGGAACCCATCAAAAAAGTGCACAAAGGGAAGACCCGTCCGAATACTGGCCAGATGCGCCACCAGGGCCAGATCCATCACCTCCTGTACAGATGCGGAAGCCAGCAGGGAAAAACCGGTCTGCCGTACCGCGTTGATGTCCGAGTGGTCGCCGAAAATGCTCAAGGCATGGGTTGCAATGGAACGTGCGGATACGTGAAACACCACCGGCATCAATTCGCCGGCTATTTTGTACATGTTGGGGATCATCAGCAACAGCCCCTGGGAGGCCGTAAAGGTGGTGGAAAGGGCCCCTGCGGAGAGGCATCCGTGCACGGCCCCCGCAGCACCGGCTTCAGACTGCATCTCCGTCACATTCAACACCTGGCCGAAGATATTCTTGCGTCCGTAGGCTGCCCACTCATCACAATATTCGCCCATTGTGCTGGAAGGCGTAATGGGATAGATGGCTGCCACATCGCTCATGGCGTAGGCCACATGGGCCGCCGCTTCATTTCCCTCGATGGTTTTGGTTGTCGTACTCATGATAAAGTTCCTTTCGTCATAGAAATGGCGTTATCAGGCTCAGGGTTTATCATCCAACGTCTGAAAAAAAGCAAACGTTGGACCCGTAAGCGGTTATTTAGGCTATTTGTTTTCGATAAGACTTTAGTGTATTTGCAGATACATACCCTGTCAATGTTTTAGTCCACGATGTGGAGAAAGCGTTTCCAGTGAGGCCATGACCAGTAGATGATAAAGGCCTTTCCTTTCACCGAGGTCAAAGGTACAAACCCCCAGAATCGACTGTCATAGCTGTGATTTCGATTGTCACCCATGACGAAAAGGTGCCCTTTCGGCACCGTGACCGGTCCAAAATCACTTTTTTCTCCCATCCGGGTGGCCGTACGCCCCGTCTTGGAGTAAAATCCGTGTTCGTCATCGTATGGCTTGCCGTTAATGAAGATCTCTTCACCCCTAATCTCCACCTTGTCCCCAGGAAGGCCGATGACCCTTTTGATAAAATCCTTCTCCGGGTCCACCGGATAAATAAAAACAACGATGTCGCCCCGCTCGGGTTCGCTGATGGGTATCAGGGTCTTGTTGGTAAAAGGGATCTTAATACCGTACAGAAATTTGTTGACCAGAATATGATCGCCCACCAGAAGCGTGGGCTTCATGGAGCCCGATGGGATTTTAAACGCCTGAACCACGAAGGTCCGAATAAAAAGGGCCAGAAGAACCGCAATGATAGCCGCCTCGGCATATTCTCTAAATACCCCCTTTTTTTTCAGACCGCTTTTGGATTTTCGTTCTTTCAACAACGCCTCCTTCTGCACCTGACTGCTCTGTTCCATGGAAATATAATCCTTAATAGAAATGAGAATGCTCATGAATTTGTTTGGGAAATGTAATCCTTAAAGGCACCCTTGTAAAGGGCTTTTTGGAGGACACTAAGGGACGTTCTTCAGATTATAAGTTTCCAATCTCATCGTGAACATGTCTGCAGTTCAACCAATTCGCGAAGCCGCAATTGAAGCAGGACTTGAATCTTCTTTTGGTAATCCGGTGGTGCCGTACGAAATGCACGTGCAGTCCGAGCATCAACGGGGATTGAAAGGCAGCCTTTGGCATGGTGTATTCTTTCCATCTGTTTCCTGAATTCCCACCCGTTTGCTTCCATTATCGCTCAGGCCATTCGAGAAGTATCGTCGTCCTTTCAGGACTTGGAAATTTCGTTCCTTATTCCGGTGGTTAAAACCACCGGCTATACGACTTTACCCCTCCGGGGTCATTTTCACATTAATCCACAATGAGCCCTAAGGAAACTGGAAGAAAATAACATACGCATATCGCGCAGAACTTTTGAGACGGAAAAGCGGGACGTTCATGATTCTATCCGTTTCCCCCCCATTGTCTGATATGGAAATGCCCACGGTACGGGTTCCCACTCTGGCGCGTGGGAATCGTGTGAAAGTCTAACCCCTTCCAAGGCCAAAGTCAAGATCCTGAAATTACAGGTGCGTTTTCGATTTTTTTTGACAGGAGCATTAGCATGGTGTTATTCTTTTCCACACCTGTTTGAATGTTATCCCCCTAAATATTTAGAAACTCAAAAGCAAATAAGGATTGGAAATAATTCTTGGCAATGCCTTTTCAGATTAGAGAAATATTGAGCGAAATTCGCAATAAAGAAGTAATAGCAAAAGGTGGCTCTGTAAAAATTAGGAGGAGACTTGAGAAGTTTTATGGACATGGTAACTGGAAAAAAATGAAAGGAATTGCGAAAGTACGACTTTCGGACAGTTCTGTGAAGTTAGCTGAAATCCATTGGTTTGAAGCTCATGGTATAGGTAAAAAGAATATCAAGGTAAAATATTACCTGGGAGAATAATGATGATAAATCAACTTGAAGGAAAAAGACTCGTCATCTGCATTGGCAATAAAGGAAATGAGGCATCTTTGGAACAGTGGAAGGTTTACCAATGTTTACCGGATGAAGAAGCGGAGAGGCACAATGAAATCCGTGTGATTGACGAAGAGGGTGAAGATTATCTTTACCCGTCTGACATGTTTTCATCGGTTTCTTTGGAGACGTCTATTGCAAAAATGTTTATCATGAAGCATTCAAAAAATGAATTGGCGTCACATCTTGATTAGGGAAAGTAGGGGACATCCATGATTTTATGCGTTTCTCCCGCTCCCATTGTCTAATATGGGAATGCATACAGTACGGGTTCCCACGCTGGTGCGTGGGAGCCAGGTGGAAGACCAAGCGATCATCATACCTCAGGAAACAGGTTTCTACGTCTTCAACACACCCGAACCTGTTTCTTTCCACTCTCTTTGCAGCCCCATGGCATTCACCCGCCTTTCGATTTCAGAAAAGTCCAGCTCATCTCCTGAAACATCCAGTATGCCACGGATGTCGCGCAGGTGTTTTTCGCTTCCACCCTCTCGGTAATATGTCAGTTTCCGAAGGATGACGTACTCCGGCGGGGCAACCCACATGGGATCTTCCGCCAAAGGAATACACCTTCGATGTTCCATGGCCCAATGGTGGAGGGGGTCTTTGCCTATCAGATACATGTCCGCCTTGAATCCGGTTGCATGATGGATCAGATTGAAATGACCGCGCAATGGCCTTCCTGCCTCAATGCGGATAATTTCCACCGGCGGGCAGTAAAACTCGGACAGCGGAAATGCCCCGGCAATCCGTTCCGCTTCACGCGCATGGATGGTTATGATCATATCAATATCATGGGTCAGCCGGGCCTCGCCGTAAACAATGCTCGCAACCGAACCCGTGACCATGTACTTGATGTTTAGAAGGTTCAAAGGACGGATAAAAACCTGGAACAGTTCAGGATCTTGCATAGAGGAACGCCTCTTTCAACTTTGCCTGAATTTCTTTTTCGGAAACATCCGGGTGCCGGGCACGCAGGGCTGCGGCCTTTAGTTCACGTGCCGAATAATACAGCATCACCGCCATCTCCAGCTTACGTTCCGGGGTCATTTCCTGAAAAATCCGGCGTTGTTCAGGGTGCATGTTCCCTGCGGTGTATTCTTCCATCTTTGACCGGGCCTTTCAGTACATTTAATGAAAAGAAGGGGACGCCCATGACTTTGTGCATTTCTGTTTCTCCTGCCTTCGAGATTATAGTACAGGACGAAAAGCAGAGCAAGGAGTATGCGTCAAAAAGGGGGGGTGATGTCTGTCAACCGATCTCCCTTAAGGGACATTTTTTGATAGAGGATGGTAGCTTGGTTCTAATTTGGCCCACTCTTAGGGAACCGTACATTCCTTGATCTGAAAAGCAATTATTTCAACAGTGTACTGTTATTCATATGGGATTCGGAAAGCAACCGTTGAAGCTGCTGCACCAGATAATGCGGTAAAGAAATTAACGTGAAGTCCACCGGTCCCTTTGCAGTTTTTCTTCTCTCGGTCAATATGGTGGGTTGGGCAGAAGAAAATCTGACAGCCCGACGCAATGATTTTTCCAGGACCATGATTTGCAGAGATCGCAGACGTCCGGTACTGCCGGCCTTAACTTCAACAGGAACAACATTATTGAAACCATCGGTGATCACATAGTCCACCTCTGCCGATGAAGATTTTCTCTCGCGAGCCCAGTAGAAAAGTTCGGGGGCCCTGTAATGGGGTTGCCATTGATAAAGGTGCTGACCGATGAATTGTTCCGCCAGAGCGCCTCTGTTGACCAAATTCAACTCTCCGACCTGTTCGATTTCCGTTGGTATGAGGTTTAATTGTGTCAGTAACAGCCCCACATCCAGGACCATCATCTTGAAAAATCGTTCGTTTATCTCCGCCGCCAACGGTACTCCGTTGGCGTGGCTATGGAAAATCTTTGTGATGATCCGGGCCAGGCACAATTGTTGAACCGCCCTGGCCAGGTCATTGGACCGGTAGTTCGGCGTTATGTGAGAGTAGATCAGTTTTTTCCCCATCAGCCGGGGCATTGAATCAAAAACCATTGTGAGGAGTTGTGGATTTGACTTGCCGTGATATTTGTTAAAGTCCAGGCGAAATGTTTCCATAATCTCCCCTTTGACCCTTTCAACCTCCTTAAAGCTGCGATTCTGGGCGAAACGGCTTATGGGTTCAGGCATCCCGCCCACAACTGTGAATGTTCGTACCAGATGGTTGAGTTTTTCATGCGTTGGTTTCTGGATCGTATCGCCAAGGCTGTAACGTTTTAATTTTGAAACGGCTTTGTCTTCTCCTGTTGCCGATAGAAATTCTTGAAACGTCAGGGGGCCGAGGTAAAAAAGTTCAATCCGTCCGACCGGAATGGAAAATTTCGGTTCCGCCAACACAAACTCCAGAAGTGATCCGGTCACCACTATTCTGTATTCCGGCGCCTCCTCGTAGAAATACCGGAGAAGTGACAGCACTGGCGGGCAAGACTGCACTTCATCAAAGAAAACAATAGACCGCCCGGGATCGATATCAATACGGAATTCGAACTCAATGGCCTCAATGGCCCTGCGGGGATTCAAATCATTCAATGTTGGGATGAACCGCCAGGGTTTTTCCATATTGAGTTCAACCAACTGAAAATCCTCCTGCTCCGAAAACATGCGGACCAGTGTGGTTTTGCCGACCTGACGTGCGCCGCGGATCAACAGGGGCTTGCGTTTACGCCTGTAACACCACTCTTTCAAATGACTTAGACAATCTCTTTTAATCATTCTCAGTCCTCATTTAGAGTCCCTTAGCACCGTCAAAGTACGGGCCGAGATGTTAAATGTCAAGGCATATTCAACAATAATTCTGATAAAAGTAAGGGGATAAAACACGGGACAAAAAGCAGCGCAAGGAGTATGCATCAAAAAGGGAAGAAGGGGGCACCCATGATTTTATGCGTTTCTCCCGCTCCCATTGTCTGACACAGGGGGAAGCCCATATCCGGAACACGACTGATGCTATGACAAATCCCAGGGGACGGCGTAGTCAAGTTCGGACAGCTGGACAATGCCTGAACATGGGGCAACCACCAAACCTGGGGAGATATTGAGTTGCGGATATTGCTTTCGAAACGCGGAAATCCCCATGGTATCGCGGCGGGAAGGGTTGGTCTTGGCTTTTATTTCAATTGGGTGAAAAACACCATTGTATTCCAGCAGAATATCAACTTCCGCACCACTGTAAGCCCTCCAGTGATAAAAAACAGGCATGGGTGATAAAAAAGCAGCCTGTTTTTTCAATTCGGTTGCCACGGCCGTTTCAAACATTGCTCCCCAGAGCGGGTGCCCACCTACGGCTTTAGGGGTCGATATGGCCTGGGTCAAGCAGGTTAGACCGGTATCTGCAATATACCCCTTTGATTTGCCGCTGACCCTTTTTGTCAAATTTCCTGAATAGGCAGGAATCGCAAACCATTGGAAAGTGGCTTTCAAGATATCGAGCCATCTTTGAGCCGTTTGCGGCGTCAAACCCAATTCCCTGCCAAGCTGGCTGAAATTTATTTCCTGTGCCGTCAAACCGGAAACAAGCTGAAGGAATCTGCCGAATAGCTGCGAATCTGATACTTCAGCCAAAAGCCTCACATCCCGTTCAATATAAGTACGCTGGTAGGCGCTGAGAAAGTCAGGAATCACTTCGGCTGCCAGGAATTGCGCTTCCGGCAAAAAACCGCGCCAGAGCTGTTCATAAAGCGTTATTTTATGGGTCAATCGTGACTGGCTCATGGCCAGGAATGGTTCCGGCGAATCCAGCCATCTTGCAATCCACGGCACGATGAAATCGCGCTGGCTGATTTCAGCCAGGCAAAAACTGTACAGGTCCAGAAAAACGGCACGGCCGGCCAGACTTTCCGACATGGATTTCATGACACCCCATTGTTGGGAACCTGTCAGTATATATTGACCGGGGGTACGGTTCAGATCGATACGCCGCTTTATTGAGGCAACCAACTCCGGAGCATATTGGATTTCATCAAGAATCAGGGGTGGGGGATGATTATTTAGAAAAAGTTCAGGATCCTGCCGAGCGTTTTGAATGTCAATAACAGGATCGAAAACAACAATCTCCGTATCCATTCCCAACGTATTTTGGAGAAGCGTACTTTTTCCGACCTGGCGAGCCCCGCTGATAACAACGGCAGGAAAGGATTCAACCAGTTTATAAAGCTTCTCCGTCAATATTCTTCTGATATACATGCTCTAGTTCTAATGATGATATCATTAAAAATCAAGTTTTTTCGCGTTCCCCCTGATCTGTGGATAAAAGCGGGGCGCCCATGATTTTATGCGGGCGAAGATATCCGGGAAATGGATTTCGGTTTTCAGGTGGGGGACAATTTTTCAAGCTGTTTTGGTGATCTTTTCTACTTCAGCCCGCTTAACGGATCCAGAAACTCCTCTTTCACTCCCTGTTGGTTTACCTCTTCGTATTCGGGTCCTATTTCTACCATGACTGCATCTGATGGCCATTCGTGGGAAATCGCCTGATGGAGACCATTAATGCCAATACCAAATGGGAACGGTTGTTTGAATCTTTTCCATTGGGACCCAGGGAAAAACATGGGGTTGCATGAGATCCCGTAAAATGATATTTTTTTGAACAGAATTTGCCAAAAACGGCACCAAAACCTTATGGATATATAACGGAATTTTTGAACCACACAAAATCTATTTAAATGAGAATAGAATGAAAATAACTATAACAGCCATAATAACCCTTTTGCTATCATTCCCTGTTCTCTGCGCCGCCACCTACGTGATCCATCTGAAGGACGGAAGAAGTTTCACCACCCCGGAATACCGGGAGGAAGGGGATCAGATCAAAATCGAGCGGTATGGCGGGGTCATCGGGTTACCAAAGGACCAGATCATAGACATCGAGGAAATCGCAGACGTCCCCAAAGAGAAGGTCTTGAAACCACCGGAAAATCCACCTGTTCCTGAAAACAGGAAAGAAGGGACTACCGTTCCCAAATCACCTTCAGAAGACGCCAAAACTGAAGGGGAAAAATCGGCCGACCCAAAAAAGAAAGCCCCTCAGGCGGTCTTCATAAAGGAAAAACAGCGGATTCTTGTGGAAAGGGAAAGAATCTCAAAAGCGTTCGAGGAAGCAAAGAGAAGAAACCACAGGAAAGAAAAAGACCTATACTGGAACGAATTGATTCAGATTCAGAACAAACTCAAGCAACTTAGAGATCGGGTGGCAGCTCAAAACAATGGGGTTCTGCCACCCTGGTGGGAACAGTTCCAATGAGAATCAGTTACGGACCTCGCTCCAAGAAACTTTATTCAGATTGTTTGAGAGAAACTTATTCCTGATGGCGGTGTCGAAATAGAGGGTGCCGGAATTCTTGATGTCCACGTTGCCACCCCAGATGGCGCCGTAAACGTCTGCGCTGTTTTTGATATCGATGTCCGCGTAAGGAGCGTAAACAAAGCCTTTAAACTCGCTGCCATGCTTAAAGTCGATTTTATCGGTCGAATTGGAAAAAATGCTGAAATCTGTTGAATTTCCAATAACATCCACAACTGATGAATTCTTGGAGTTAAATGGGCCGGTAAGAAAAATCCGCACTTCGCCGCCGGAGGCATTGATTTCCAGCTCCGCGTTGTTCTTGAGTTCCACCTCGGAAAAATAGTAGTCCCCGGCCGTTAAGGTCACCTTCCCGCCGTTGGGGACTTCAAGTTCGTGCGTGGTATTGTTATACATGCTAATGGGATTAATTCCGGTAAGATTGTCGTTATTGGGGGGAGCATAGGTTGCCGGATTATACGCCCCCCCAACAATATTCACCCCCAGGGGGTCCGGGTCCACCCTTCCCACATTTTCCGGGCTTGCATCATAAAAAGTAGTTCCCCCGTGAATGCTGTTTGTGGTGGCCGAGCCATCCACTTTTTCGCCCAGAACCCCAGCACCATCAATACTTGCGCCATTATGGGTTACCAACCAGTCATTGGACCCCACATCTGCCTCGTGAGTTGTTTGAAACGACGGATCATTGGGATCGTTCTTTGTTGAATCTGTGCTGCTGCTGTCAAAACTGAGCGTTGTACCGCCATTTTTCGTATCGAGTTTTTCATCGCCGAACGCGGCAAAGTTGATGGGTGAAGCGCGGCTGTAACGAACCACTATTTGTGCCTGGCTGTTGCTCGGTCCGTTTCCGGTGCTGGTCAGGGAGTAGGTGTTATTTGCCACCATTGTCACCGGCGACAGGGAAAAAGAAAAACCGCTGGGAACCGTATAGGACAATGTTGCGGTACCGCCAATGGTGGTTGGCAGTGTTATGGAACCCGAACTCAGCGCCGATTCAATCTCTGCTTCAGCAAAATTAACCCCTGCCTCCGCATCGAAAAACGATTCAGCGCTGGCCTGGTAATTCCTTCCGATCTTCAAATCCGTGCTGGTAAGGACATAGCCCGTTGTTCCCAGCATCGCCAGTATGGCCAAAAACATGAGGGCAATAATCAAAGCCACGCCACGCTCGTCTTTATGGTATTGATGCTTTCTCATTTTACAATCGCCCTTATGGGGTTTGATCCCCGGCAATCAATTGTTTCAGTCGACGTCCAGATTCGGTGGTGTTACAATAGAACGTAAGCGGTATGTTCTGTACCCATTGTTTTGATCGTAATCTGGGTCCGGCTTCTCAGTCTGAGCCATCAACGGATTGATCTCCACGCCCTTAATCTTCCCCGTTGAAGGAACCTGGGTCACCTGCATGTCGATGATGTTTTCCGCCAGGGGTTGCCGCCCGGCCCCCAGATTTTCGTTTCTTTTAAGGGTATACACCGTGTTGCCCGACGCGCCCGTTTCCTGAACAATGGAATAGCTGATGATCTTCACCACACAGATATCCACGGTTATTGCCGATACATCATATGACGCCTCAAGCCCCTGGTTTCCAGAAGTACCCGGGTCCGTGTCAATTGTGAGGGTATCGCCCGAAACCCCGGTCACCACAGCCCGTTCAATGCCATTGATGCAGATATTGCTCTTGGTGGTCGTGTTGAATTTTGAGCCGTCACCTACATCAATGGTCGTGTCCCCAGAAGAAGCATCTGTAGCAAGGGTCGTGGCCGCACCGTCAAAACACCCCGCCACATGGATGATATCACTTCCCAGAGCCCCCGTTCCGTCTTCGATGACAATGGGGTCGTTACCAAAAGTAACCCCCGCCCAGTTGAGCCATGTGGAAAGTGCCGTAGAGGTCACTCCGTACCCCGTCATCATGATTTCGCCGGACATCACATCCATTCCCGCCCTCGCGTTCTGGAGCATCCCAGTGATTTGCTGCTGCGTATTGTAGGTCTTCAGCTGAAAAACAAACGTACTGGTCAGAGACGCAACCACAATAAGGATGACGGCCAAAGTAATGAGCAGTTCAACAAGTGTAAATCCTTTTTGATTTTTCTGTACAGAATCGGACATCGGAGCCTTCGATATTTTTTTACTCGCAGAGAATGGTTTTGATTTCAATGTCATGGGCATCGGATAGACCCCAGTACACCTTGACGGTTACTTGCTTCATCCCGGCTGAAAGGGCGCTGACGGTTACTTCTCTCTGGTATTCGGAAAAAGGGGCGGCACTGGCGGTTTTTGTTTCACTGACGGCACTGGCGTAACCATTGGCGCGAAGCTCCTCCAGCTTGTCCCGGGCCAGTGTGGTAGCCGCAGTCAGGTCATTGCTCAGCTTGTTTTTCTGGATTATAGTCCCGGTCAGGGTAGCTATGCCCAGCAGGCCAACGGAAAGAAGCACAATGGTCAGCAGCAATTCGATGAGTGTAAAGCCTCTCTGAGCGACAATTTCGGACGTTGGTCCATCTCGTTGCGGTCTCATTGCTCAACCTCATCAATTAATCTTAATGCGCCCCGCGACACTCACGGAGACGGATTTTAAGCCACTGCCGTTTTGAACCGTGATGGTGCCCAGGTCCGTGGCGGTTCCTTTCGGACTGAAGGCGATTGTGGGGGGGCTTCCAGTGTAACTGATGGTCATGTCACTGTAATTGCCTTGGATGTCAATGGTTCGTGACGTCTCAGTGCCACTATCATCGATTCCGTCACCGTCATCGTCATCCAATATCTTATATTCATGATCGTTGAGGACAAAAACCTTGAATGGGTTGTTCTGTTTCACCGCCTCCATGCGCGCATCCATCAAATCTCCCATTATCTGGCGAGCCGCGCCGTTCAAGCGCATACCTGGAAGTAAACCCATGAAAGTCGGAATGGCAATGGCGGCCAAAATGCCCATGACAACCATCACTAAAATCAGCTCCATCAGGGTAAAGCCCGATTCATTTCCTCCGATGTTGTTACCCATAACGCCGTTTCTCTTCTGTTTATTCTATGGGGTAGGGGCTAGCCAAATGGCGGTATGAGGCTAACTCTCGTAACGGTAATGCGTTTCCACACTGGCGCGTGGGAACGAGAAAACGACCTTAGTCTTCTTTGATAAGCGCATCAATGGCAGATTTACACTGTGATAAAATTTCTTCAATCGATGGTTCGTCTATAAACTCATGGTTTTGAGGTTTCCGAAACGGGTGACAATGCCAGCTGCCAAGATTATCAATCCCAAAAATCCGCTCTCCTTTTTGTACCACAGCGAAGCTGGTTTTTCCCGTTCGGATGGCATAGAAAACGTCTATGAATAGTGAAACACCAACATGATACCTCGCTTTCATTCGCATGATGCTCTTTTCAAATATTTCTAAATTGCCTTCTCGTAGGTATTTTTCAAGACCATGTATAAGTTGTTCTTCAAACGCTTCAACGGATTGCTTCACGAGCTGAGCCCCTCCTTTAATGCTCGCATTTGCGATAGGAGAAAATCATGTTCATCATCTAGGCTTTCCCACTCCATATAGTCTTTCTCGGTCTCATAGGAATATTTTTCAGGACCGGAATCAGTTATCCAAGCCTCTTCAAACTGCTTAAATACCAGTTTATATTTTTTTTCAAATTCATAAAGGCGATCGGCGCAAGAGCGAAACCGGTTTTCCAAATCACTCATTATTAATCGAAAAAATTTATCCTTAATGCTTTTTCCTTCCATATACAAAAGCATCTCTTTTACAGCATTTGGGATCTGCAATGTTTCCATCTTGATCTCCCTTATATTTGCCAATTTCTTGTTCTTTTTGACAGGGTTTTACACAATAAGCCCCCGAAATTTTAGGTGCTTATAAAATAAAAGTCAAGCCTTCGGAAATGAATCCCGGTTTGCCGCTTCAGAATTATTGTTTGAGGGTCTTCTCAACAAGCATGCCAATGTTTTTCGGATTTAAGGTAAGCAAATATCAGGATGAATGCATGTAATAAATTTTTACAGCTGATAATTGTTTTTACAATCCATCAGGATAAATATTTTTATTTGGATTAATGATCTGTGATTTTATATAATAACGCCACTTTAACCATACATCAAATGTGGCATAAAAATTGCGTATTTCCTTAAGGTAAACACCAGTGGGGTGCGCTGATTAATGATCATGTCACAAAACCTGATATAAGGCACGGAAGCGCAATGGATCAGATGCCAAAAATGAAATCCATGCATGACGGGTTTTCGCTGGCGGAGTTGATGACGGTCATCGCAATATTGGGCATTATAACCGCAATTGCGATCCCCGGGTTTATCAAATGGCTTCCGGATTATTATCTGAAAAGTGCCGCCAGAGATCTCCGGGCCAGTTTTCAACTGGCCAGAACGACCGCCATCAAGACCGGCGCTCTCTGCACCATCACCTTCAACCAACCGGTTGACGGCGATACCTACGATTATGTTGTTTTTCAGGATGCGGACAATGATCTGTCACTGGATAGTTCGGAAACCACCGACATTGTTAGAAAAGTTAAATGGACGGATTACCATTCGGGCATTTCAACGAATTCCAACGACTTTACCACCAACAGTGACAGTTTGCCGGCGGTTGGCTTTCGGTCAAACGGTATTCCCATTGTGAATAACAACAACTTTGTTGCACCCGAAGGCACGGTTTCCATCAAGAATACCGACAACAGTGAAGCGGATATCATTATGTCCAGCGCCGGCAACGTTAAAGTGGCGTTTGCGATTCAATAATACAGATTATGATAGCATCGAAAAAAAACCTTGGCTTTACGCTGTTGGAACTGCTGGTGGCACTGTCCGTATCGGCCATCATCATGACGGCCGTCTATGCCGCCTACCGGTCCCAGCAGAAATCCTATGTGATTCAGGAGGAGGTGGCGGCCCTCCAACAGAACCTCAGGACGGCCATTTTTTTTATGTCAAACCAGATTCGAGAAGCAGGGTGCAACCCTTCCGACACAGATATCAACAGGCCGGGCATCCTGACGGCCGGTGTTGACGAAATACATTTTACCGCAGATCTCAGGGGGAACACGTCAAGCACCACCCCAAACGACCCCGACGGAGATACCGATGATCCCTATGAAAACGTCACCTATTCCCTTTACACCTCGGGTGGCATTCAAAACCTGGGCATCCAGAGCACGGACGGTGCAACCGTGCAACCGGTCATTGAAAATGTGGATGCCCTCAATTTTGTTTATCTGCAAGAGGATGGAACCCGGTTGGACGATGACGGGGCAGGAAATGTCACCACCAATATTTCAAACATCCGATCCGTTGATCTAACCCTTGTGGTCCGCGCCAATCGGGAAGACCCCGATTACACGGATACCA